>PLMQ01000053.1 GCA_003142535.1 Syntrophaceae bacterium
TTACCTATATTTATACCCGAAATGACATTTTTACAAGTAGGTTCTAGTCTACTTTGGTGCTGAAGATGGTCGTTTTTTTTGCCCGGTGCCAGTATTTGTTTTTCCATCATTCACTGCAGCCCCTTTATTACCTGGCGTTATAAGCTCAACTTTGATACCTTCACGCAGTTTATCGCCTCCGACAGTAACCACTAATTCTCCAGGTGCCAGTCCTTCCAGTGCGACAACATTATCGCCTTCTGCCGGGCCCAACTTCAACATTCTCACTGTTACACTTTTATCATCTTTGACCACATAGGCAAAGGTACCAATACTGCCGCGCTGCACCCCGGCAGTGGACATCACCGTTGCATCACGAAGAGTATCCACTTTCAGTCGGACATTAACAAACTGGTTAGGAAAAAGTTTGTTATCTTTATTGTCAAATATCGCCTTCAGTTTAATAGTGCCTGTTGTAGTATCGATCTGATTGTCCACCGCAAGAAGCTTACCGCTGGCCAGTAACACCTTGCCTTCCTGATCATAGGCTTGGACAGATAATATAGCCGCCCCGGAATTCCAGCGTTTCATCAGTATCGTTAAATTGTCCTGAGGTAGCGAAAATACGACCGTAATCGGTTGCAGTTGTGTAAGCACCACTATACCGCTTAGATCGTTAACCTGAACCATATTGCCGGGATCAACTTGCTTCAAACCGACGCGTCCGGTAATCGGGGCAATAATCCGGGCATAAGTAAGCTGGAGTTTAGCATTGGCGATTTGACCTTTGTCTGTTTCAATCACGCCGCGGTACTGCTTCACTAATGATTCTTGAGTTGTAACTTGTTGCGTGGCAATGGAATCCTCGGCAAGCAACTGTTTGTAAAGCGCCAGATCAGCCTCGGCGTTTTTTAGAAACGCTTCATCACGGGCAAGTTGCCCTTCGGCCTGCATAAGTTGAACCTGAAAAGGACGCGGATCAATTTCGGCAATCAAGTCACCTTGATTAACATGCTGTCCTTCTTTAAAGTGCACGCTCATAAGCTGGCCACTAACCTGAGATTTGACAGTAACGGTGTTTGTGGGAATGACAGTGCCCAACCCCTTCAGGTATACATCAAAATCGGCCTTAGTTGCCATTACAGCTGTTACGGGCTGGGGACGTTGATTATCGAGAGAATTTTTGCCTGCGCCAAGCTTCATTATATATTGAGTGATGAATATTATGCCCACAATGATGATGACGCCGGTTACAATAAGTATTACCCAGTGACGGCGGATAAAATGAAAGAATCTTTGAATCCTGGTCAAACGGGGTCCAGTGTGCGTTTCAAACTCTGATGTTTGATTCATGCCAAATTTCACCTATTCCTTTTTTGATAATGTCAAATGCATTGCTGCAGATTGAGTTTTGTATCTTTGATAATTACATCCGCTGCCGGAACATTTTGACTGAATAATAAAATTAAAGTGACGCTGATTAATATTGTTTTTGACATTTTATCACCTGATTATGATTAATGTGTTAATAATTAAGCAAACCTTTTAGAGAAAAATTTATTATATGTTCCGATATTTCTTTTATATTTTCGTTGCTATACCCATCTTTGCAGAGAATTCTTAAAACAATCGGCTTAGCGTTGCGAAAATATAAGCATTGGCCGAAGATGCTCATAGCACATAACTCCACTTTTTTGACACTATAATTATTGCCCAATATTTCTTTAATAAACGAAGATAGTAAATTAAATGTCGGTTTGATAGATTCCTCTATCAATATATCGAACGCGCCTGTTGGTTCGGTAAATTCGCGGGCAAAAAGTTTGCCGAATAAGGATGGCTTTCCTTCTTCCAGAAGACGCAGAATGAAAGCCTGAATAAAAGAACTTAGTTTTTTTCGGGAAGAATCTGATTCGTTGATGCCGAAATCAGAAGGATATTTTTGTAAGGCAATTGACCGGTGATATTTCAATACAGCCTGATATAATTTTTCCTTATTGCCGAAATAGTAATTGATTGCCGCAAGATTCACTCCAGAGCGTTTGCAGATGTTCCTTACCGTGGCTTTACGGAAACCTTGTTCCGCAAAGATTTCTCCCGCTGTTTCCAGGATCAATTCAACTTTAGGCTTTTCTTTCTTTTCTGAATTCATATAAATTAAACAACCGATTAAAACATCATTTTAAAACGATCGTATTACTTATTTCTGATTTGTCAAGATTTTATTCTATGATTTATGGATTGGAAAGAAAGATGAATGACTACTAGAATAATTAGTAATAATTGGTAAAAATATATTACAATATACCTTGATATTCTCAATATCATAGATTATTAACAGAATAATATTAGGAGGTCTTATGTCCGATGAATTAATGAATACAAAGGAAGTTGCCCAATACCTGGATATTCATGAAAAGCAGGTTTATGGACTGATTAAAGCGGGAAGAATACCTTCCACAAGAGTTACGGGTAAATGGATTTTTCCCAAGAAGTTAATTGATGAATGGATTGAAGGCGATGCCAAGACCGCGCTCCAGCAGGCAAAAAAGAAAAATAGTCAGATAAGCGGCGCCATTCTGGCTTCAGGAAGCAATGATCCTATTATGGACATGCTTGTGACTACGACAAAAAAAACGCATCCTGATTTTTATATATTTTCCGCCAATACCGGGAGTGTTAATGGATTGAAGGCTCTAAATGCAGGATTAACCGATATTGCTCTTTCTCATCTTTTTGATCCGGAGACCAACCAGTATAATATTCCCTATTTAACAAAATATCTGCCTGATATTAAGCCTGTAGTTGTTAATCTCTTCCAGCGCGACCTTGGCTTCCTGATTTCACCGGCGATATTGGAATCCATCGAAGGATTTAATAGTCTGGCGGGTGGGGGAATCCGCTTCATTAACCGGCAGCAAGGTTCGGGAACAAGACAGCTTCTTGATTATCATCTGCAACAACGGGGGATTGTTCCGGAAACTATCGATGGTTATGATAATGAAGTATATACTCATCTGGAAATAGGTCTGGCGATTCTGTCCGGCGAAGCACAAGTAGGAATAGCATCATCGGCAGTAGCAAAAATTTTGGGTTTGGCTTACCAGCCGATTACTTCCGAGAACTTTGATATGATCATGGATCAATCTGCATATTTCAATCCTGGTTTGCAAGCATTTATCGAAACGCTTAAATCAAATGCATTCAAAAGCCGTGTGGAAAAAATTGGCAGTTACGATTTTAAAGATTCCGGGAAAATTCTATATACCCAGCAATAATTTGATTAAGTGTTTCATAAAAGGAGAAATAATAATGAAAAAATACGCTGGCCTTATTGCCACTCTAATAATTTTATTAATAACAATGCTGTCCATGACAATAACAGCTGATGTTCAGGCTGCTCCCAAACAAAAAAATATTATTCTGGCGACAACAACCAGTACACAGGATACGGGGCTATTGGATGTTCTGATTCCTATGTTTGAAAAGAAGACAGGTTATTTTGTAAAAACAATAGCTGTCGGTTCCGGTCAGGCCATGGCGATGGGGCAGAAAGGTGAATCCGATGTCTTGCTTGTTCATTCGCCTGATGCTGAAAAGAAATTTATAGCCGATGGTTTTGGTGTGAATAGGCGACTGGTTATGCATAATGATTTTGTAATTGTTGGAAGCGGTTCTGATCAGGGCAAGATAAGAGGGACAAAAGCCGCAGCCGATGCATTTAAAAAAATTGCGGGAGTCAATGCTCTATTTGTATCCCGTGGTGATAACTCCGGAACTCATTCTCAGGAGAAAAAACTCTGGAAAATAGCAGGCATTAATCCTGAAGGGCAAAAGTGGTATCAGCAAACAGGATTAGGAATGGGCCAGACGCTGAATGTTGCTGCCGAAAAAAAAGGTTATACACTGGCTGACCGCGGAACATATCTGGCAATGAAGAAAAATCTCGGTCTGGAAATTTTAGTTGAGGGCGACGCAGCTCTGCTTAATATCTATCATGTCATTGAAGTGAACTCTAATAAATGGCCAAAGGCTAATGCCGAAGGTGCCACAGCATTTGCAGACTTCATTGTTTCCAAGGAAGCTCAGGATATCATCAAGAAATTTGGCGTGGATAAATTCGGCTCGCCCCTGTTTTTTCCCGATGCCGGAAAGAATCTGGAAGATTTGGGAAAATGACATTAATCCTTCACGACGAGGCCTAATCCGGGAAGTATCACCATATTTTTAATAACATATCGTGTGGCCTATTATTTAATTGACAATAAAGGTTGTTCTTCTTATAGTTCACACATCCCTCAGTAACCACTATATGTAATTGTTTTTTATAGAAGGGGTGGAGCAATAGCATACCATGAAGAAAAATAAATACCTGATCATCGGATTGATATTTCTGATCCTTTCCGGAACCGTTATTTATTCTTCAAAGCTAACAGTTTTATTTTTCCCGACGCAGGATATGGAATTAAGCAGGGAAATGAAATTTGAAGCTTTGAAAAAAGAGTTTTTAATTATCCAGGAAATTACGGTGACAAAAGAATATCTGACAGCTGTGGAATTGGTCATGGTTTCTTGGGGAGTGCCATATCTAAATGAAAATACACTTATGGTACTGGATACAAACTATCAGACGCTCTATATGAAGCACTTCATCAATGAAAATTTGTATAGACCAAAATATCAGCTCTTTAAATTTCCTGAAAATATCCACGTGGGAAAGGGGGGAAAAGTAATACTCTGTTTATCCACATCTACCGGCAACAAAGATAACCATCTAGCCGTACCGAGGATGCCGACAGGAAAATTAGGGAAACTTTCGGTGAAACCGGTTGTCAATGAAGATGTGATCGGAACCTTAAAAGGCGCTGGACAGGTTTTCCCAATAGAAGGCAGTCTATGTATGCGGACTTATGAATCGAGTTTTGGTTTTGTAAATTGGTTTAAAACGTTTCTCTTTTTTTTGGCCTCACTTCTGACTTTGCTCATCGTGTTTGCAAAGAAACTCCAGCCATTCGTCGTTCAATTGACCTTTGTTCCCGAAAAAATTTATGTTGTTTTGGCATTGGTTTTTGGATTGGCATTGGTATTTATCACACCGCCGCTTCAGGTCCCTGACGAACACGACCATCTTAACAGGGCATATCAGCTTGCGGAATTCAACATTTTTCAATTTGACTCTACCGTTCCTGCTTCGCTTATACAATTGTTTGATACCTTTGGAGGAATGAATTTCAATACTATCAAAAAAACAAGTATCGATGAAATACTCTCTCAGAGGAAAGTAGAATTGAATCCTCAAGTCAGATCAGCAATTTTTGCTCGTCCTTTTATTTTCCCTTACTTCCCCCAGGCATTAGGCATGTTTATTGGGAAAATGTTTAACTGCTCACCTGTAATGCTTTTATACATGGGAAGGACTTTTAATCTGCTATTTTCCATTGGTTTAATTTATTTTGCTATCAGAACTGCTCCTTTTTTCAAATGGATTTTCTTTTTGCTGGCGCTCATGCCCATGACTTTATTTTTATGTGCTTCCTTGTCCAAAGACGCGATGATCATCAGCCTCTCCTTTTTGCTGATTGCTTTGCTCCTTCGGTTTGCGTATGATCAGCACAAAAAAATCAACATACAGGATTTGGTTGTTTTATTTGCCATCTCTTTTTTAGTGGCAACCTCCAGATCCGTTTATGCCATATTGATAGGAATGTTTCTTTTAATCCCCGTATACAGAATAGGGTCTTTAAAAAAATATATTATTATCTTTATGAGTCTAATAATCACTGTTTTTCTAGCAACTCAAATCGGAGCTCTCAAGCCGCTTTTTCAACCCAAAGCTGCTGCTTCAACCCAGTCAACTATGAATCTTCCTTTATCTCTGGATGCACTTTCAGCACCAACTCCAACTCCTATTGAGAGATTCGAGCGATCTGATCGAATCAATTTCCCTAAAGGCGTAAATTTCATTGAACAAAAACAATTTATCCTGAATAACCCTATCCAATACCTGGGAATTGTATTTAACTCGGTTTTTATTTCCATGAGGACTTTTCATCTGGATAGTTTTATCGGTATTATGGGTTGGTTGAATAAGCCCTTGCCCAAGTGGCACATCAATTTCTATTTATTGATATTAATCATCACAGCGTTTCTGCTTTCCAATAACGATATTAAAATTGGATTAATAAATAAACTAATTCCTGCATCCATATTTATTGCAGGAGTTATATTAATCGAAACGGGTCTTTATTTAACTTGGAATCCGGTCGGGCAAAATTACATCATGGATGTTCAAGGACGATACTTTATTCCTTACGCCCCGCTCTTTTTCCTTTTACTATATAATACATTTATCAATAATAATTTGAATTTACTTTTGAAACCACGTAAAATAATACCGGTTAAATTAAAACAAAAGGCTTTAATAAAACAGGTATCTGTGGTTCAGAATAATCGGCAAATTATCCTATACAATTCCTACTACTTATTAATTGTCTGTTTCTCTGTTATTTCTTTACTATCTACTGTTTATGTAGTTTTAACAGGTTACTATATTGTTTTAATTTAGCCTGAATAATTTATGGCATCTCTGGACTGCACCCCTGGGGTTAGACAGATTGGGTTAGAGCAGTCGGCCAGGGTTTATGGTTTTTAAAAAATAGGTCTTCAAATTCCACCGGCGGTCTGTATCCAAGAGATGAATGCAGCCGTTTGTGGTTGTACACTTCCTGAATGAAAAAGGGAAGCCGAATTTGAACGTCTTCCAAGGTTCGATATTCCCAAAGGTAGACTTCTTCAACTTTGAGCGTTTTAAAGAAGTTTTCGGTAGTGGCATTGTCATAGGGATTTCCCTTGCGGGACATGCTGATCAGAAAGCCGTATTTTAAGAGTATTTCTATATAATCATGGGGCGCATATTGGATACCCCGATCTGAATGATGAATAACGCTCTTTGGATGATTCCGGCTAATAATAGCCATATCCAGGGCATCCATGCATAAGGCAGTATCTATGTTGCGAGAAATAGCGTAGCCGATGGCTCTGCAGGCAAATAGGTCCAGAATGACCGCCAGGTAGACGAAACCGTGTCGGATGCCAATATAGGTGATGTCCGCCGCCCAAACTTGATTTGGACCTGTAACGATAAGATTTTCTATTAGATTGGGATAAATCCGCTGGCTGTGATTACTCCCCCGTCGTTTTTATCCAGCGGCGTTTGGGTTTTCTTAATAGCCCCCAGTGACGCATGATGCGCAACACTTTTTTATGATTAACCGGAATACCTCAGCGGTATCCATAACCGGGAAAATCTTCGATTATTGCTTCAATCTGAGCGATGAGTTCCGAATCATCCCCGGAATGGTTCTTTGATTGATGATAATATGTGCTGCGGGGCAGATTCATGAGCTCGCACCCCCTTTCCGTGTTTTCGAGGAGGTGACGATGTTCAGCAATGAAACATCGCTTTTCTTCGGCAGCGTCAAAAGGCCCCTCTGAACAGCTTTTTTTAAAAACTCGTTCTCCAAGGTAAGCTTGCCGACCAGTTGCTCCAACTGGCGGACGCGGTCTTCAAGGGCGGCTTCCTTACTGGGCTCATTGTTAAATCGTCCTCTGGCATATTGTTCTTTCCAGTGATAAAGAAGGCCGGAGGAAATCTCATAACGGCGTGTAAGTTGGGCTGGCATATTCATCCCGCTCAGTAGTTCTTCAACTATCTGGCGCTTGAGTTCAACAGCAAAACTCCTTGGGGTGCAGTCCAGTTTAAAGAGATAATATTCTTCCGGTTGATGGTCACACGCAAAGGAAAATAATTTATGCCAATATTAAGCGCATTTGCAAAAAAGAAAAAGAAAGAATTTTTTTTAGAAAAAATCCATAAAAACAAATGCATATTAGAAATCGGCAGTGGATCGGGATGGGTAGGTGATTATCTAAAAGAGAACGGCTGGACTAATTATACAGGGATTGATATAGTTTCTCCAGCAGATATTGTCGGCGATATCCGTAACTGGAAGGTCATAGGATTAAAAGAAGAATCATTTGATATCATTATAGCATTTGAAGTTGTAGAACATGTTGATTGCTTCAAAGAATGTTGGGCATTATTAAAACACAATGGTATGCTAATGGTGACAACTCCAGTTCCTCATATGGACTGGCTTTTAGTAATTATGGAATTTCTTGGACTAAATCAAAAGAGAAATAGCCGTCATAATAACCTAATTTACTTAAAAAACGTTTCTTGTTTTAAAAATAAAAAAATTAAAATTATGGCTTTTTTATCCCAGTGGGGGATCCTTATAAAGGATGACTTATGAAACAAAATAAATAATCATAATTGGTGCTGGCCCCGCAGAGTTAAATTCTGTTTACGAATTTTTTTCGAAACAGATATTAAACAAATAATCATTGAGAGCATAAAAAAGAAAATAAAATGCGAAGTATAATAAAAACAATTTTAAAGAAAAGTCGTCATAATGGCCTTGCGAGAGGATTTTACAGAAAAATTTGGATGCTCTGTCGGGAAATTGCTGGAGTCGATAAAAAGATCATTGAACAGTACTTAGATCAACAACAAACAAAAAAACTCCATCTTGGATGTGGCGACAATATTATTGACGGCTGGCTTAATTCAGATCTTTTACCAAAGTCGAACAATGTTGTCCACATTGATGCAACGAAAACATATCCTTTTGATGATGAAACATTCGACTATGTATTCAATGAGCATATGATTGAACATGTCTCGTATGCACAAGGTCAGCATATGTTAAAGGAGTGTTTTCGTGTTTTAAAAGACGGCGGTAAAATAAGGATATCAACTCCGAACTTATCATTTTTAATCTTGCTTTATCAGAACGAGAAAACAGAGCTACAGAAAGAATACATAGGCTGGGCCACAGAAACATTTATAGGTAGTGCACCTTATTGCGAAGACACATTTGTTATCAATAATTTTGTGCGGGATTGGGGGCACACATTCATTTATGACGAAAAGATACTGCGCTTTTCTTTAGAAAAAGCGGGGTTCAAAGAAATTACTAAGTTCGAGCTGAACGAAAGTGAAGACGAGATACTGCGAAATTTAGAAAATGAAAGAAGATTACCAGAAGGTTTCTTAAGTCTGGAATCTTTTACTTTGGAAGGAATAAAGAAGGTAGTCACAACTTTCAGGTAATAAATGTGCTGCACAGTACGGCAAGTTCGATACGCTCTATTGCCACCGGTGAGCTTAGTAGTTCGCCTCATAACAACATCAAGAGGAGCCTGATAATGAAAAGATATCTCAGAAGTGTTTATCGGTTGTTAAAGGCGATGGTAAATGATCCTCGTGGATTTGCCCACGTTGTTAATACGGTGCCTTCAGTTTGTAGCGCCTATAGCTTTTCACACGCCTATCCATATACTATCCAAGAAGCAGAGGGCTTAGTTTCTTTGCCGATAAATCCATTGCGGGAATATTTTCAGAACCATAAGGTAGGCCGTGGTATCTGGAAATGGGAACACTATTTCGATATTTATCACCGGCATTTTGCGCAGTTTGTTGGTCATAAGGTGAACATCCTGGAAATTGGTGTCTATAGTGGTGGAAGCCTTGAAATGTGGCGATCATACTTCGGAGAAAAGAGCCACATATATGGAGTAGACATCGATGAAGCATGTAAAGCATATGAGAATGACTTCACCTCTATCTTTATTGGCGACCAAGCGGATAGAACGTTTTGGAGCAATTTCAGGAAGAGTGTGGAAGGCATAGACATTCTAATTGATGATGGTGGACACACGCCGGAGCAGCAGCAGATTACTTTGGAGGAAATGCTGCCGTACCTGCGCCCCGGAGGAGTATACTTGTGTGAGGATGTACATGGATGCTTTAATAGATTTTCTGCTTTTGCAACCGGCCTTGTCCATGAGTTAAATAACACGCACGGCATGCCAGACCAGAGTAATGTCTCGCGGTTTCAATCGTCTATCCACTCAATCCACCTCTATCCTTACCTCATTATAATCGAGAAGCATCGCGTGCCGCCCAGAAAACTATCGGCAGCCAGGTTCCTCTGAGGATCATGCCGAAGCTGGTCGGGGGGAATGATCGTAAGTAATGCGACTGACCAGCAACTCCACTCTATTCGGATTCCGATGTGCGGTCTCCTCAAGGGTGAGTTGCGATGTTAGGCATGCTAAAAAGGAGCATAGAATGATCAGCAACATAAAGCATTATCTCCGTGCAGCCGGTGTTCGCGGCTTGGTCTCTGCAATAAAAGGAAAAGTCACAAAAACGCCTACATTACTGCAAATAAACAGGCCGGATATTAAATTTCCATTTTTTTTAAGGGTTCCCTCATCTGATGTTTTGGTTTTTGATCAGATATTTATCAGACAGGAATATGATTCCGATGTCAAAAGAACTCCAAGAACCATAGTCGATGCCGGCGCCAATATTGGTCTTGCATCAATATACTTTTCAAATAAGTTCCCTGATGCAAAAATTATTGCTATAGAACCTGAAGAAAGTAATTTGGAAGTCCTTAGAAGAAATATTGCGCCATATGGGAATATTATTTTAGTTTGCGGGGCGCTGTGGCACGAAAATACTAAAATTAATTTAGTTGACCCTGGTATAGGGAAATGGGGTTTTATGGCACAAGCACAAAATGGTACCGAGGAAAGGTATCTGGAGATTGTTCACGAAGTAAAGAGCATAACTGTTGATACAATCATGAAAGAACAAGGAATTGATCATATAGATATCCTAAAAATTGACATAGAAGGCGCAGAACGGGAGGTATTTAGAGATTCTTCCTCTTGGATTGGAAAAGTCGATGCCTTGATTGTTGAACTTCATGAGCGTATTAAACCAGGATGTAATCGTAGTTTTTATAGCGGCTCAAACGGTTTTGATAATGAGTGGTTGCAGGGAGAAAATGTATATGTGGCTAGAAGCGGGAGCTGCCTGACAAGGCGCCACGCCTAACCGTTGTTCCAGCGTGTCATTTCACTTTACTCCATCCGGCCCTATTATACATTAAATTATGGGGGGGGGGATTGTCTTAACTATATTAACGCAGAGGAAGCAACTTATTAACTGATCAATATAAACAGGCTGGAAAATAGCTAATGTGATTTCCTTTTAAAAATTTTGTATTCTTGGTTTGTATACAACAATTCATAATTATCCTTTACAAATTCTTCAATTTTCGTTCCCATATCAACAGGGAAATTTAGAAAATATAGCGGTGGCTTTGCTTTCAAATCAGATAGTAGTTGCTCTCTCTCTGTATCACTTGTAACAAATATCGTATTAAAGTACTTACTTGACGAAACTCTGCCGGAGTAAGATAAAATAGGGTTACCGCCGCCACCAGCTATATATACATAATCATTCTTGTTTGTATTTTCTTTCAGCCATATTCCTAATTCCTTTCCGTTATCTATATATCCATTTACTGCCTTATTACAGTTTGTAATCAGTGAATGAAAAGGGAAAAATAAAACAATAATGAATATTAACAAACTAGAGGCGTATTTTGACAATTCATGTTTTTCGACGATGCGCCTTAATAGTAAGTTGCTTAATAGGATACCAATAATTATGGATACTGAGGGTATAAGTTGTTTGATTTGGTGTCCGTAATAACGGCCGGATGCGTTCATTCCTATAAAATCAAAAAGCATCCAAATCAACAAGCCGATGAAGTATCTATTCTTTATTAAATCAGACTGCCCGATAAACAAGCCGAAAAAGGGATAGAAAACTACTATTCTAGAATTTAGAAAAACACTTAAAAATCCCTTGATATGTGATGTTGCAGAAGCACTTGACCCCGGATTTAGCAGAATCAACCAGGCACCATCAATGTATTCTTTCAAGGAAACATTACTTATAAGGATAGGCACCAAGCTGAAGAATGTTGAGATTATAACCCCTAAACTCAATAGAAATAATCCAACCACTTTATCTTTCTTGGTTAAGCTGGAAGCACCATATACAATAAAGAAAATGAACAAGGCTATTGTAGTTGTTAAACCTATTTGTTTAAATGCTACAGCAACTCCCATTGAAAACCCTGATAGAAATATCCAGAACCTCCATTTTAGGCAACCCACTCCTTTTATAACAAAATAAAACGATAAGGTAGAAAACAAAACCATAAATGTTTCGGTTTGCGCAGTGTACATCCCATCTAATAAGTTCCATGTCATCGTTAATCCGAATATAACCATGCTAAAGATGCCAGCTAAATGAGTATGTAATTCTTTACCTATTAAATATACGGTCAGCGACGAGAACAATATGGCTATAACTCCAAGCATTTTTACGAAGAAGATATTAACACCAAATAAAATATAGGAAATTGCAAACAACTCAAAGATGCCAGGTGTTTTGTTCTCAATAGCTCCAACATATGGGGGTATATTATTTTCGATCCAAACTCTGCCCATATAGCTCCACATTCCCTCATCGTTACCCATATGTCCATTAGACATAACGAATAAAAGTATAAAAAATAGAAAAAGAAGCATAGCGTACTGATTTGTTATTTGTATATTATATCTCTTCATGATATTCCTTCTCGGTATTAACTAGCCAAATATTATCCTTTGATTTCTTGCCATTTATTATATTTTCAACCGCAGTCATTGCTGTGAGCATTGAGTGGTCTGCATTATTGTATTTATGCATTCCATTTCTTCCAATCAAAAACAGATTCTCTATTTTATCGGTATAATCCCTGATTAAATGAAACTTATCAAAAGTGCCAAAATAAGCCGGGTATGTTTTTTGCATCCTAATAACAGTTGAATCCAGTACATCTTCTTTTTCAATGAAGTTAATTTGCACTAATTCGTTGATGGCAAAATCTGCAAATTCATCATCAGCCTTGCTCCACAGTTCATCACCTTCATTACAAAAATAATCCAAACCAATCCATACTTTATCAGGGTCTTTGACCATATATGGACTCCAGTTATTAAATATCTGTACACGACCGACTTTAACATTTCTTTCCTGAATATAAATCCAATTATCAGGCACCATAGTTTGTGCATTACGACTACGCCTGGTTTTAACATTTAATTTTTTAAGAAGAAGGCCAACAGTGATAAAGTCTCTATAAAGTAATCCTTTCGCAACTTCTTGCACGTTGTGAGGAACTGAATCGCCTTGGATAGATTCAATTAGCTCTTTGACTGGCATTGTTGAAAAAAAATAATCTCCTTCATAGTTCGCTTCTTCTTTGGTTTCTTTGTTGAGAACTGTTACTGCCTTTACTTTTCCATCGACACTTTTAAGGTATTTAACATAGCTATTCATATGCAGTTCACCGCCCTTAGACTGAATTTGGCGAGCAGTTTCTTGCCACATTTGGCCCGGTCCTAATTTGGGATATAAAAATTGCTCAATTAGACTCGTTGCCGTTCCTTTCTGACTAATGCTGCTGTCTTTTTTAAAAACTTTTCTAATCGCATGAATGAGTGTTTTCATAATCGAAAGCCCCTTGATGCGTTGGACACCCCATTCTGCAGATATATATGAGCACCTTATGCCCCAAACCTTTTCAGTATAGTCTTTGAAAAATGTATTATACAACTCTCTGCCAAACCGGTTGATCATAAAGTCTTCTAATGTTTTTTCATCCTTAATAGGAAATACAACTGCATAGATGTAGCTAAATAGAATCCGAATTATTCGGATGATGCCCAAGTTCACAATTGTATCTAAAGAAAGAGAAATGGGATAATTAAAGAAATTCCTTAAATAAAATATTCTTGAAAGACGAGACCGAATCAGCATGACAATATCCAGTTTATCCGGATTTGGACCATCTTCACTAACTTGAACAGCAGCTTTTTTGTTGTGATAAGTAATATCTACTTCACCAGAACGATTTTCTTGTATAGGCATCATAGCCTTCCACCATTTCATGACACGATCAGACTTAGAAAAAAATCTGTGCCCTCCAATGTCAATATGATTCCCTTTATAATTAATCGTTTTTGATATGCCACCAATATCCGATGACATTTCAAAAATGATTGGTTTAATATCTGTTTTTTTTAACAGTTCATAAGCAGCAGTTAGTCCTGCAGGGCCTGCGCCAATAATTATTGCAATTTTCTGATTCATTTTTTACCCCTTTTAGTTTTGGCGCCACACCCCACATTTTATGGCCGAGATTCTCTTGACCATATAAGACCGAAATTTTTATAGATTACTCATGAACAAGCAATGTCTTATCAAAAAACATCAAAATCATATGATGAAAACCCTCTCCTTGAATGCAGTTTTCCAGATATATATACGCTCATATACAAATTTAACATATGAACATAAGACTAGCCGGTAATCAAGCAGCGTGTTATTCTTATGCTTGAATAACGGTACAAATATTAATGGAGGGAAAAATATTTTTATTAATCCTCTGGGAAACAATATCCTCCCGGTCATAAATGTAGTATCATGATGCTCTTTAAATAATAATATCCAGTCCCGGACTCTAGTGCAGGCTTTTATATAACTTTTGCAGTCCCATGATTTATTTTGATGCGTTATTATCATCTTATCACAATGCACTATTTTTCCGCATTTCTTGACACGTATGGCAAATTCTCTATCATCATGATAATGATATCTCTCATCATAGCCGTGAAGCTTCATCATTATATCCTTAGTGTATGCGATGTTGCATCCAAGATATATCCCGGGAGTCTCGGCAGTTCCTGGAAACTTATCGGAGATGCTCGGTTTATATCCTTTCTTTACATAATATGTGAGCCCTTCAACACCTAGACACTTATACGTATTGAATGTCTTAATGCCTTCTTTTAGCCAGTCTTTATCAGCGATACAGTCAGAATCAGTAAAAAATATGTAGTCACCCTTAGCTATCTTCAAGGCTTTGTTACGAGATTTTGCGATGCCAAGATTAATTTCATTCACATAAACTTTTATTCTTTTATCCTTGAATAGAGAGATTATTTTAGGACTATTATCTGTAGAATGATCTTCAATTATTATTAGCTCAAAATTCTTATATGTTTGGGCCATAATCGAATCCAGTGCGTCTTTTGTAAATTTCTCATCATTAAATATTGGCATAATTATAGAGATCATTTTCTATACTCCTCATTTATTCTTATCATAAAAGAACAAGAGAAAAAAGTTGCTTTAGATCAATCAATTAATATATATTATAATCAAATTGCGTTGATATAAATATCAAATAATACTTTCGAGAATAGAAACGAGATCCAAGGTTAACATCCGTCTAAAAATCACAGAGTAATTATTAGAAAGAATTGAGATGAACATGAAGTGTTCACTTATTTTGGCGACTCTAGGTAGAGATATTGAACTTGTCCTTTTTTTAAATTCTTTGGCAAGTCAAACCTATAGAGACTTTGAATTAATTATAATAGATCAAAATAAAGATAAAAAAATTGATAATATCGTCAAGCAATTCATAAATTGCTTTCCTGTAAAGCATATAAAAGTTGATTTTTCAGGACTGGCAAAAGCTAGAGACTACGGTATCCAGTTTGCGCGCGGAAAGATTATTGCTTTTCCGGATGATGACTGTGTTTATGAAGTCAATGTTCTGGAAAAGGTTGTGAGTGAATTTGAAAGGAAGGAAGAACTTGCTGTTTTAGCGGGTGGGTCGTACGATTTTAGTAAAACAAAGTTCAGTATGGGTGCGAATTCAAACAAACCTGGAAAGGTTTCCCATTTTAAAATGATGGGTATCGAATTTACTCATTTTTTCAACTTAAGTAAAATAAAAAGGGAAGATTTTTATCTGGATCACCACTTTGGCATTGGTTCAAAATATTTCTCGATAGAGGGATTTGAACTGCTGTATCGGCTGATGAGGGCGGGCAATAGAGCATTCTATACTCCTGAGATTCGCATTTACCATGCTAATAAGGAGGTAGAAAACTATACTGTGGGTGGAGATAAAATTTTAAAGGATTCTTTTGCAATTGGGGCATTTATTAGGAAATTCACGAACGAAGGCGATGCTTTAATGATTTATTACATTTTAAGAAAAATGTTTGTTGCTCCGGTTTTAAAAATGATGCTTGCGGTATTTTTGCTTAATCCTAAAAGATTGAGCTATTCATATAAAAATTTAATAGGAATATGGCAGGGATTTTTTACCTATCGTAAATAGCCGTTTTTTTGATAATGATTGACGGGCTGCACTAGTATCTTTTGGGAAGAAATAAAAATATGCTGATGGTCAGTGTTATTATTCCTTATTATAATTCGGAGAGAACTATAATCAGAGCCATTGAATCCGTGGCAACACAAACATTTATTGATTTTGAAATTATTTTAGTGGACGATGGTTCTAACGATAATACCCACACTATTGTTGACGATTACATAAAGAAACATGAGAAAATCAATTTTAAACATTATTACCAGGAAAATGCTGGCCCATCAGAAGCAAGAAACCTCGGGATCAGCAAATCATATGCCGCGTATATAGCCTTCCTCGATTCAGATGATTCGTGGGTTAGCAATAAATTAGAAATCCAAATGAAACTGATGGCGGAAAATAAAATTGATTTGCTAGGAAGCAATATTAACATTGTAAAGACAAACGGAAGAATAATCCGAAAATATTTTGCTAAGAGTCAGTTGGAATATATTTCATTTTATCAATTACTTTTTAAACATTATTTTTGCACTTCAAGTGTAGTTATACGTAAAAAAGTTTTAGGCGATATAGGAGGATTTCCTGAAAAGCAGAAATACGCAGAAGACACCCTATTATTTGCTAGAATAACTAGAAAGTATAAATCAGCAGTGAGCAAGGACTTTTTAGTAAATACATACAAACCCTTATTTGGAGAATCCGGGCTATCTGGAAACCTTAAAGAAACTAATAGGTATGTACTTAAAAATATCAAGACTTTAAGAAAGGAAAATATTCATAGCTCCCCCAAAATAGGATATGTTTTTTATGTCTTGGCATTAATATTTTCACAGATAAGGTACTTCAGGAAAATTGCAATTTCATTGCTGAGAAAAGTATTGAAATAATAGTGTGTGGAATAGTTGGCGATTCTTATATGAATAAAAAGCGCATAGTTTTTATATTACAAGGTGGAAAAGGCGGAACGCAAGAATACATAAAAATGCTATTAAAGTACCTGAATAGAAATAAATATGAGATTACTGTGATCTGCCATGGAGAAACATATGAAGAGTTAAAAAAACTTGGATGCAATGTGCACTATGTAGAAATGGTAAGAAACATATCAATTTTGAAAGATTTGATATCTCTAAAAAATATACTGTCTTATTTAAAAAACAATAAAATCGATATAGTTTACTCTCATAGTTCAAAAGGAGGAGTTCTTGGCAGAATAGCCGCGGGGCTTTTGAGAATTACCAATTTATACAACCCTCATGGTTGGTCTTTTAATATGAAGATTAGTAACAGAAAAAAGTTTTCTTATGCTTTAGTCGAAAAGATTGTTTCAAAATTTGCGGATAAAATTATTATGATATCCGAGGCAGAATACAACGACGCGCTTTTAAGAGGTATCATAAGTAAAAAAAAGTTGGTTCTTATCACCAACGGTATAGATTTGGAAAGATATAATAGAAAAAGTGATGATAATTTTAAGCAAAGTTTAAATATACCAAAAGATTTTAAAGTAGTGGGCATGCTAGGACGTTTTACTGAACAAAAATCTCCACAAACGTTTATTGAAATTGCCAAGATTGTTACCGATTCATATCCAAAGTGTAAATTTATTTTGATTGGTGATGGTGAGCTAAAAAATACTCTAGAAAAAATGATATCGAAATTAAATCTGGGGGAAAAACTTATGCTTGTTGGTTGGGTAAATGATCCCGAAAAATATATTTCCATAATGGATGTCGGTGTTTTGACTTCAAAATGGGAAGGCTTCGGCTTGGTTTTAGCGGAAATGATGGCCAGTGGTAAATCCGTTGTCGCGTCTGAAGTCGATGGCATTCCTTTCGTTGTAAGAAACAGTGTTGACGGATTCTTATGCAAGCCCGATGACGTGAAAGAATTTGCCGGGTATGTTTTAAGGCTCTTAAATGAAGATGATTTATATAAAACTATGAGCGAATCGGCATATAATCATGCCCGTGAGAAATTTGATTTGAAACGAGTTATCCGGCAGCATGAAACAATATTTGATTTATTTTAATTAGACAAAAAGTTTAATGGCAAAACCATGTACTACAAATCTTCACATTTAATTTCTACTATCGTTGTCGTTTTCAATGGAGCCAAAACGTTACAACAATGTATAGACAGTATTGTGCAGCAAACTTATCCAAGCAAAGAGCTAATTATTATTGATGGTGGCTCCAAAGACGGAACGGTCGATTTACTTAAAGCAAATTGCGAGCAGATCAGCTACTGGATTTCTGAGCCAGATCGTGGCATCTACAACGCATTCAATAAAGGGTTAGCGCAAGCTAAAGGTGAGTGGATTTGCTTTCTGGGAGCGGACGATTATTTTTGGGATTCAAATGTATTAGAACGGATGTCGGAGCATCTGGAAAGACTTCCGTCCAGTATTCGTGTAGCCTATGGCCAGGTCATGATAGTTAATCCTGAAGGAGAAAAAATATGTTTACTTGGTGAGCCGTGGAAAAAGAAAGGGGACCGATTTATGCAGATCATTTTGTTTATGCCACATCAAGGTGTTATGCATCGGCGCAGCTTGTTCGAACAGCACGGCCAATTTGATGAGTCATTCCAAATCACTGGCGATAACGAATTACTGCTGCGTGAATTGAAAACGGCGGATCCCTTTTTCATTCCTGGCATCATTATAACCGCCATGCAGCAAGGCGGTATTAGTAGCGAACCTGCTAGTTCCTTGCTAGTAATGCGTGAGACCATGTATGCAGCTACGATGCATAATCAACGTTTGCCCAGATGGTATTGGTTGATGGCGATGGCGAAGGCATACATAAAGTTGCTTTTGAGGGGGGTAGTTGGGGAACGATTGGTGATGAAATTATTAAATATTTACAGTCGCGTCAAGAGGATCCGGCCATTTGGGAAAAGAACATGATGTAATTTTAAGGCAATTACCCGATGGGTGCATGTAGTTTCCTTATGTGTTGCACGTGGCGCAGGGCCAAAGGAGGCAAAACTTTTCCAAAAAATCAAATTGTGGAAAGATGGAAAGGCCGGGAAAGCAAGATAGGGAAAATATGCTGCGTGTAATATCTTATGACAATCGATTTAATCATAAGAGATAAATAGAATGAAAAAATTATTATTTATATTTGGTACCCGCCCCGAAGCCATTAAAATGTTGCCGATTGTTATCTTTGCACGTCAAAATTATGCAGATAAATTTGTAGTGAAAACTTGCGTGACTGGGCAACATCGTGAAATGTTGGATCAAGTTTTAGAACTTTTTGACATTACCCCTGATTATGATCTGGATATTATGGCGCATGGGCAGGATCTGTATGATGTGACAGCCAAGGCATTATTAGGGTTACGCCCGGTATTGGCTGAATATAAGCCGGATTGCGTTTTAGTTCATGGTGACACTACCACAACATTAGCAGCCAGTTTAGCCGCATATTATCAACGAATTCCAGTTGCCCACGTAGAAGCAGGGTTGCGGACTCATAATATTTATAGCCCATGGCCAGAGGAGATTAACCGTACAGTTGCTAGCTGTGTTGCCGAATTTCATTTTGCACCAACCGAAGTTAGTAAAGCCAATCTTAACCGTGAAAATATTACTAAAAATGTTGTAGTAGTAGGTAATTCAGTAATTGATTCTTTATTGTGGATAGTCGATAAAATAAAGCATGATGATAAATTAAATAGGAAATTAACCCAGCAATTTGAAGCTAAAGGCTTGGATTTCAGTAAACAAACTATTTTAATTACCGGCCATCGCAGGGAAAACTTTGGCGATGGTTTTGTTAGTATTTGTCAGGCAATTAAAGAAATTGCACTGTCTCATCCTAAAGTGCAGCTGGTCTATCCGGTACACCTAAACCCTAATGTACAAAAACCAGTTTATGAAATTTTGTCAGGTCTTTCCAATATCCATTTAATAGAGCCGCAGGATTATTTGCCTTTTGTATTCTTAATGCAAAAGGCCTATACTATTTTAACCGATTCAGGTGGGATACAGGAAGAAGCGCCAAGTCTTAAAAAGCCAGTTTTAGTTATGCGTGATACCACTGAGAGACCTGAGGCAGTCAGTGAAGGCACTGTCAAACTGGTTGGCACTAATAAGGAATTAATTGTTTCATCGGTTAAAGAATTATTGGCGGGCGGCGAAATGTATCAGTCAATGACCGGAGCTAAAAACCCTTATGGTGATGGAACAACATCACAATTAATTTTGAATTACCTATCGCAGAAATTAATCTGATTCTTATGCAAAAAATACTTAATTATTCAAAAGTGCTTTACTATAGTGCGCGCAGAAACGGCATAAAAAAAACATTTGGGAAATTATTTGCCGAATATAATCCATGCGTGCAGCGAAAATACAAGATTCAGTATGAACAATTTGTGAAAAGTATATCTGCAAATACCAAAATAGCTATTTTGTTTACAGGCGTTCTTTATGAAAAAGATATGAATCAACGTTCGATTAATTGTGCTAAATATCTTGTTTCTAAAGGATATACTGTGTTGTTTATACTCTGGCGATGGTCGCCCAACCATGTGGTAGATGATGCATTTAATGAGGTAGATCGAAGGACATTTTGCATTCCTCTTTATTCGCTGGATTTATCGCAATTAACTTTTGTAGAAGAGATTATTGGAGTTTGTAATGTGGTAAATCCAGTGCTAACAGAACTAATCCAGCAAATTAAGCAACTTGGTGGAAAAACATTTTATGATATTCACGATGATTGGGAAGGGTTTAAGCGCGTTGGTTTTGCTGATTGGTATTCCGGGCTGGCAGATGAAGAGCAACTGATAAAAATTACGGATAGGGTATCTGCCGTCACCAAATCACTTGCAGACAAATTTAAAGAGGTGCGCAAGGATATTATAGTCAGCCCGAATGGTTTTAGTATTGATGTAGTCGGTAAGCACAATCGTAATATTATTCGGCCAATTAAGGATGAAATAGTAATTGGTTATTTTGGACATCTCACGTCTAAGTGGATTAACTGGCCGTTTGTCTTTAATTTGGCTAAAATCAATAAAGTTAGAGTGGAAATAATTGGTATTGGAGAATTGCCGCCATTAGTTGCAGAGTTTGAACGTCATGGAATTATGTTTCATGGGAAAATTCCTGCTAATGAATTATATCTTTATGCTAAGAATTGGCACTTCGGTTTAGTGCCGTTTATTACCAGTCAGATATCGGTTGCCGCAGATCCGGTTAAAATTTATGAATATCTCTATTATGGTTTGACTTGTCTGGTAACTGGACTTCCTCATTTACAAGGCTGTCCCAATACTTTATATTTTAACGACACTGATGAGTTAAGTTATAAATATTTAGCCGATAATCATAATTTTTCAAACAGTGAATGCGTTGATAAGTTTCTCGAAACGAATGCTTGGGATAAACAATTTGACAAACTATTTGTAATGTCCAAAGATTAACTTAATTATTTTAAATAAAAGCTCAAAAGAAAAATTATTCAGGAAGTATTGGTAAAATAAGACCCCGTTGTTTACGCATTAAGCCCAAATAGTCAGCCATATTTTTCTTTCATCGACAGGATTAGCGAACCAATAGGATATTTTATCTTCAAAAAGATATTCCGCTCATGTGAATCGCCATACACCATATACAATCATTTTTATCTTGACAGGAGATGCCCTTCATTATTATTGAGCAGACTGAACATAACGTTCACAAATAAAGAAGTTTAACTTTCGCAAGTGCGAATGTGAAGTTAATAAGGTGGACTCTTATGATTCTCATTACCGGTGGTGCTGGTTATATCGGTTCCCATGCCAATAAAGTCCTCAATAAAAGAGGCTACGAAACGGTCGTCTATGATAATCTGAGCCTCGGCCACAGGGAGTTTGTCAAGTGGGGCCATTTTGTTATGGGAGATTTGGCGGATAAAGATCGGTTGCGTTTCTGTTTCCAGACTTACCCGATTGAAGCGGTTATGCATTATTGCGCGTTTTGTTACGTAGGAGAGTCTGTTGATCATCCTTCCGAATATTATCGCAACAATGTCGCCAATACACTGAATCTTCTTGACGTCATGGTTGAATACGGAGTGAAATATTTTATTTTTTCTTCCACCTGTTCCACGTATGGCAATCCCCTACAAATTCCGCTGACAGAAGATCATCCTCAACAGCCAATCAATCCATATGGTAAATCCAAACTGATGGTTGAACAAATCCTGAAAGATTATGATAAAGCTTATAGCATCCGCCATGTTTGCCTTCGCTATTTCAACGCTGCCGGGGCAGATCCGGAGGGTGAGATTGGTGAATGGCATGAACCGGAACCGCATTTGATTCCTTTAGTGTTAAAGGTAGCGGCAGGGCAGAGTGAGCATATTCAAATTTATGGAACGGATTATGAGACTCCGGATGGCACATGTGTCCGTGATTACATCCACATCAACGACTTAGCGGCAGGCCATCTTTTGGCCCTTGAATATCTTCAGGGTGGCGCTTCTTCAGACGCTTTTAATCTTGGCAATGGGAACGGGTTTTCCGTTAGAGAAGTAATCCATGCGGCTGGGCGAGTTACTGGTAAATCCATCAAAGTTATGGAGATGGAAAGGCGCCATGGTGATCCTCCAATACTCGTCGGAAGCTCAGATAAGGCGAGGCAGATTCTGAACTGGCAGCCCGAATATCCAGATATAGATGAAATTATCAAAACGGCCTGGCTCTGGCATTTATCAAGAAATAGCGGCTAGGAAATATTTTGTAATGTAACAAGAGATAGCTTCCGTTTTTTCTCCTACCGCGCACCTTCTTTTTTTAACACAACGGATATCGTTTTTAAAAGGATGACGATATCCAGCCATAGGTTCCAGTTCCTGACATACCATGCGTCGAGAGTCAGGCGTTGTTCATGGGAGGAATCGCTCCTGCCGCTCACTTGCCATAATCCTGTTATACCCGGCTGCACGCAATTGATCGTTTCGCTGTACTCTTTAAGCCAGCCCCACTCACGCGGGACGTAAGGACGGGGGCCTACAAGACTCATTTCTCCTTTTAGAATATTGAGTATCTGGGGTATTTCATCTAAAGAAGTCTTTCGCAAAAACATTCCGAAGGAAGTAATCCGCGGATCATTTTTCAGTTTCCAGTAAGTTTCCCATTCTTTTTTGGCCTCAGGATCATTGGAGAGGATTACTTTCAGCCGTTCGTCCGCATCATGATACATAGTCCTGAATTTGAAGCAAATGAATGACCTGCAGTTTTTGCCGATACGTTCCTGTTTGAGAATAGCAGGCCCTGTGGAAGTCATCCTGATCAAAAGAGAAATAATTCCGATGGGGATAATGAGCAGAATAAAAAAGACAAGGCCGAACACATAATCGAAAAATCGTTTGGTATAATAATTAAGCGGCTGTGCCAGGTTGTTCTTGATTTCAAGGGAAAATGCCTGATCTTGAAAAAAGTGACGGAGTTCGGTACCCATAACCGCTATCCCAGCCAAATCGGGAAAGTAGAGGATGCTTGTTGCCTTATGTTGAAGATGATTGACTAAATGAGAGAGTTGCTCTTTATCAAATTGCGGTAGTGCAATCACCACATCCTGGATGTCACAATTTTTGAGGTAGCGCTCTACGCATTCTATGCCCGCATGTGCTTTAACCCCTTCGATGCGCTGTTTCTTTGTTGTAGCGTCATCATCGACAAAGCCGATGACCCGGTATCCAAGATTTTTCTCTCTACGCAGGGCATTGAGTGCGAGACGTCCCGTATTGTTTGCGCCGAGAATAAGAACATTGCTGGTAAGAATACCTGACCTGACAAGCCCGCGTTTCACCGTTGTTCTCAATAAAGGGAATATAAAAAGTGATAACAATCCAATAAGGATTATAACCGTTCTCGATACGGTATTGCCCATCTTACTGAGAAAAAATACAGCAAGGATTGCGAGCGTTGAAAAAAGAGCAACCTTCCAGAGCATCTTGACTTCATCCCAGAACGTAAATTTTCTGGTATATGCCCCTTCGTACGTCAGGATCGCTAGCCATATCGGAAAAAACCACCAGCCGTAATTGATATTTATCGAAAGCTCGGGAAGTCCGGGGATAATAGCGGAAAGAAAATCCCGAATGACAACGGAAAGAAAGGCTATAAAAAAAAGAATGACAAGGTCTGATAAAAACAGTATGAATATTGCTAATATTTGTCTGTATGAACGCATTGATAAATCCTTTTAAACAGTCTGATAGGAAGTGCAATCTTATAAAGACATTTTAATGTGAATTGATATCATCAGCCAGTAAAAAAAACAAGTCATGTAATCGTAAACGGAGTGTATTTTGTGGCGTAGGTGAAGTATCTAGAAAGGATCATCAATAAAAGTGGGACAATTAATAATTTGTGATTATGACAAATATAAATACAGTTCTCTTTTGTTCTTTCCGATGCCCGAAAAAAAGTGGAAGATTTAGGAAAATAACAATTCTTTAAAATACTGGTTGCAATAAAGAAATTTATGGAACTGATTGGCGAAGGCATAAAGAAGGCGTTGGAACTGATTATCAGTTTTGATCCCGAAGTAATGGGAATTACATTTCTCTCGTTAAAAATTTCCGGCCTGGCTACACTCATTAGTCTGTTCCTCGGCATATCGGCAGGTACAGCCATTGCTCTTATTAACTTTCCCGGTAAAAAAATTGTCATCAGTTTAGTTAATACCGGTATGGGGCTGCCGCCGGTCGTCGTTGGTCTTTTCGTCACAGTCTTAATCTGGCGCAATGGTCCTCTGGGATTTTTGGAAATTCTCTATACGCCTTCTGCGATGATTATTGCCCAGGCTATTATTGCCACACCGATAGTTATGGGAATTTCTCTTGCTGCCATTCAGCACTTGCCCGAAAATTTGCGTCTGCAAATTTTATCTTTAGGTGCAACACGTCTGCAAATGGTCTGGGTTCTGATTAAAGAAGCGCGGTTGCCGCTTTTGGCTGCGGTAATGGCTGGTTTTGGCGGTGTGATTTCCGAAGTCGGCGCATCCATTATGGTCGGTGGCAATATCAAAGGATACTCCCGTGTATTAACAACGGCAACGGTCATGGAAACAAGTAAAGGAAATTTTGATATTGCTATAGCTTTGGGCATTATTTTATTGCTTCTTGCTTTCTGTGTTAATCTTATTCTTACGCAAATTCAGCAAAGGCAACGCCCGAGATGACAAATAATATTTTAATGCAAGTTAATAATCTTGTTCTGGATCGGAGAAGCGTAACCGTTCTTGATATTGAAAAATTAAATGTCACTGCCGGTAAAATCCTGGTTTTAATCGGTCCCAATGGCGCCGGAAAATCAAGTCTGCTTTTGACGCTGGCTGGATTACTGAAGTTTCAAAAAGGAAGATTAAATTATCAGGGAATATCGATTAAATCAGGCAAAGATCGTCTGATGTTAAGGAGAAACTGTTCTGTAGTCTTTCAGGAGTCATTACTACTCGATGAAACAGTTTATAAAAATGTGGCGCTCGGTCTTAAACTGCGCGGTAAAAATAATAATATAAAAGCGGACGTTGAAGAAGCCCTGTATTATTTCGGGGTAAATAATTTGGCTCAAAGATCAGCAAGAAATCTGTCCGGCGGTGAAGCCAAAAGAGTATCTCTGGCACGCGCTTTTGCCCTTAAACCGCAACTGATACTGTTGGATGAGCCATTTAGTTCTCTCGACCCTCCTACAAATGAAGGGATAATTGATGATTTGCAGCGTATACTGGAAAAAACAAAAATTACCGCAGTAATAGCATCGCATAATCGTGAAGAAACATTGCGATTGGCGCACGATGTTGCTGTAATGAATAATGGTAAAATTATTCAGATTGGGACGGCAGCGGAAGTATTCAATCAACCGGTGAACGAATTTGTGGCGGATTTTGTCGGAGCAGAAACTATTTTAGAAGGTATTGTTAAGAGCAATCATGATGGCATAATGATGATCACCGTCAAAGACAAGACAATAGAAGCAACCGGAAACTATGCCGGTGGTGAAAAAGTTTATTGTTGCCTCCGACCGGAGAACATCATGATTAGCCGGGAAATTCAAAATAAATATAGCGCCCGTAATTTCTTTCCCGCAAAAGTTAAAAAAGTGCATAATCAGGGTATATTTAATAAACTGATTTTAGATTGCGGCTTTCCTCTGGTTGCCTATATTACCAAAAATTCCTGCGAGGATTTGAGTTTGCAAGAAGATGATTCTGTTGTTGCTTCTTTTAAGGCTACGGCTGTACATGTAATTCGTCGGGAAAAATAGTTTGTTAACCGAATTATCCCGTATAAGCAGGGGTAAAATACTCGTGATTTATGTTTTACCATTCCTAAATCAAAGATGATATTGAGGCGGCAAGAAGGAGGCGACGAGGCGTATAACCTAAAGGTCACGCGTTGTACATACGTTAAGGAACCCGACGACGCTGCTAACAAAGATAGCGCTTTAATTTAGAATTGGTATTAGCTGGAAAATGATGAGAGAATTTGTTAAGATATTAAAGTATATTAATTAAATAGATTAGAAAGGGAAGGTGGCGGAAATGATAGGAGAAAAAATTAGAAACGCAATGAACGAGCAAATAAAGAATGAACTCGAATCATACTATATTTATTTATCCATGGTTGCTTATTTTCATGCGCAAAATCTGGATGGCATGGCGCACTGGATGCGCTGCCAGGCGCATGAAGAAATGATTCATGCCATGAAATTCTTCGATCATATACTGGATCGGGGAGGAAATGTTACGCTGCTGGATTTGAAACAGATTAAAACTACCTGGAAAAAACCGCTGGAAGCATGGCAGGATGCCTATGAGCATGAAAAATTCATTACGGCGAAGATCAATAACCTGACCAAAATATCCCGTGAAGAAAATGATTATACATCGGAGCCCCTTCTTGCCTGGTTTTTAAATGAGCAAATCGAAGAAGAAAAGAATACGGAAAAAGTGTCGCGGGAACTGGCACTGGTGGAAGCATCAAAAGAAGGCATTCTGATGCTCGATCGGGAACTGGCAACCCGTGTATTTGTGGCCGGTTCTCCTCTTGATCCATTAGCTTATAATGTAATAGCTTAGAACATTATTCAAAATTTGTCATTCCCCGGCTCGACCGGGGCGAAGTGCCCTTTAGGGTGAATCCAGAACAAGGGGTTGCAACCCCTTGTTCTATTTACCGGAGGCCGATTATTACTGATTATAAAAAATATCTCGAAAAAATAAAAGCCGACCAGAAAGGTTTGAATCCCTTTTTGGATTTCATGGGAATAAAGTTGACGAAGTCTGCGGATGGATATGCACAATTCAGTATGCCGGTACGTCCGGAATACCTGCAAGGGGCGGGAGCAGTGCAAGGGGGACTTATTGTTGCTTTGGCCGATGAGGCAATAGCGCACGCAATGATGTCTCAACTAGCGCCGGATGAAGGTTTAACCACCATTGAACTCAAGAGCAATTTTCTGGCGGGAGTGAGCAGCGGAGAGCTTATTGCGACTGCCACCGTTTTTAAAAAGGGGCAAAGCCTGATTATTGGCGATTGTTTGGTAACGGATGATAAAGAAAAAAATATCTGCCGGGTTTCGGCAACATTTCTGCTTTTAAAGAAAGGGGGCGCTGTATGAAAAAAAATTCCCAGTCTCCTCTGAATATAGCCCAAAGTAAAATGCCGACTATCTTTGAACGATCTTGCATGAAGTTAGTTATCAATTTATTCAATAAAATCAAAACGGGCGGTCTCACGTTTTATCTGCCGGACGGCAATGCGCGGCATTTCGGCGATAAGAACTCACCACTTCAGGCTCAGATGACCATCCATGACTATCGCTTTTTTAAAGACGCGGTTCTTGGCGGCGATGTGGGCTTGGGCGAAGCTTACATGAAGAGTCTCTGGGATACGGATGATATCCCGGCGTTGTTTAGTGTCTTGATTAAAAATCGTCCGGCGCTGGCCAATGGGAACATGGCCACGGCCTGGCTGGTTCGTCAGAAAGACCGACTCATGCACGCGCTTCACGCCAACACGCTCATCGGGTCGCGCCGGAACATCGGCGAGCACTATGACCTGAGCAACGATTTTTTCCAGACCTTTCTGGATCCGACCATGCTGTATTCCTGCGGCATTTACCGTGGCGAGAGCGATACCTGTGAAGATGCGCAGCACCGCAAACTGCAAAGCATCATCGACAAGGCGCATATCGAATCAACAGATCACGTTCTGGAAGTCGGGTGCGGTTGGGGCGGTTTCGCTATAGAAGCGGTTAAACAGACAGGCTGCCGGGTCACCGGCATTACCGTTTCCAAAGAACAGTATCATCTGGCGCAGGAGCGTGTTTTGCAGGCCGGCCTACAGGATAAAATCACCATTCTGTTTAAAGACTATCGTCATGTGGCGGGTCTGTTTGACAAGATTGTATCCATCGAAATGCTCGAAGCGGTCGGCCATAAATATCTGGGAACGTTCTTCACGGCTTGCGATAAGCTGCTCAAACCGGCGGGAAGGCTGGTCATCCAGGTGATTACCATCCCTGATCAGAGATATGAGTTTTACAGGCGTAATACAGACTGGATTCAGAAGCACATTTTCCCTGGCGGCCATCTACCCTCTGTAACGGCGATGTCCCAAGCCGTAACCCGTCATACCAGTTTGTTGATGGAACAGTTGGAAGATATCGGCACGCATTACGCCCGGACGCTTAAAGACTGGCGGGAATCATTCATGCGCAACCTGGATAAGGTCAACTCGCTGGGATTTGATGAAGTCTTCCAGCGCAAATGGATTTATTACTTGGCCATGTGTGAAGCCGCTTTTCGTGAGCGCGCGACAGGCGACATCCAGGTCGTCTTCCGCAAACCGGCATAGCATTTATCATTCCCCGGCTCTTTGCCCGGCGTATGTAGGGTGACTGGGGAATCCAGAAAGCATAATATGAGTAGCGTTATACCCTCAATTTGCAGTGTTTAGGTTTTTATTCGTGAAACTCAAATTCCGAAAGCGAAGCGTATTGGAATTGGTAAGTTGAACAATCCCGCGAAGCGGAGGGTATGATATCCCGCAGCGTGCTGCGGAATCAGGGTTCATACCCGTGATAAAGATACATATAAACATTGTTAATCGGCGGTCACTCTTATGGGAGGCCATATGTTCATACACGCCATCGAAGTAGCTAGCCAATTCACAAGACCCATTCATTCAATCCAGGGATACTATGGCTCCGTTGAAGTAATTCCCGGCGCCGCCAGCCTCTTCTTTGTCAATGCAGATGGATGGGCATTGACTTGTAAGCATGTTGCCGCTCTTATTGTAAACGGCGATAAGATCGCCAAGCGCAAATCCGATTTTGAAGCTGATTTCGCGTCGATGCGAGGAAAGAAAAAGGACAAACAAATCCTCAAGGATCTCGAGAAGAAGTACGCTCTTTCGCGCAATGAATTGTTTGAGATCAGGAACAGTTTTATCAACTGCATCGAAGGCCCACTCAGTTTTCAGATTGTTGCTCATCCGGACTTCGACGTTGCTCTTATCCATTTTACGAACTACACAAAGTTACATCCACACTCTTTTCCAGTTTTCCCCCGTAAGACCGTTGGTCTAAAGCAAGGAAAATTCCTCTGCCGTCTCGGCTTTCCCTTTCCCGAGTTCTCCAACTTCACTTATGATCAAATTACCGATTCAATTCAGTGGGCCAACACCGGCAAGGATGTTACTCCGATCTTTCCCATTGAAGGCATGCTTACGCGTCATCTCCTTTCTCAGTCAGGCCAGGTTTTCGGATTCGAAATGAGCACTCCAGGACTTCGGGGCCAAAGCGGGGGACCAGCATTCGACTTTGAAGGACAAGTTTGGGGAATGCAGTCTGCCACCAACCACCTTGATCTAGACTTTGATGTTGACAAAGCGGTGCTTCGTAATGGTCAAAAGAAGCATGTCCACGACACTGCAATTTTGCATGTTGGACATTGTATCCATGTTGATATCCTCAAGTCTTTCATGACACAACATTCGGTGCAGTTCCAGGAGGTGTAACCGCCTGCTGACAAGTCGTTCAAGCTGACGTCTAAAGCGGAAGTGGTCCCAAAAAAGATCAAAGGGGTCGGGTCTGCCTTTGACTATTGAGAAAGACAATTAGGCGGGAATAGGCCAGGTCTTGAAATGACAGTTTTCTTTCCCTTTTCCATTGGCTATTTTCTACCGTTTATTTTTCTGGATTCCGTCCTTCGACGGAATGACAGAAGATGTGACATTACCGCAATATACTAATTCTCATAGCCTCCATATCTTCATTGACTAGCGGTTATAAATTTGCTAAATTCTTATTCGTTTAATATACAAATATATTCAGAATATAGAGGATGTTTATAATGATTGATCTGCACACCCATTCCATTTTTAGTGATGGTGATTTAATCCCGACGGAACTGGCCCAGCGGGCATATGCCGCGGGTTATAAAACAATCGCAATTACCGATCATGCCGATCATTCCAATCTTGATTTCATTATTCCCCGGATTATTAAAGTCTGTCTGAAAATTACAGAAAAAGGCAATATAACAGTTTTACCGGGAATTGAACTGACGCATGTTGACCCGCGGGATATCGCTGATCTGGCTAAAGAAGCCCGTAAGCTGGGAGCAAAAATAATCGTTGTGCACGGCCAGACACTGGTCGAGCCTGTTCCCGAAGGAACGAATCTGGCGGCGCTTAAGGCGGATATAGATATTCTTGCGCATCCCGGCCTTTTAACGGAGGAAGAGGCAAGGCTTGCGGCATCGCGCAATATTTATCTGGAAATAACTACACGCAAAGGCCATTGTTTAAGCAACGGCCATGTTGCCCAAATGGCCCGCAAACATAAGGCGCAGCTTGTGCTGGATAATGATGCCCATGCACCGGCTGACTTTGTTGGCCCGGAAATGGCTACTAAAATTGCGCATGGCGCTGGTTTGACAACCGATGAGATAGTCGCTATGTTTGCCAATTCACAAAAGCTTGTGCAGAAGGCGAGTGCCTGAAAATGCATGAGGATAAACGCCCTTTAAGAATATGCCTCTTGACATATCGGGGCAATCCCGCTTCCGGTGGTCAGGGCGTTTATGTTCAACATTTAAGCAAGGCGCTATCTGAACGTGGGCATAGTGTGGACGTATTATCCGGCCCGCCTTATCCCCATCTCGATGCGCAGGTAAAATTACATAAATTGCCGAGCCTTGATCTCTATAATCCCGATCATCTTTTTCATGTCAAAAAAATCCGTGATCTTGCAAAGCCTCTGAATATGTATGAATTTCTAAGTATGTGCAGCGGCGGTTTTCCGGAGCCCTATACGTTTGGTGTGCGCGCTCAGCGTTATTTGCAGAAGCATCAGGCAAGTTATGATATTATTCATGATAATCAGTGTCTGGCCTACGGCATCGACATAATTGCCCAAAGCGGCATTCCGACAATTGCGACAATTCATCATCCCATAACAGTGGATAAATATGAAGAGATCAAAGCGGCAAAGTCTCTATATCAAAAAATAAAAATAAAACGCTGGTATTCATTTATCAGAATGCAAAAAAAGGTGGCCGGAAAGCTTTCGCATATCATCACCGTATCCGAATGCGCCAAAAAAGATATCGCGCGGGAATTTGCAATTTGTGAGTCGAAATTTCGTGTTGTGCCCAATGGCGTCAACATGAAGTACTTTTATCCTATCCAAAATCCCAGTAGGCCGGATAATTCTCTTATTGTCACCAATAGTGCGGATACACCGCTTAAAGGATTGCGTTATTTATTGGAAGCTGTATCCATCGTGAGGAAGAAAAGACCGCTGACATTAACCGTAATAGGTGAACCGAAAAAGGATAGCGTTATCCGCAAGCTCGTCGGGAAATTAGGTGTAGGCGATATTGTTCATTTTACCGGACGAATCAGCAATGATGATTTTGCGAGGCACTATGCAGCAGCCACTATAGCTTGCGTGCCGTCTTTATATGAGGGCTTCGGCATTCCAGCGTTAGAGGCTATGGCCTGTGGAGTACCGCTCATCAGTACAAGCGGCGGAGCATTGCCGGAAGTGGTGGGAGATGCAGGAATTGTGGTTCCTCCGGCGGATGCCGATGCGCTGGCCAATGCCATAAACAATCTGCTGGATAATCCGGAGTACCGGAATAAATTAGCTCAGGCAGGTCTGGAACGCGTTAATTCCGTCTTTAACTGGCAGAGGGCTGCCCGAGAAGTAGAAGGTGTGTACAGAGAGGCAATCGATGGTCACCGTAGATATTCCTGAATTAAAATTGCAGCCGCAGAGTGTTGTTCTTGATGCAGGCTGTGGAACTGGCAGGCACCTGCGCGAATTGGCAAGAATTCCGCAATTAAAAATAATCGGTATTGATACGAACGAAAAAGAATTAAATGATGCATATTTATCGTTGCAGGAAATGTCCGATGCCGCAACCAACGATTTCAGCGTTATGAAGGCGGATATCAACAAAATGCCTTTTGCCGATGAATCATTTGATTGTGTCATCTGTTCGGAGGTGCTGGAGCATATACCTCAGCACCATGATGCTCTGCAGGAGCTGGTGCGTGTTTTAAAGCCACAGGGTAAGCTAATCATCAGTGTTCCCCGCTATTATCCGGAAAGAATCTGCTGGTTGATTTCTCCTGCCTATCATAATGCCGAAGGGGGGCATATCCGCATTTACACGAAGAAGAGCTTGCGTAAAATGCTGATGAAACACGGAATAAAATGCTGGAAGATAAATTACAAGCATGCGCTGCATGCGCCTTACTGGTGGCTGAAGTGTCTTGTCGGCTTGAAAAACGAAGAAAACTGGCTTGTCCGAAATTATAAGAAGTTTCTGGAGTGGGATATTATGCATAAACCTTTTTTCACGAGAATGCTGGAAGAACTCTTGAATCCTGTTCTGGGAAAAAGTATTGTATTATATCTAAAGAAAGGCTGATCAATGAAATACAATCTTTCCCTGAGCGAAGCATCGAGTCTCATTTCTGCCGAAGAGCTGGGAGCTTTTATTGCTTCCATCCAAAAAGAAAATGGCGAAATTCCGTGGTCGCAAGGTGGGAAGACAGATCCCTGGGATCATATTGAAAGCGCCATGGGATTAAGCATCAGCGGTTATTATAAAGAAGCGCTGCGGGCATACAATTGGCTTAGGGAATCGCAATTGCCTGATGGGAGTTGGTGGTCAGGTATTAAAAACGGAGAAATCATCGACTACACCAAAGACACTAATTTTTCATCATACATGGCTGTAGGAGTATTCCACCATTATCTGATTACCCGTGATGTACAATTTTTAGAATCCATGTGGCCTGCGGTATCCCAAGGCATACAATACGCCGTAAACATGCAGGCTCCCGAAGGCGAGATCTTCTGGGCCAGAAACAAAGAAGACGTAATTGATCGGATGGCATTGCTTACCGGTTGCAGTTCAATTTACATGAGTATTAAATGTGCGCTGGCTATTGCTGAAATTCTGGGGAAACAACAACCGCAATGGCAAGCGGCTCATAAGATTCTGGGTATGGCAATTAAGAACAAGCCCAATCTTTTCAATATGATTAAATTCCGCTTTTCGATGGATTGGTATTATCCGGTTTTATGCGGCGCTGTCAGCGGCGCGGAAGCGAAAAAGCGGATTGATAAATACTGGGAGAAATTTGTTGAGCCTGAATGGGGTGTGCGCTGTGTTTCCGACCGTCCCTGGGCGACAATAGCAGAAACGGCAGAGTTAGTTTTGACTCTGGCCGCCATTGATGATCTGCCGCGGGCAAAAATGGTATTCAGTTGGCTGGGTGATAAAAGATTTTCTGACGGTTCTTTCTGGATGGGTGTTACATTTCCCGATGGTGTGATCTGGCCGGAAGAAAAAACCGGTTGGACGGCAGCGGCAGTTCTTTTGGCGTGGGATGCTTTAAATGAAATAACCCCAGCTTCGCAACTCTTTAATCATCGGTACTGGGCAGCGAAACTTAAAAATACGCAATAATTTAAAATGATTAAATATGAGAAGAGATCACCGTCCATATTATCTTAAACATTTATATAATAAATTTCAAAGGTGGTATGCCTACTATTTTTTAGCGCCGCAATGCGAGTATTTTGGCCGCGGCCTGCACTTTATGAAGCCGTGGCAGGTGGAAATATTTGGCGGGCCGGTTTCGCTGGGTGATTACACAACGGTCATTGCCACACCGGATAAGAAAGTCAGGTTTACCGTCTGGTCGCACAATAAAAACTCGGGGAAAATTGAAATTGGCCGGTGTTGTTTAGTATGCCCGGGTACGCGCATTATGTCGGCTACGGCAATAACGATAGGCGAGGGCTGCATGATGGCGCAGAGTGTCTCTATTACTGATTCCGATTGGCATGACATATATGACCGCAGCTTATCTATCGGCAATACCGAAGCCGTAAAGATTGGCAACAATGTCTGGATTGGCGATAGTGCCATTATCAGTAAAGGTGTGACAATTGGTGATAATGCGGTTATCGGCGCCGGAGCCATCGTAGTTAAAGACATCCCCGCTAATGCTATTGCCGCAGGCAATCCTGCTGCCGTTCTGAAATATCTCGATCCCGAAAAACAGCTGAAATCGCGAACCGAATGGTTTGCCGATCCAACAAAACTCGCCAGAGATTTTGCCATCATTGATCGGGAGCAGATGAAGGGGAACACTATAGCCGGCTGGATCAGATCACTGCTATTCCCCCGTCAAGGAGATTGACCATTGCGTGTTGCAATAATTGCTGCTCCCTATCCACTCACTGAAATTCCCTCTCCGCCGCTGGGAATAACTTATGTAGCGGCGGCTTTTATTGCCGCCGGAGCGGAAGTTAAAATATTCGATTATATCGTTTCCGGTTACTCCAAAGAAAAACTAGCCAACCAATTAGCAGACTTTCAGCCTGACGCTGTCGGTATCGGCTCAGTCACTATGAATTTCTATGAAGCGCAACGCATTCTGCAAGACGTGAAAAGCGTTGATCAGGAAATAATCACAATGATGGGCGGACCGCATGTGTCTTTTTGCGCAAGACAGACATTGAAACAGTATCCGGAAATTGATTTGATATTTTCAGGAGAAGCGGAAGATGCCATCAGGGAAATCACGCCGGCATTAAGCGATAAAAAACAATGGAGGAATATCTGCGGAATTGCTTCTAGGCAAAATGGCGAGATTATCGATAACGGTAAAAGAGGCTTTATTGCCGATGTGGATAATATTCCCCTTCCGGCGCGTAATCTATTACCGGTTTCACGCTATCGGGCTTTAGGGTTTCCGGTCAGCATAATCACCGGGCGCGGCTGTCCCAATGCCTGTATATTTTGTGTGGGACGCAAGATGGTCGGCAGCAAAATTCGCCGCCGTAAAGCGCAAAATGTCTTAGATGAAATCGAGCAGATCATTAAACTTGGTTTTGAGCGTATCAATATTGCCGATGACCTTTTTGCCACTGATAAAGAACGGGTTGACGCAATATGTAAAGGGATAATGGCGCGTGGTTTGCGTTTCAGCTGGAGCGCCTTTGCCCGTGTAGATACAGTAGGTCAGGAAATGCTGGAGATAATGGCGCAGGCCGGTTGTGACAGCGTCAGTTTTGGGGTGGAAACCGGCAATCCCGAAATACTCAAAACAATTAAAAAGGGGATTAATCTTGAACAAGTACGGAAAGCCGTGCAAATGTGTAAACAGGCGGGGATGATCGCGCATGCATCATTTATAGTCGGACTGCCGGGTGAAACAAAAGAGACTCTGGCGCAGACCGAAGAATTTGCCAAAAGCCTCGGCATAGTTTACGGCTACCATTTTTTAGCGCCTTTTCCGGGAACTACAGTGCGGGAAAAGGTTCAGAAATATGATTTACAAATCTTGACTGACGACTGGGCAAAGTATGATGCCAACGATGCCATTGTCCGAACTGCGGCAGTATCGCCAGAAGAGATGAGAGAATTTGTCGCCCGTTTTGATAAAGAAATTGATGATGACTGGCAGAGGCAATTACGCGGTTATCAGATGGGCACGAATACACCGCTGGAAAATATACAGGTCGAAGGCCACTGGTGTTTGCAACTGAGTTATCAGATATTGAAAAATGACCTGATCGAAAAATACGGCTTTATCAAATCTAATATATTTCAAGGTTCCGATGAAAAAGCCTTACAGGAATTGTGCGACAGAATAACTGCGGCTACGAATACGGATTCTGCCATAGTCAAGAAAACAATCAGTGATTATGCCCGGAAAGGTTATTTGAAAATAACAAATCACAATGGTGATTGTATCTGTAGCTGGCCAGAGTAACAATTAACGATATTCTAAAAATCACTTCTTATCGATATCAATTTTCTCATCTTTATCTTCCTGATAGTTCTTTTTAATTAGCGGGGTGATGAATTCAAACAGGATCAGCGTGAAAAGGGTGATAAGGAGAAGAACAAGAAGTGTATGAATAAATTCCTTATGAACAAGGAACATGATGATAAATATTTCCAGCATCAAAACCGCCGTCTCAATTACTTTTTTGCGCACAACGTTATCTATAATAAAGGAGAAGATAATTACCTCTACCCAGCCTTCCATAAGAATACCGTTTATTATTTCCCAACTCATGGTGCCCGCTGGCAATAGAATTCTCATCAACAAAGAAAAACCCAGTGTAAAAATAGATTCCGGAATATAAGCCAGGTTAATAGCTAAAAATGTGGGCATCTTATTTCTGAGTAGTCCGCAGAAAAAGCCGGTCATGGCCTTGCCGAAAATTATAGCCAGGCCGAAAAACGGGCCGTAAATTCCCAGTACGGAATATTGAATATATGGTTGTATCGAAGAAATAGCACCAGCTAGGAAACCATAGACAGGTCCTAAAGCTATGGCAATCATAAATGTTGCCAGATGGGAAAAGTCAAAACTGATTTGTGGATGCATGGGCGTAAGAAGGCTGGAGAGATACGCAAGTAAATTGCCCATAATACCGGCAGCAATAGTGATAAGAATTTTTTTATTATTTCCTTTTAGATTGAAAATGCTCATAAATTAATTATCCTCATCTTTTGCGTTTTAGTATTCCCAATGATTCGAACATTGGTAGTACATCATATAAGCCTGATGCTGCCGCCAGTTGATAAACCTGATAAGGCGCCTGGCCGCCTTTGGCAGGGTCGGGAAAAATATCATGGAAAACCAGATAACCTTCAGGAAAAATATGTTTTGACCAGGTCTGATAATCCGTGAGTACGGATTCATAGGAGTGGCTGCCGTCAATAAAGACGAAACTTAAAGGTATCTGCCAGTATTTTCCCACGGTTTCCGAACGGCCGATAATCGGGACAACTGTATCTTCCAAATTAAAATCGGCAATAGTTTTGCGAAAAAAACGCAGAGTATCAATTTTTCCCGTTTCTTTGTCCAATAAGTCCGGATCAAAGTAAGCTTCACCGGGCTGTTGCTCTTCCGAGCCGCAATGGTGGTCAATAGAAAATAGAATTGAGCCATTTTCTTTGCAGGCACTACCGATAAAAACAGCAGATTTACCACAATAACTGCCGATTTCGAGGCATGGCCCCGCTTTGGCGACCGTAAGGGCAAGCCGATAGAGATAATCCGCCTCTCGTTCATTTAAAAATCCCTTTATATCCGATATTTTTGCTTTATCAATTGGCAAGAATATTTCCTCAAATAGCTATTTTTTATCTTTCTTAAGCGTCATATTTTTAAAAAGCAAGGACAAGGTTAAAATAATTAGAATAAAATTGAATTTTTTACTTGATAATGACTATATGTAGTGGTATTCTCTTTTTCGACCCCAATATATAGCGTCAACGAGGGGCAGCAATTATTTTTGTTTTTATTGTTTATGGGGGGGTAAATGAATACAAAAATTAAGAAGAGGGACGGCCGTCTAGTCACGTTCAACGCGGAAAAAATAACCAACGCCATTGCCAAGGCCGGCGCTGCCACCGGTGAATTTGATATTAAGGAGGCACGCAAACTAACGATCAAAGTTTTAAGCCTGGCGGAAAAGCTGTTTGATAGCAGAGTTTTGGATGTTGAGGAAATTCAGGATATAGTCGAAGAAGTACTTTTACCTTCCTCTTATCGTAAAACGGCTAAGTCTTATATTATTTATCGTGATCAACATGCGCGCTTACGTGATATTGCTAATAAAATGGAAGTTGATCTTGTTGATCAATACCTGAAAAAAGCAGATTGGAAGATAAATGAAAACAGCAATATGGATTATTCCCTGCAAGGTTTGAATAATTATATTTCTTCCGAAGTCAGTAAGGTTTACTGGTTGAATGAAATTTATACCCCGGAAATAAGGAAAGCGCATAACGATGGTGATTTTCATATTCATGATTTAAGCTTGCTTTCCGTCTATTGTGTCGGCTGGGATTTATATGATCTTCTTTTACAGGGTTTCCGCGGTGTTTCCGGTAAGGTAGAGAGCAAACCGGCCAAGCATCTGCGTAGCGCTTTAGGGCAGGTGGTTAATTTCTTTTACACATTGCAGGGAGAGGCGGCAGGAGCGCAGGCTTTCTCCAACTTCGATACCCTTCTGGCGCCGTACATTCGCTATGATGGTTTGAAATTTGTGGAAGTCAAACAGGCGCTGCAGGAATTTATTTTTAATATTAATGTGCCGACCAGAGTCGGCTTCCAGACGCCTTTTACCAACGTAACTCTCGATGTTACCGTTCCCAAATATTATTCGGACCAGAATGTGATTATCGGTGGCCAGCCGCAAAAAGAGATCTATAAAGAATTTCAGGAGGAAATGAACCTCTTTAATAAAGCCTTTTTACAGGTTATGGCGGAAGGTGACGCCAAAGGCAGAGTTTTCACTTTTCCGATTCCTACATACAACGTGACTAAAGATTTCAATTGGGATGACCCCAATATGCATGACTTATGGGAAATGACTGCTAAGTACGGCGTTCCCTATTTTTCCAATTTCATCAATTCCGATATGAACCCGGAAGATGCCCGCAGTATGTGCTGCCGCTTGCGTATTGACAACCGCGAGCTCGAAATGAGAGGCGGCGGCCTTTTCGGCTCCAATCCGCTGACCGGGTCCATCGGTGTTATTACCATCAATATGCCGCGTATCGGTTATCTGGCTAAATCCAAAAAAGATTTTCTCCAACAATTGGAAAATCTTATGGAAACAGCCAAAGAAAGCCTGGAAACGAAAAGAAAGGTGCTGGAGAAGTTTACTGATGGTAATCTTTATCCATACACCAAGTATTATCTGCGTAATGTAAAGGAAAGATTTAACGAATTCTGGAAAAATCATTTTTCCACGATCGGGCTTGTCGGCATGAATGAAGCCTGTCTTAACCTGTTGGGCAGAAACATTGCCTCTGAAGAAGGCCAGGCATTTACAAAGCAGGTTCTTGATTTTATGAGAAACAAGCTAATCGATTTCCAGAAAGAAACGGGAAATAACTATAATCTGGAATCAACGCCGGCGGAAGGCACATCCTATCGCCTGGCGAAGATTGATAAAGAAAAATATCAAGATATCATTTGCGCCAGTGACGGAAAATCTAAACATGCTGAACCGTTTTATACCAACTCTACTCAATTGCCGGTCAATTACACCGATGATATTTTTGAAGCATTGGATTTGCAGGATGAAATCCAGTCAAAATATACAGGAGGCACGGTATTCCATACTTTTGCCGGTGAAAGGATAGATGACCCCAACGCGGTAAAGAGATTAGTTCAAAAAATATGTTCCAATTATCACCTGCCATACATTACCTTTACTCCCACCTTTAGTGTCTGCCCATCACATGGGTATCTCAAAGGGGAGCAGGAAAAGTGTCCGACCTGTGCCGATGATTGCGAAGTTTACTCCCGTGTGGTCGGTTATTTGCGGCCAGTCAAGCAGTGGAATAAAGGTAAGCAAGAGGAGTTTGACTCCCGGCGGGAATTCCGGTTCCAATAACTAAAGTTTTATGAAGATGGCGAAGATCTTTAATTCTTCGGTGTGTAGGTGTGTATAATTTTCTCAGGAAATGGACAAAATGAAAATCGGCGGCCTGCAAAAAATATCACTAATTGATTACCCCGGTTTGATCAGTGCCATTGTCTTTTTACAGGGCTGCAATTTCAAGTGTCCTTACTGTCATAATCCGGAATTGGTAGAACCGAAATTATTTGGCCCATGTCTTGATGAAAAGGAAATATTTAAATTCTTAAAGATGCGAAAAGGAAAACTGGATGCTGTAACGATTTCCGGTGGAGAACCGACTCTCCAAAAAGAATTAATATCATTTATCAGGAAAATAAAAAAAATGGGTTATGCAGTAAAACTGGATACCAATGGTTCTCAGCCGCAAGTTGTTGCCAAATTGCTTGCCGAAAAGCTGCTCGATTTTATTGCTATGGATATAAAAGCGCCGTTGGATAAGTATAATAATGCCGTCAAATCGTCGGTAGATCAGGAAAAGATAAAAGAATGCATTAATATTATTTTGCAGTCGAAAATACCGTATGAATTCCGTACAACTATTGTCAAATCAATGCTTACTGAAAAAGATATTCTGAAAATTGCCGGTGATATTAAGGGCGCCCGTCGCTATGTCTTGCAGAGATTTGTTCCGGAAAAAACACTGGAAAAAATTTTCCTTCAGGAGAAAACATACTTGGAAGAAGAACTGGAAAGAATAAAAAAACGCCTTGAAAAAGAAATCCCCTCTGTTATAGTCAGATAAATTTTATATAATTTAATGGTGAGATATGCCCCATAAATCAAAAGACAATGATCACCGCTCCGTAAATTCCGACAAAATTAATCGTCAGTTGGCAGGAATTGTTTCTGAAAACCGCAAATTAATAGAAAAACAATTAGAACACATTAAGCGCCTAACTCAGATCGGCACTGCTTTATCTGCGGAAAAAAAACTGGATCGCCTTTTGGAAATGATCGTGGATGAAGCTCGAAAATTCACCAATGCCACAGGCGGAACACTCTATATAATGTCCGATGATGAAACAGAACTGAAATTTGACATTGTCCAGAACGATATTTTAGGAAAACACATGGGCGGAACAGGAGATGAAATCACCTGGCCGCCGGTAAAGCTTAAAAACGATGATGGAAGTCCCAATCACTCCAATGTATCTGCGTATGTGGCAATAACCGGTGAAGCGGTCAATATCGCGGATGTCTATAATGCCGAGGGCTTTAATTTCGAAGGGACAAAAGAATTTGATCAAAAAACAGGCTACCGCTCCAAATCAATGCTGGTTCTGCCAATGCGTAATCATGAAGATGATATCATTGGCGTTTTGCAGCTCTTAAATGCCACAGATCCATCCAGCGGTGAAATAATAGATTTCTCTTATGAATATCAGGAGATGACATTATCGCTGGCCTCGCAGGCGGCAGTTGCACTTTCAAATTACCGGCTGATTCATGATCTGGAAAATCTGTTGGAATCATTTATTAGAACAATTGCCATGGCTATTGATGAGAAATCACCCTATACGGGCGGTCATGTACGACGTGTTGCCGAATTGACAATGACCATTGCCAAAAAAATTAATGAAGAGCAAGAAGGTCCCTTTGCCAATGTTAGATTTTCCGATGATGAATTACAGGAATTGCGTATGGCGGCCTGGCTGCATGATGTCGGAAAAATCACCACGCCCGAATATGTTGTAGATAAAGCAACAAAACTGCAAACCGTGCATGACCGTATTACAGATGTTAAAACACGCATGGAGCTGCTCAAAAGAGATTATTTGTTGATGAGAAAGCCAACGAAAAAGGATAAAAAATATTCCGGTTTGATGTCCGAAGAAGCGGCTGAACAAGCAATTAAAGCGCTGGATGAAGAATATCAATTTTTAACAAAAGTCAACCGGGGCAATGAATTTACAACGGATAAAATGATTGACCGTATAAAAGAAATTGCCGTACGTAAATGGAATGCTGACGGAAAGACTTATCCGCTTTTAACCGATGAGGAAATAACCAACTTGAGTATCCGCTACGGTACTCTCAATGAAATGGAAAGGGATATTATCAACAACCACGTGTTGAGCACATATAAAATGTTGTCGCAGCTTCCGTTCCCGAAAAAAATGCCTCATGTTGCCGTATATGCGGCCGCCCACCATGAAAAAATTGATGGTCGTGGTTATCCGCTTGGGCTCAAAGGCAACGAGCTCTCTCTGCAATCGCGAATAATTGCCATAGCCGATATATTTGAGGCGCTTACTGCCAAGGACAGACCTTATAAAAAAGGTAAAAACATTAACGAAGCCTTGATAATAATGGAGTTTATGGTTAAGGATAACGATATAGACAAGGATTTATATGACTTGTTTATTAAAGAAAAAATTTATGAAGATTATGCAAGACGCGAGTTAGCGCCACAGCAGATTGACATCTAATATGATAATCACGGGTACGAACTCCAAAGCAAGATTTGGAAACAGATCCCAAAGTAAGCTTTGGAGTTCATACCTGTGATTGTGAGTGGGGAATAAAAAAGAAGAATAAAATATTAAAACATGTTAAAATCATCGTAATTTTTAAGAACTTGGTAATTTTGCAAACAGTAATTCTTGAATATTTATGAATAGACATAATTGCATTAAACTATTTTTTGTTATTCTGCTTTTATCTCAAATGCTTTGGGGCTGTGCAGTAGGTCAGGGTCCGGTAAGAGTTAAAGACGAACTGATTACTCATGAACTGGCCATTGGTAAAACAACCAAAGAAGACACGTTGAAACTTCTCGGTGAGCCCGGCCAAATTATAAAAATGGCAAACGATCTGGAAATCTGGATTTACAATTATACGCAAATTTATGGTCTGCGCATTCCGTTTGCCCAGAATGAAATGGAAAACAGTACTTTATATATTGGATTTAAGGGCGATCTTGTAGAAAAAACTCACCGGCATGTAGGCAAAACGAATCTTTAGCATCTTTCCCACAGCTATCTTATACCAATTCTAAATTAAAGATGATATCGAGGCGGCAAGGAGAAGGCGACGAGACGTATGTGCGCCACGCCTTAATGGCGTAGCTCACCGGTAAGGAAATGATCTGTTTTTTTGTGCCCCCTTTTGGGGATGCACTCCCGGAAGTAATACGTTGAGAAAGCCGATGACCCAGGCACTTGTGACCTTCAGGTTACTCGTGACCTTCAGGTTATGCACCGGGCAGGTGTTGCCAACAAAGATAGCGCTTTGATTTAGAATTGGTATTAAGGTTTCGGTTTGGCAGCGACTTTATAATATTCTTTGGCCTTCATGCAGTCTGTAAATTCCTGTTGAAATATTTGATCGATTACAGATATCGTGGTTTCAGCGCTTTCTTTGGCTGGGAATTCGGCTTTTCTGTTTTCGATAATCTTCATTGCTTTTTGTTCGCATTCCGATTTATCGGCGAGTATTTGCTTTTCATCTTTGATCGTCAAATTATACCAACTGAACATACCAATTGCCGCGGGTATGCAGCTTGTTGTAATCATTGCCATCATTAGGGCGATCAGGAAATAATGCTGTTTCAAACTATCTGCCTCTTCAAAAGTTGACAGAACAATTACGTCAAAAGTGAAGATATTGCAAGCATGAGAGTTGTTTTATTAAATCAACGCCAGACTATCCGCTATAGCCAATCCTGCTCGCGTTGGAGTCAGAAACCCTCTATTTAATTTCAAAATTTTATTTTCCAGAAGTTTATCAATTATCATTTTCTTCTCAATGAGCAAATCGGTTTTATATTTGCTCTTATAAAGCTTGAGGTCTATTCCAGCTTTTGTGCGCAGTCCCAGAAACAAAGCTTCCAGTTGGAGTTGCTCTAGCGTGAGCTCTTCAGAATTATCCACAGGCAACGTACCCTGTTTGATTTTCTTGAGGTAACCATTGACCGAAGGCAAATTCCACCAGCGTTTTTGATGGAGATAAGAATGCGCTCCGGGACCTAATCCCAGATAGGGTGTGTGCTGCCAGTATTTCATGTTATGCCTGGATCGCAGATTATTGGAACGGGCAAAGTTGGATACTTCATAGTGGATATAGCTAGATTCTTCCAGAAGATCGGCTGTAGTCATGAAGAATTTTACCTGCGCATTTTCTTCGGGCAGAGAAAAACCGCTTTGTTTATACCTTTTGTAAAGAGGAGTTCTTTCATCCAGTGAAAGCTGATAACAAGAAATATGTTCTGGTGAAAAAGACAGGGCTTTTTGCAGAGTCTTCTTCCATAGCTTTATATCCTGATTATGAATTCCGTAAATCAAATCCATGCCGATATTATTAAATCCGTTGGCTCTTGCATAATCAACGGCAATAATCGCTTCACTTACTGTGTGCCTGCGCCCAAGGAAATCAAGCACTCCATCATCAAAGGACTGAATGCCGATATTTAAGCGGTTAATACCGAGAGAACGTAGTGCCCGCAAATACTCGTCGGATACATCACCCGGATTAACTTCGATGGTAATTTCGGTCCGAGGGCTGATTTTATATGTTTTATTGATTGACGAGAAAATATCAGCAAGTTGCTGGACGGTCAGCAGGGAAGGGGTACCGCCGCCGATATAAATGGTGTCAAAATAAGTAAAGTCATGACGGTAAAATTCAATTTCTTTTTTCAGCGCTGCTAAAAATTGGGAAAAGAGATTAATTGATTTAATCGAGTAAAAGCTGCAGTAGCCGCATTTACTCAAGCAAAAAGGAATGTGGATATACAGGCCGGCTTGCTCACTTTGCATAATTCTAACCCAATATATTTGTTTTTTCCCCAATTTTCAGAAATAATATTCTGCTTCATATTCAAGATGATAGCAAGGCGGCAAGGAGGAGGCGACGCAGGCGTACTTTGTTTGTACGTCGAGAAGCCGATGGACGCAGCCAACGCTTGAAGACGAAATAGAATAACTAATCATTGTCCGACTTCAACACAGCTAAAAAAGCGCTCTGGGGAATACTGACCGAACCAATCATCTTCATGCGCTTTTTACCCTCTTTTTGCTTTTCCAGTAATTTCCTCTTCCGGGTAATATCGCCACCGTAGCATTTAGCGGTTACATCTTTGCGGAATGCCGAAATAGTGCTACGGGCGACAATCTCCGAGCCGATGGCGCCCTGAATAGCTATCTTAAACATCTGGCGCGGTATTTCTTCCTTTAACCTTTTACAGGCTGAAAGAGAACGGGAGCGGGCGCGGTCACGGTGGACGATTTGCGAGAGAGCATCAACTTTTTCCCCGTTGACAAGGATATCAACCAAGACCAGGTTGCTTTCACGGTAGTCAATAATGTTGTAGTCAAAGGAGCCATAGCCTTGTGTTACGGATTTGAAGCGGTCGTAAAAATCAAAAATAACTTCGGCCAGCGGCATTTCATAAGATAGCTCCGCACGCCCTGGTCCGGTGTAATTAAGATTGGAATTAGTGCCACGCTTTTCCATACAGAGCTTCATGACGGCTCCAAGATAACGTTCCGGCAGCATCATACTCGCCCGGATATATGGTTCTTCGCCAATGGCAATATCCGAAGGATCGGGATAGTGTGTCGGGTTATCTACATAAAGAATAGTTCCGTCTTTCAGTGTAAAGCGATAGCGGACACTGGGAACGGAAAGGATGATGGAGAGGTTATATTCCCTCTCCAGACGTTCCTGGACGATGTCCAGGTGCAGCAGTCCCAAGAAACCGCAGCGGAATCCCTGTCCAAGAGCGGCGGAAGAATCTTTTTCGTAAATAAAAGAAGCGTCATTGAGCTTGTATTTATCGAGAGAATCAGCCAAATCCTGATAATCGTCGGAAGCAATTGGATAAATGGAAGCAAAGACTACCGGTTTAATCTCTTTAAAACCGGGCAGAGGATTTAAACATGGTTTGGACTGTAAAGTAATTGTGTCGCCGGTGCGGACATCGGCTACGGTTTTTACGCCGGCAATGATATAGCCAACATCACCGGCAGAGATTTTATCTCTTTTGGAACGTGTTAGTAAAAAGTGTCCTACTTCTTCCACTTTGTAAGTCGCACCATTAGACATAAACTGGATGATATCCCCGTTTTTCACAGTGCCTTCAAAAACGCGGCAGTGAATGATGGTGCCGCGGAAAGAGTCATAATGAGCATCGAAAATTAACGCAGCTAAAGGATTATCGGAGTTGCCTTGCGGAGGAGGAATACGCGTGACTATAGCTTCGAGAATCTCTTCAATTCCGATACCTACTTTGGCCGAACATTTCAAATGAGTATCAGGGTCAAGCCCCAATTCCGAATCGATTTCGTTAAGAACGCTGTCGATATCGGCGGAAGGCAAATCAATTTTATTGATTATGGGAATGATTTCCAGATTGTGTTCCATAGCCAGATACAAATTGGCCAGTGTCTGCGCCTGAACTCCTTGCGCCGCATCAATCAGCAGAAGAACTCCTTCACAGGAGGCCAGTGAACGGGAAACTTCATAGGAAAAATCAACATGACCCGGTGTGTCAATCAGATTCAAAATATAGTCCTTGCCGTCATGCGCATGATAGGGCAGGGATATAGCATTGCTCTTGATAGTAATGCCGCGCTCTCTTTCAATATCCATATTATCCAGAATTTGATCTTGAAAATTACGTTCATTGCAGACGCCGGTAAGCTGAATCAGTCTGTCGGCGAGCGTTGATTTGCCATGGTCAATATGGGCGATTATGCTGAAATTTCTTATGTTATCCATTTTACAATTCTGTCAGATATAAAAGCCTCCCATAGGGTTATGGAAGGCTTTATATTAAATCGTTAATTATAAATTATACAAACTTCTGCAAAAGAGCGGCAGAAACTTCTTTGACGCCGGCACTACCATCAACCGAGATAACTTTGGCTTTCTTTTTAAAGAAGTTGACTGCGGCGAGCGTACCGGTTTTGGTATCGTAATAAATATTGTGTCGTTTATCAATTGCCGCCGCGTCCTGATCGTCAGCGCGGGTGGTTAAATCTTCACAACTGCAAACGCGACAAATCATTTTTCCGTTTTTATCTGCCGGTTTAATCGCCTCAATGTAAATATTGTTCGGATGATTATTATCAGTTTTGCAAAGGCGTCTGCCCATGATGCGCTTTTTCGCAATGTCGCGTTCCAGTTCAATTTCAATGACATAATCCAGCTTCATCTTTTCTTTTTCCAACGCGGAATAGAGAGCTTCAGCCTGTGCTAAATTGCGGGGGAAACCATCTAAAAGCCAGCCCTTTTTGCAATCATCCTCTTTCAGGCGATTCAAGATCATAGGAACAGTAATATCATCGGGAACAAGTTCACCACGATCAATGAAAACCTTTGCCTTCTCTCCCAAAGGAGTTTTTTGGGAAATGTTCTGACGGAAAATAACACCGGTTTCAATATGTGGGACACCATATTTTTTTTGCACAATCGAGCCTTGTGTTCCTTTGCCACTGCCATTGGGGCCAAAAATAAGAATATTCACGTTAGTTGCTCCTTAATTCAAAATTATATATCGAGATGCCGCATTGTTTTGTAATCTAAGGACTATTACCGAAGGGGGCAATCCCAATTTATTTTCAGTGGTCTTATAATGTATTGCCTGTTTTTTCGCAATGATAAAAAACTGAAGAGAAGAAATTAAAGCGGCAAACTGCCGCTTTTTAGTGGCCTCAGGAAGTAGAACAGGAGGTAGAAGCGCAGGATGTGCAATTGGATTTGCTTCCAGCAAAAACAGACATGAGTTTTTCAGCCCCCTTGTGCCCGCATTTTGGGCAGGAAAGTTTTGCTTCCTCGGATGGGGAAAAAATCAATTGTTCAAATATTTTCTTGCATTTCTTACATTTAAATTCAAAAATTGGCATCTTATATCCTTAAATTTCAGGTTCGTTTGATTTAAATTAAACAGAGTTTATTTTAATGTCAAGGTTAAAGTCCGATTCTTAAAAAACAGGTAATAAACACAAATCATATTAAGTATTCTGCAATTGACGAATTTAAAAAATAATGCAAATGAAAATTATATTAATTTGTGAATAAATAGAAAGAGGTGCACATATTAAAAAAGAATTAGGAGCAAAAAATTGTTTATATCCTCTGCCGACTGTTCTGATAGGAGCGAATGTCGATGATAAACCGAATTATATAACTATTGCTCACGTCGGCATTATGGACATGGGCTCCGTTTCTCTGGGAATGGGGAAGATTCACCACACAAATAAAGGCATTAAGCAAAATGAGACATTCAGTATTAATATTCCTTCGATCGATCTCGTAAAAAAAGTTGATTATTGCGGCCTTGTGTCGGGGGAAAATACGGATAAAGCATCCTTGTTTGAGAATTTTTACGGAAAGCTTAAAACGGCGCCTATGATAAAAAACTGCCCAATCAACATGGAATGCAAGTTAATTAAAGTTGTTGATTTTCCGCAACATGATATATTTATCGGCAAGATTGTCGCAACTTATTGTGATGATGAATGCCTGACGGACGGAATTGTAGACTTTGCAAAGGTACGGCCGATCATGTTTGTCATGAATGACGTAGACGCAGGCTATTGGAAGCTGGGTGATCGTTTTGCCGGTGCCTGGAGTATAGGCAAAGAACTGAAGAAAAGTTAATTATAATTTTTAGAAGTGGTTTTATTCTGGGATTTCGATTTCTCTGGTGAATTAAGATCACTTATTGCCTTCTTTATAATTTCCGTTCGTTCCGATCCGGCCGGGAAAAAATTAAGAGCTTCTCTAAAGTGAAAAAGGGCACTTTCTTTCTTTTTTGCTTTTTTGAAATATAAACCAAAATAATAATGTGATTCGCCTTGATTGTTAAGTTTACCGTAAACCATCGCAATGTAATAATGAATATCAATTTCGTCGAAGCTTTTATTTTCCAACTTTAAATAGCAATCAAGAGCGTTTTGGTAATTATCCAGAGCATCGTAAGATTGGCCGAGAGCTAAAATAACTTCGTCATTATTGGGGTTGATATTGATTGCCCGCTGCAAATAAATTTGTGCCAGATTAGCCTTGCCCAGTTTTATATTAATTAAACCTAAATTTTTTAAGACATCTTCATCCTGCGGAGATAGGCTTAGCGCCTTTTGATAGTGTTCCATAGCATCACTGGTTTTGCCCAGTTTATCTTCAATCATGGCCAGAGAATAAAGCAAATCGACATCTTTGGGATTTTTGGCGGAAGACTCTTGCAATTGAGAATATTTGGTATCTAAATCATTATCATTTAATGAAAGAAGTGTCTGCATCCGGCATAAATTGCCGACAATATTTTTAGCTCCTTTTTGTTGGCGATATTTTGTCAATATAAGACTGTCCAGATAAAATATACGCTCATCAGTAGCAGGGTGTGTTAAAAAGTAAGACGGCATGGTTTTCGATAGAAACTCGTATTTTTTCATTATTTTCATAAAATCTACCATTGCTGCCGGATAATAACCTGCTTTTACAAGGTATTCGATTCCTCTCCTGTCGGCCTCCTCTTCGTTTTCCCTGCTGTATTTAAGACTTAGAGTGGTTGCTCCGGCTAATGAAAAAGCGGCTATAGCGGCGGTTGCTTCACCTCCACCGCCCAAGAATGCACCGGCAAGAATTGCGGCAACGGCGGCAATATTCAGCTTCTGTGATTTTTCGATGATGCTGGCAATATGGCGCGCATTGGCGTGACCGATTTCGTGAGCAATAACTCCGGCTAACTCTGCCTCATTTTCAACATTGTTTATTAAGCCTTTATTAATATATATATAACCGCCGGGGGTGGCAAAAGCGTTAATGGCGGAACTGTTAACGATCGAAAAATGAAATTCAAAAGGGACCTGTTTGTTGCCATTAAGAATTAAATTGCCTATATTTGTTATATATTGATTTAAAGGTCTGTTTTCGAGCAAAATATTATGGCTTGCCAGTTTATCATAGAATTCCTTGCCGACTTTCCTTTCATCATCAATTGTAAATTCGGCATAACAAAAACTTGTTCGGAAAAGGATAATAAACAATATCGAAAATAAATAAATATATTGCTTTTGAAAAAGTTTCCGCATAATTATTCTTTCCAAATTATGATAAAAAGGGATTGAATACTACCTTCTTTATAGAGTTTAATCAAGAGAGGGTTTTACGACGTTTAATTTATCTTTTCGGCTAAGGGTAGAACCGAATGGGAAAAAAATCAATAATAACAATTGATGGACCGGCGGGTGCGGGCAAAAGTACTGTCAGCAAGGCGTTGGCGAAACGGCTGGGGTATATTTATTTAGATACAGGAGCCTTATATCGCGCCTTAGCCTATAATGCATTGAATCTCAAAACTGATTTAGATGATGCCTCTGCACTGAATGATTTATGTTCAACAACCAGCGTTATTCTGAAAAATATCAACGGCGAAATGAAAGTATATGTTGGCGGGAAAGATGTCGGGGAAAAAATCCGTACAGAAGAGGTTGGATTGACAGCATCAAAGATATCAACATTTGCAATTGTCCGGCAGAGCTTGCTTAATCTTCAAAGAGAAGCGGGCAGGAACGGAGGTATCGTCGCTGAGGGCAGGGATATGGGGTCAGTGGTTTTCCCGTATGCCGATTATAAATTTTATCTCGATGCCAATGTTGAAGAAAGAATAATAAGAAGGCGTAAAGAACTTTTAGGTAAAGGACTTTCTGCCGAATATCAAATAATTCAAAAAGATATGATGGAACGCGATAAACAGGATTCAGAACGCGCAATCGCTCCTTTAAAACCGTCTGCTGATTCAATAATTATTGATTCGACCGGCTTATCTGTGTTTCAAGTGGTTGAGGAAATAATCTGCCGGATATCAAAAAATACTGGAAGAGAATAGTCACGGGTATTATATCCCTGCTTATACGGGATAATTCGACCAGCAAGCTTCAGCACACTTTGTTTCTGAAGTTTGGGTCTCATTACAACTTGCCAATTCCGACTTGTGACCTTTAGGTTATACGCTTCGCCCAGCACTCGTGACCTCTCGTCACCTTTAGGTGGTCAGGTTATACGCCGGGTTACGCTTTCAGAATTGGAGCTTCACGACCGCCGCTTACGCAGGATAGTTCAGCTTGCCAATTCCACTATGCTTCGCTTTCAGAATAGGAGCTTCACTAATAAAGCGGGAAAATGTGCCGGAATTATCTTGCTATTTATTTTTCAGTATGTTACGCGATATTTCTTAATTAGTTTTACTAAAAACAGGGGGATTAGTTTAATGGTTAACAAAAATAACTTAAACTTAACAAAAGAAAAGGAGGGCGACACTGACTCTTCGGTTAAAAGTGCATTGATTCAATCTTCTCAATCCAAAGAAGAAGATATGGGATTTAAAGAGCTCTACGAGCAAAGTCTTGATCAAATAAAATATGGAGATATCGCCACTGGCAAAGTAGTACAAATTAATGCAGATAAAGTAATGGTCGATGTCGGTTGGAAAACAGAAGGTTTTATACCCATCAGCGAGCTAATGGACGCACAGGGGAATATCAATATATCCGTGGGTGATGATATAGAAGTTTTCGTAGATAAGAGAGATTCAGAAGGTAACTTGATATTATCGAGAGACAAGGCGGCAAAGCTAAAAGTATGGGATGAAATAAAGCACGCTTGTGAAAATAATATTCCCGTAAAAGGTACAGTAGTAGAAAAAGTTAAAGGAGGCCTTTCTGTAGATATAGGTGTTATCGCTTTCCTCCCCGGTTCACAGGTAGATACCCGCCCTATTAAAGATCTGGATAAATTTGTCGGTCAGACAATTGATTTCCATGTGCTGAAATATGACCGTAAAAGAAACAATGTAGTTTTATCGCGCAGAGCAATAGTGGCTATGGAAAGGGAATCAGAAAAGAAAGATACATTAAGCAATATAGAAGAAGGAAGCAGTGTCGAAGGTATAATTAAGAATATTACGGATTATGGAATTTTTATTGATTTAGGTGGAATAGACGGACTTCTCCATGTAACTGATATTTCCTGGGGCCGGATAGCGAAGCCTGCAGAAAGCTTCCATAAAGGAGAAAAAATTAAAGTTAAAGTTCTTTCTTTTGACCGCGAAAAAGAAAGAGTGTCTTTGGGCATGAAGCAATTGACTGAGAATCCATGGGAACATATACTGGAAAGATATCCTGTCGGCGCTCTTGTAGAAGGTAAAGTTGTAAATTTGACGGATTACGGAGTCTTTATTGAACTGGAACAAGGCGTTGAGGGGCTGGTGCATATTTCGGAAATGTATTGGACAAGGGAAATAAAACATCCATCAAAAGTTTTAAATATCGGCGAAACAGTTAAGGTTGTGGTTTTAGAAGTGAACCCGGAAGCAAAAAGAGTTTCTTTGAGTTTAAAACAGACCACAGCCAATCCCTGGGAAAAACTCAGAGAAAAATATCCTGTAGGAACGGTTGTTAAAGGTACAGTACGGAATATTACTAATTTTGGTGTTTTTGTCGGTATTGAAGAAGGGATTGACGGATTGGTTCATGTATCAGATATTTCCTGGAAGCATAGAGTAACTCACCCTTCCGAGTATTTCAAAAAGGGGCAGGAAGTGGAAGCCGTTGTTTTGAACGTAGATATTGAAAACGAAAAATTTTCGTTGGGTATAAAGCAGATTGAAAAAAATCCATGGGAAGATTTGGCGCAGAAATATGCTTCCGGCAGTGTTGTTACCGGTAAAATAACAAATTTTACCGATTTTGGAATTTTTGTCGAAATCGAAGAAGGTATAGAAGGCCTTGTTCATATTTCCGAGATCAGTCAGAAACGCGTAAAGACTTCTTCAGAGCTTTATGCAGTCGGTGATTCGGTTTCTGCAATTGTCAAGAGCATTGACATAAAGTCTAAAAAAATTAGATTAAGTATCAAAGATATGGAAGCTCCGCCACCGGTTCCGACAACAAATCAATATATTAATAATACGGAAAATTTAGGATCAAACCTGGCACAGGCGCTGGCGGAAGTTAAAATCGGCAACCAAACAAAAGGCGAATAAAACGTGAGAAAACATCCGGTAATTTTTGGAATGCTTTTACTTATTGCGCTGGGAGTTATATTTTATATTTTCTTATTCAGAGCAGGTTCTTACTCCGGCAAAAGTAAAAGTTTTTCGTTAAATGATAAAATCGGCGTTGTGAATATCAATGGCATTATTCATGATTCCATAGATGCAGTTCAGCAATTGGAAGATCATGGCCGGGACGATTCGATTGTTGCGGTCGTGTTGCGTATTGATTCGCCGGGTGGTGGTGTAGCCGCTTCGCAGGAAATATACGATGCCGTTATAGAACTGAAAAAAAAGAAAAAAGTGGTAGCATCAATGGGGTCTGTAGCCGCTTCCGGTGGATTATTAATAGCGTGTAGTGCGGATAAAATAGTAGCCAATTCCGGAACAATAACTGGCAGCATTTCCGCTATTATGCAGTTTGCGAACGTTGAAGAGCTGCTCAAGAAAGTCGGATTGAAATCATCGGTAGTAAAAAGCGGTAAGTATAAAGACATTGGCTCTCCATTGAGAGAGATGACTCCGGATGAAAGAAAAATAATTCAGGATTTGGTTGATGATATTTTCAACCAATTTGTTGATGTAATTGTTCGTGATCGGAAGATATCACGCGAAAAAGTTATCCAGATTGCCGATGGCAGGGTGTTTTCGGGACGTAAGGCAAAAGAATATGGTTTGGTGGATCAACTGGGTGATATGGCGTCGGCTGCCAGATTGGCAAGCCAATTGGCGGGCAGGGATGGAAAATATGAGTTGGTGTATCCGCGCAAGAAGCGGGCATCATTTTTTGATTATATATTTGAAAGTGCAGCAAACCAGCTGAGCCGTTCCCTTAAAGAAAAGGCAGAAGGGTGGGGTGGTGTCGGTTATTTATATTATCCGTCCATGTAATGGTGAAATTTATTATGACTAGAAATGATTTAATTAAAAAGCTGCAGGAAATGTTGAAAGTATATCCGCAAAAAGATATTGCCTACGCAGTAAAAATAATGTTTGACTCAATGGTCGAAGCGCTGAAACGTGAAGAGCGTATTGAAATAAGAGGCTTTGGAAATTTCACAATCAGAGAAAGAAAATCCCGCACAGGCCGTAATCCTAAATCCGGTGCCGAAGTAAAATTGGAAAAGAGAAAAGTTCCATTTTTTAAAACAGGTAAAGAACTGCGCCTGATGGTAAATAATAAAAAATGAATTTTAAGACATTAATAGTCGAAATTAATAACAAGTGTGCGGTAGTAAAATTAAACCGCCCCGATGAAATGAATGCTATTTCCCGCGAAATGCGGCATGAACTATTTGATGTTTTCGAAAAACTTGAACTTGATCAGGAAGTAAATGCGGTAATTTTGACAGGTGGAGAATATGTTTTTTCTGCAGGGATGGACATAAAAGAAATGTCCGCATTACCTGATGCAGAGATTGATGAATATTTCGAATCAATTAGAAAGTATTTGAAAAAGATTTATGCCTGTAGAAAGCCGGTGATTGCTGCTGTTGGCGGGATTGCTTTGGGTGGTGGATTCAATTTAGTTACGGTTTGTGACCTGGTTGTTGCTTCTGAGAGCGCCATTTTCTGTCATCCGGAACTGAAGTTCGGATTGAATCCCCTTTTCTACCCTTTAAGCCAGATTATAGGCGTTACCAAGGCTAAAGAAATAGTAATGTTAGGAGAACCCATCGGAGCCAATGAGGCATTGAAAATAGGGTTGATCAACAAAGTAGCGCCTCCGGAGAAATTTATGGAAGAAGCGCAAAATATGGCTGAGGTATTAACGAAGCGTTCCCCCAAAGCTTTTGAGGAGTTGAAGCATCTATGCTCAATTGTACCGCATATGGATAAAATGACGGCACTCGATTTAGAATGCACGATCGGTGCAAAGTTATTTGCCCGCGATGAACGCAAAATTCATATGAATGAAGTGCTTTTTTTAGAAAGATTACGTAAGAAAAAGCAGAAGTAGTATCACCCGCCTTTAATTAATTATTATAAATTATCCCAGTCGTTTCCCGGTGCTGCAAAATCTTTTAACTGGTCTCTTCTTTTCTTATGTTGGAGCTTCTTCAAGGCTTTGGCTTCAATTTGACGGATTCTTTCACGTGTTACACCCATCATATCGCCCACTTCTTCCAGAGTGAATGGCCCATAATTGCAGGCAACCCAGGTGCAATTAAGGAAAGCCTCGTTCTTCAGACGCCACTCACATGTAGTGTCCAAGCACACTTCAGCGATCAAACTACCCCTTTTTTTGCACTTATATGTATTAATCATGAATTAAACCCCTCATTAATGTATAATAAATTGCGTCTTCTTATTGTTGTTTGTTTTTTTTGTCAATGAAAATATATAATTATTATTCCTTTTGTGAGAAGATAACTATTAATTTCAGAAAATCAAGAGATGTTTGTGGCTGGCGATAATTCGTTGTTAATATCGCAGTAGGGAAGAGATATGAAGAAGATCAAAGATGATATATATTTTATTCGTGAAACTCCAATTCTGAAAGCGAAGCGTAGCGGAATTGGCAAGTTGAATCCGCCTATGGCGGACTACGCAATCCCGCGATGCAGAGGTTAGTGATAATGAAATTTTAAAGCGCAGTGAATTAAAATTTGTCAGTTGAACTATCTCATAAATGCAGGAAAAACCTACGATTTAAAAAGATATTTTCTCCGGTGGCCTTTTTTCCGGTACATATCGATGTTCAATTTTACCTTCATTCCATTCCCGCGATACATATAGATTACAATAACAACTTCCGTATTCTTTAACGTCTTCCTGCCGGTAAGCGCATGGACAAAATATGTCACGATCCTTATCGCGGTCACCTGTGGCCAGGCGGCAGGGACAGGAAGTATAACCGTAGCGCTTTTTATTGACCAGAAGATCGTTTAAAATTGTCAGAGCCCAATCCTTGTCCCGGTTAAAGAAAAATCCTTTGGGTTCCTGCACTTTTTTAAGCATTTCATAAAGTTCGGTAGGAGTCATCTTAAATGCCCAGAGCCCTTTTTATGTCAGATTCCCGGAAACCAACTATAATTTTGTCGCCAATGATAATCGTAGGAAAAGATCGCTGAGGATTATATTTAACAACTTCCCGCAAAATATTTTCCTTATCAGTATTTTGCAGCAAATCAACATCAATGAATTCAAAGGAGATGCCATTATCATTCAGGAATTTTTTTGCTGCTCTACAATGGCTGCATGTACTCAACGTATACATTTTCACTTTGTGAACCATTTTAGACTCCCATTGAATATTTTCAAAAAATATATATCCATTATGAAGGGACTGTCAAGATTATAGTTCAATAATCTAATTATGACAACTGGGTCAATATGAACAGTTCATCCTGAACGTTTAGCCTGGATATTCAAATCATTGATTTCATTAAATCCACTGCTGGTGGGCGGTAGCGCCTTACTGGCTTTTTGGCATACCAATTGCTATACATTGAAATGAAGTGACAGATTATCTTTTTTAATCTAACTTTTTTGTAAATTATTGAATTATTCAGTCTGATGCTAAGGAGGGGCTATGAAAGTAACAAGGCATATTTTGCTGACTTTAATAATTGCCATTCTTGTTTTCGGTTGTTCGAAAAAATCGGGCATAGAAGGCAAATTAGTTGACGCTAAAGGTGAGCCCATGTCCGGTATAAAGATGATAGCCAGACAGGTTCAGCCGGTAAAAGGATACGAGCAATTTGAAGCCGTCACAGGCACGGATGGTTATTTTAACTTTCCTAATGTTTATCCGACAGCGGACTATACAATAATGCCCTGGTCGGATAACTGGAAAACAAGTGTATCTGTTACTATCCGTTCTAGTGCGGAATCACAGGCTGTCAGAATACCGGGGAATATGGTAGTGCGCTTCAGTGTTAATAATGAAGGAATAATAACGGATATAAAAACTGGGTTCCAATGGATATCAGCCGCCGACAGAGATGTCAGTTGGTATGCCGCCGATAAATATGCCAAAGGAATAAGGCGCGGTGGATATGTTGACTGGAGATTGCCGACAAGAAGCGATATGCGCACTCTCTATGACTATTCATTAAAAACGGAATATAAAATCGATCCCATCTTCCAGTATAATTCCAGCATCGCCTGGACATCGGAAAATTATGACGAAAAGTCAGCTTATGGTTTTTCCTTCGATAACGGGTTGGAAGACTGGTACAAGCGCGAGCAGACAAATTGTGATAAAATATTGTTAGTGAGAACACCGCGTTAGAAAATAATACTAATATTTTATGGGAAAAATTTTGTTGAATAAAATAATGCAAAAATAAAATATTAGCTTGACATTTTGCAAAGCAACATATAAAAAGACGCGTTCTTCAACAAAGGCTCGTTCTATGGTGGATCCCCCCATCTGGCAGAGACTCTTCCAAATGAGGGGATTTTTTTATAATGAGTCCCGAGTTTCAGAAACGAAGTGCACTGAAACTAGTAGGACGAATTATCCCCGGAGCGAAGCGTAAGGGGATAATCAGACACAAATTTAGTAATCATTAAAAAAGAAGATTATTTAAGGGAAAGGGTAAAATGAAAATCGATGATCAAAAAATTCGCAATATCGGTATAAGCGCTCATATTGATTCCGGTAAAACGACGCTTACTGAAAGGATTCTTTTTTACACCAAGAGAATTCATGCCATTCATGACGTTAAAGGAAAAGACGGTGTGGGGGCGACGATGGATTCCATGGAACTGGAAAAGGAACGCGGAATTACGATTGCATCTGCCGCAACGTATTGCGAATGGAATGGCTATGAGATTAATATTATCGATACTCCGGGACATGTTGATTTCACTATAGAAGTCGAACGGTCTCTCCGGGTCCTCGACGGCGCAATTCTGGTTTTATGTGCGGTCGGCGGCGTTCAATCGCAATCGATTACCGTTGATCAGCAAATGAAAAGATACAAGGTGCCTTGTATTGCCTTTATTAATAAGTGCGACCGCAGCGGTGCTAATCCTTTCCGTGTCATCGGTCAACTCAAAACAAAACTCGGGCATAATGCCGTAGCCATGCAGATTCCCATCGGTCTGGAAAATGAGGCAGAAGGTGTCGTCGATTTGGTCAACATGAAAGCCCTTTATTTTGACGGAGACAATGGAGAGAAAGTCCGCACCGAAGAAATTCCGCAAAATCTTCTGGAAGAGGCAAAAGCCAAAAGAGAAGAATTAATTGATGCCGCATCGTTATTTTCTGATGAACTGACGGAAGCCAGCCTGGAGGAAAAAGAAATAACGCCGCAAATGCTTTATACAGCAGTGCGTAAAGGTACCTTAAAGAGAGAAATTACTCCCGTTTATATGGGATCAGCTTATAAAAACAAGGCCGTTCAACCCATGCTCGACGGCGTGACATATCTTTTACCATGCCCATCGGAGGTTGAGAATATTGCGCTGGATATGGAAAAGAATGAAGAGCAGGTAATCCTGGAAAATGATCCTGACAAACCGATAGTCGCACTGGCATTCAAACTGGAAGATGGCAAATACGGCCAATTGACATATATCCGCGTTTATCAGGGAACCGTTGCCAAAGGTTCGACAATTGTTAATGTTCGTAGCGGCAAAAAGGTCAAGGTTGGCCGCGTTGTCCGTATGCATGCCGATCAGATGGAAGAAGTCGAATACCTGCACTCGGGTTATATCGGTGCTCTGTTTGGAATTGAATGCTCATCCGGCGATACTTTTGTTTCTCCGGGTATCAACTTGAGCCTGACTTCCATGTATGTTCCGAAGCCCGTTATTTCGCTGGCTATTGCGCCTAAGGACAATAAATCGCAAATGTCCATGTCCAAGGCTCTAAATCGGTTCTCCAAGGAAGACCCGACCTTTAAAACATTTGTTGATCCGGAAACCAATGAAACAATTATTGAAGGAATGGGCGAGCTGCATCTGGATATTTATGTGGAAAGAATGCGGCGGGAATACGGAGCCGATGTTACTACAGGCAATCCGCGCGTTGCTTATCGCGAAACCATTACTCAGCGTGCCGATTTCAATTATACTCATAGGAAGCAAACCGGTGGCGCCGGCCAGTTCGGCCGCATTGCCGGTTATCTTGAACCGATTAGTGATGCGGAATTTGTATTTGAAAACAAAATATTCGGCGGCTCTATTCCCACTCAATATATCTCAGCCTGCGAAAAAGGATTTAAGCAGAGCATGGAAAAAGGACCAAAATTGGAATTCCCAATTACCGGAGTGAAGGTTGTAATTAATGATGGCGCTTCTCATGCTGTGGATTCTTCGGATATGGCCTTCCAAGCCGCAGCACGCGGTGCTTTCCGGGATGCCTATCTTCGGGCCAAGCCGGTAATTCATGAGCCGATTATGAAAGTCGTTGTGGAAACTCCACCGGAGTTTCAGGGCCCGGTTATGGGTTTGTTGAATCAGCGTCGCGGCATGATTGTTGGTTCGCAGGACGAAGGCGTTATGTGTGTAATTGAATCGCAGATGCCGCTGGCGGAAATGTTCGGTTTTTCTACAGTATTGCGTTCGTCAACACAGGGGAAAGCGCAGTTTACAATGGAATTTGCTTATTACCGTCAGGTTCCGCAGTCGATTGCTGAAAAGATAGCGTTGGAAGTGGCTGCCAATAAGAAATCAGCAGCATAATACTAGAAAATGCTAAAAAATAATTTCGCGTTAAGACGTGAAGAAAATATAATTCACTTAACTTATAAGGATATCGTGATGCTGAAAAAAGAAATCATATACCGTAATCCACTGTTAAATCTTGGTTATGAACATGAAGACATTTTGCCCAACGGAGGATTAGGCGCCGTTCTGGCACATGCCGGAGTAGGCAAAACCGCCCTGCTTGTTCAGTTGGCTTTAAATATGATGATCAGAGAGGAATCTGTCATGCACGTAAGCCTGCAGGATGCGGTAAGCAAAGTTGACCTCTGGTATCATGAACTGTTTCATAACATTGCCGGAAATTTCAGTGAAGCCGAAATTAAGGAATACTGGGATAAAATTCAGCCTTACCGTTTCATCATGACCTTCCGGGTGGAAAGCTTCAGTGTTCCCACGCTGGAAGAACGCCTGACCGACCTGATGCAGCAGAATATTTTCAAGCCGCATACCGTTATTATTGATGGCTTGAAGTTTGATGAAGCAGGCCGCGGCCAGCTTGTCCTTTTAAAAGAACTGGCAAAAAAATATGCTATGCGCATCTGGTTTACTGTCCATGAGCACCTCAATGAAAAACCGGCGGAAAATGGTCTGCCTGTTTCGTTTCAGCACGTTACCGATCTCTTTGATGTCATTGTTCAACTGGAAGCAAAAGGCGAGGACGTCTATATTAAAGCCTTAAAAGGGAAATCGTCCAACGCCAAGCCGCAAACATTGCTGCTTGATCCCGCAACTATGCTGATTAAAGACGGCAAATAGAAGCGGCTGCGTCGAGCCTTTTCTAATAGATCGCATCGTCAACCTATGACGGTTCGGACAATCTGATTGTGCTGTTTAACTATGCCGACGGCAGGATGCCGATATCCATGACGGCTGGCGGAAGTACTTATTATCTGACTTATGATCAGGTCGGTTCATTAAGAGCAGTAACGGACACAGCAGGTAACACAATAAAAAGAGTTGACTATGATTCATTTGGGAATATAATTACAGATACGAATCCGACATTCAATGTGATGTTAGGATTTGCAGGCGGCCTGACTGATCCTGACACGGGATTGATTCACTTTGGCTACCGTGATTACAATCCTGACACTGGCAGATGGACGGCCAAAGATCCGATACTGTTTGCTGGTGGTGACACTGATCTTTATGGGTATGTCTTAAATGATCCGATTAGATTTGTGGATCCGGTCGGATTATGGCGCTTGCCAGATTATTGGTCGGGTAATCTTAACATAGGAATTCCGGGAACAGGCGGATTACTCAGTTGGTCAATTACTGCAAGCCTTGACCGTTATGGAAACTGGTACTGGAGTATATTGGGCATAGGTTTCGGAAAAGCATTCTGGGAAGGCGCATCATATAGCGTCACAGCGAACTGGCTTAATCAGCGAAGCCAGCCGTGCGAGGAGTAACTTCAGAAATTTCTAACAGAACACGGCACGAATTTTACAGCTGGGGCTGGGGCTGGTATTTCTGAGTCATGGTCTCCTGGCACTACCACAACAGCCACAGGTTTCGGTCTTGTCTTTCCTCAAATTGGTATAAGTTATAATTATTCTTTCCTAGGGGGGAACACTGGGGCACGATGGTGATAAAATGAAAACTGTTGGATTGATAATTACTATTATCGTATTGTTTTTCATAGGAATAATGTGCTTATTTTTTCCTGAGAAAGTTCAAGAATTTCAGATTAAATCATTGAGTTGGGGTTTGGGAAAGTATATAAGGCCTAGTCGCGCCGATAGATTTGTTAAATCATATCAATATATAAGTCATATCAAAGGTTTTGGGTATGTGGCTATTCTTATGGCTTGTTTTCTGACATGGGGATTTATTCATAAATACATCTTGAAATTAGGGTAATGAAAACTTTGGTGTGTCGGGAATCGATTACATTTCTGAGGGAAAGAGGGTCGCTTCTTGACAACTTGACATTTGCTCTTTGACAATTAGAACAAGAAATCACCAGAAATCATGGATGCCAATTTGCAGTCAGAAGTATACCGCGACGGCAAGGAAGAGGCTCCGCAGGCGTATATTTGAATACGTTTTTTGAAACCGATGACGAAGCCAACAAAGGTAGACGAATGAATGCTAATTGGTATAAGATAACTTTTTTATGGGGAGCAACACGTGCTATTCAAAGGTCTGGTGACTATTCTGGCTTGCGATCTTATTTTCGCAATTATCGCCATTCCCTTAATTCTCCGAAAAGTGCCAAGAAACTCGGTCTACGGTTTTCGCACACGATCAACATTAGAAAATGATTTCGTCTGGTATAAAGCAAATGCCTATTTCGGTCGAGTCTTTTTCATCTCCAGTTTTATCTCGGCGCTATTAATTGTATTCCTTTATTTCTCTTACCTCGGTCCTGTGCAGAATTTCTTAGAGGCCAGTATTGCTGTTTTGGTCGCTCCTCCAATGGTCGCGGTGTTGTTAACACTCCGCTACATAAGGTCTATTCGTTCCTCGCACCGGTGATTTTTATGTTATTTTCCTCGACAGGCTGATTTACCTTTACCACGGCCTTCCGTTGTTTCGTCTGTTAATTTTCCGTTTTCAAAGGTAAGCGCGTAGATGAAATCATTTTCACCGCAGTTGTAATGCCATACCTCCACTTTATTGCCGCATTTTTTGATTTTTTTCAGCTTGCCTGATTTGTCGGTAGCTGTGTAGGTATTCCTGTTTTCGCATGTCTTTTCTTTAGACGTCGGTTTTCCGCAGGTGACGGATACCTGTGTTTTGGTATCACCACTGCTTACTAAACCTGATCCGCAGCGAAAAGCCCAACTGTTATTGCTGATAAATAAAAAAATAATGATTAATGCGAAAAAAATAATTCCCTTGGCTACTTTCATTTTTCATCCCCCCTGATTAAAATTAAATATTCATATTTATATAGATCATAAACAAATTGCCGGATAATTTCCTGTTCATCAGTGTGTGGTACCGATAAACATAGCGCGGTGCGAACCTTGTCATTGAAGTTTAACTTAAGAAAATCGGCAAATGGACCCCGCACGACTTTATAATTAAACGTTTCGGCGATTCTCTGCAAGTAAGAAATTTTAATTGTATATTCATCATGGCCTTTAAGGACAATCCTCTCAGGAGCGCCAGATGAATCAAAATGGATGTAAGGTTTTAAATAAGCTGGCACCTTTGCTTCGCAACTATGTTCGCTCAGATATATGTATTTTATTCCGGCCAGGCATAAGTTTTCCAATGCTTCCCACGCACCGGTATTTATGCTCTCGCCCTCTGTTATGGATAATTGGTATTTTTCAATAAAATCTATAGCTTTCTCGTACGATAATTCATCATCTGAATTATCTTTGTTCGTGAAACTCCAATTTCGCAAGCGAAGCGTAGCGGAATTGGCAAGTGGAACAATCCCGCGAAGCGGAGGGTATAATACCCCACAGCTTGCAGCTAAATATTTCCGAAGATTGCTTTGGGGTTTATACCCGTGGGTGTCAGAATAAAATGCTAATGTGGGCAGATCCCCCAGATTTTCGTTCATTATTACCATGTCGAAAAGAGAAAGTGAATTTATTTCAATTTGCAAAATGTCTTTTTCTAAAAAATTTACGGGGGATCCCTGCAAAATTTCTTTTTGTTTGGCTAAGAGATAGGGAGAAATATCGAGCATAGTTGCCTTGAGCCGCGGATTTAGAGAGAGAAAATCATGCATAAGATATCCCATGCCGCCGCCGATTTCGAGAATGGTGCTGATATTGCCCATAGGGATTATTTTTTCTAAGTAACGATAAAGCTGTGCGCCGAATGGTTCGTTGGATTGCAAAGCCTTACGGCAGGGGCTTTGGGGAGGATAAAGCGCATTACAGACAGTAAGCTCCCAGCCTAGTGAATTCAAATCGTTGATATGGTATTTATTGGTTGTATTTAAAAAAAAGTCCATTGTATCTTCTTAAATATCTATTGAAAGTATATAATATTCCACTTTACTTTTTGGATAGAGCGCCTCCATGATCTTTGTGTAGCGCGTAAGCTGTTCATCGTATTTTTGTCTAAACCCCCGCATTGAGCCCGATTTATAATCAATGATTGTGATAAGATTATCGGCTACGAGCATTCTATCCACTATACCAAAGTTCTTTTTATCCGATATCTGCTGCTCGATATAGAGCTTGCCCGGCCTAAACATTATGACAGAAACATCGCTCCTTTCGACAAAACGAATCGCTGCCCCATATTCCTCATCGTTCAATTCTCCGGCGGGTGGGAGTTCAGCTTGATCAACAACCTTCGCCAGCCAGCGGTGAAGCCGTTCACCACGCATAATACCAGCCTTAATATAGGCAGATATAAGCGTCGGGTCAATCTCGCCATACTTATCTGGTTTATCATTATGTTTTTCGGGTACATCAAATATTGTTATGCTTTCAGCCGCTTTTGCAGGGCCGGACAAAGAGCAAATCTCCTTTTTAACGCCATCAGGTGCAAACTGCGAAAATGTATCAAGTACTGCCTGATGAACATCCTTGTAGTTCTCATCTTTCTTTGTTGGCAGAAAAACTGTAAGTGTTTGTATTGCCCTTGTCGCGGCGACATAGAAAACATTGGCCTTCTCGCGGCGCATCCGCATCAGATTTTCTTCACGATTTTCAATAATATCCTTGGCAATGGCCGAATTGCTGGCGCCTAAGAACTCAAACTCCTTACTTGTAAATTGCACATGACATTTCTCAGTGCTCAGATAGAGTGGCGATTCTTTTTCTTCCTCATTCCAGAAAACAAAAACATGCTTAAACTGAAGCCCTTTTGTCCCGTGGACAGTATCAACCTTAATATATTCCCGATTCTCGGCCTCAGGCACCTTCACCCTAAACCGTATATTGAACATTCGTACAAGGAAGCCATCTACGTCAGCGCCGCCTTCACTAAAGAATGACTGTGCCTCATCCTGCCATATATCAAGTATTGTTGCGGGCAGCTTCCCGCGCAAAAGCTCAACAGCACAACTTACAGCCATTAGCCCGAAAGGCTGGGGAAATTTTTTAGCAAACTCAGTCTGGACATCCTCTATATTCCCGAATATCTCACTCCATAACGGCGACTGCGCCGCTATTTTAGTAAATTGTGTATCAACATCTTTGGCAAGAACACCTGCGATGAAAAGCATTACCGCAACACCTTCTTTTGTCGAAAGAAGTTGCCTCCCTTTGACCTCGGAAACACCGATGCCTTCCTTTGCCAGTTCAGAGGCTATCTTCTGAACATGGTTGTTGGTAGCTGCCAGCACCGCCATATCGCCCCACTGACAGCCATACTCTACTTTTTTTGCTTTCAAAACCTCAAGTATCGCGGTATAAAAAGTGGCTTCCGATTTGCCATCTTTTTCCAGCTCGACAAGGTTTACTTCTGTCGCGCCATCAAACCCGTTAGTTTTTACCGGCGGTTTTTGCGTTTCAGTTCTTTCTTTTCCGGCAAAGAGATTTTCTACAAGTTTATTAAAAAAAGAGATAAGAAGCGGTGTGCTTCTAAAGTTATATTCCAGCGAGCTTTCAGTTATTACGCCGTTTTCTATATAGTTCCCAATCGCCAGTTCCAGCGCATCGCGGTTTGCGCCACGCCATCCGTAGATCATTTGTTTCCAATCGCCCACGGCAAAGAACGATCTTGCGCCGCGCTCGCCATGACCGGATAAAATCTCATCAATAAGGGGAAGCAGTATCGCAATATCGCCTATCGAGGTATCCTGAAATTCGTCTATCAGAAGATGCTCAGTCCGATCAAGCCCAAGCGAGAAGTAGTTGCTCATAAGCTTCGGCCTTTCACTCGATGCGGTACCGTCAAGGGCAAGGAGGCCTTTGCGCACATCGGAGAAAAATATCAACCCTTTTTCTTTCTTAACAGTATCTGCCGCAGCAAGATATATCTCACAAAGAAACGCAACTGCCAGCTCCCTAAGGAGAGCCTTATTTATTGATAGCTTTTCGGCTGCCTTTCTGTAATCCTTGAAAATTTTGTTAAGATCGGAGTACGGGCTATTATCCCACTCTATATTTTTGCTCAGGCTCTTGTAATTTTGCAGATCAGAATGAGTTGCAACTGTTTTGGAAATAAAACTGTCATAATCGGTCAAAGCTTTTATAACCCTATTTTGAACATTACCAGCCGGGATCTGTTCCGACAAATTATTCGCCTTTTTACTAAGAGATTCCAGCGTATTCCTTAATATGCCGTTCTCTTTCATAATATCATCAAGATCTTCCAACCTATCCATATCCGAAAGACAGCGCCCGATAGTTTGTTCATCGGCAAGAGGCCCCCAAAGTGTATCAATGTCTGTTCCCAATATCCTGGCAGCTATTATGAGCTTATTTCCCTTGCCGCTTCTTATTACGCTATCGCGAAAAAGGTTTTCGATCTCACCAGATAATTCTATCTGTGCCTTCTCATCAGCCAACTTTGGCGCAAAACCGGATGCGGCAAACAGCCTGTAGAAAAAGGAATCTATCGTCGAATACCCGACGCGACCCGCCTCCATAATAAGTCCCAGCCTATCCAACAGGAGCATGTCTTTTTTTGATGCTATCTTTTCCATTATACGGGAGCGCATCTCGGCTGTGGCTGCACGCGTAAATGTAAGGGCGGAGATGAATTTTCCTCTGATAGATATTCTGTTAAATACCTCATCGGTAAGCCTTGTTGTTTTTCCCGAACCTGCCGAAGCTTTCAGAAGAATACTTTCCATCAGTTATTCCCCCGTGAAGCCTTATAATAAGCTTCTCTTCCGCATAGTGCCTGAAACTGGCAGTATTCACACTCCTGACAGTTATGCTCAGATAGAAGTTCACTGCCGCCGATTATTGTATCTAAGCGCTCCTTAATAGCCAGCATAAGCTCATCCGCCGTAGCACTCTGCTCCTGTGGAAGCACCATAACCCGATCTTTTGCGGATTCTTTCAGGAAATAAAAACGAGCACCTTCCACACCTTCATTAAAGTGCTGATAGATGATAAGCTGCGCCGCAGGGTGCAGAACACCTTTTTCTTTAAAGCGCTCCAGCACTGTTGTTCTTTCTGAGATCTTATACTTGCCTATTTTTTTTGAATATTTGAAATCAATAACCTCGGTACGCCCTGCTATGTTGGCCAGTCTATCTAAGCGTCCGGTTATCTTATAGTAGCCGGCGATCATACCGCTGAATTTTTCCTCGCACGATATAACATTATCGGCAAAAACTATGCGCTCGCCTGCCTCCAGCTCGTCTTCATATATCTCCTTTAATAACAACTTTGCGTTAAGCATGTAGATATTTATCCCATCAATATTTCTTACTGCGGCGTTATCATTATTCTGCCACAACTCATCAAAAAGATTCTCCCAGTTATTCAGCATTTCCTTACGGTCAGTCGAGAGTTGTTGCAGGAATTTATGGACAAAATTTCCCATCTGCATATTTATTTTCTCATCATCATCCATAAATGAAGGGGCTTCCATCTTAAGTATATATTGATGGTAGAACAAAAACGGGCACGCCAGAATATTTACAAGACTTGAAAACGAATAGGTGAGATCTTTAAGCCTGCTCCTTAGATTATCATCAATTGGTATCGAAGGCTTTTTAGTAATTTGCTTTTCAGGAAGTGGTTCTTTAAATGCTATTGTCGTTATAGGCTTCCCAAATTCCTGCGAAAGAAGGCTCATATAATAGCTGGGAGTTCTTTCCCGTAGTTTATCGTCCACCGCTGCTATTTTGATCCTGTCGCCCTGCGCCAGAATCTGCCGGAAAAGAAGGTCCTCGTATTCAAATACACTTTTTCTCATCTGTGGAACATGCACTGGATTGATGAAAGGCCCTTCAAAAGGCTGTGTCGGCATTATGCCGCTATCAAGTGGAAGTATTAATCCCCGGCTGAATCTCTCTCCCGAAACATGGCCGAAACCGACAACCTGCACCGGTGCCGATCTGCTCCCTGTGATGCGAAATTTTTTCGCTTCGATAAACATTTTCGCAGCTTCAGTTAGATTACGCCCCAGCCTCTCTTTCCAATCATCAAAAAGGGTGGAAAAAGATACGGCAGTCTCCAACGCCTCACACTCCTCACGGACATAATTCTCTCTATTCTTCGATAATTCAATCGCGCAGTTTGTGGCATATCTCTTAAAATCAGGCATTAAGCATGCATGCTCAGCCTTTTCTATCTCCGCCAAAAGCCTTCTGCCTGCCGAAGTTGTCGAGAACGGCAGCCAAACAGCAAGATTGACGGCACTTCCGAACAGGCGCAGCGATCTGTTCCAGAGCATTGTTGTGAGCGACTCATCAAGCAGGAATATCATCAACTGATCTATTTCCGACCGTTCTTTAAGGAAATTGGAAATCTCCAGTGTGACCAGGTCAACTATCGCATGAAGCCCGGGAAGCCTGATCAGCTCAATACCTGCGCTTGCTGAGGGCGCGACCTCGCCGCCGAATGACAAAACAAGATTTTTTGCCGAATCAAACGGAAGCGGATCTAGCCCGGATAATTCCAGCCCGAAAATCGGCTTATCAATGAATAACTGTTCTTTGCTTATCTTTCTATAAAACCGCTCTGTCACTGGCGTTATCTCGGGCAGTCCGATAAATATTTCCTTTTCGCCCGGAGTGATCTCATCCAGCCGCGCTATTTCAAGTTCCGGCATAAATAGATTTATTGCGGAAAGCCACACGCGAAAAGCCTGTGCAGTTTCGAGGTATTCCTCCAGTCTATTCCATTCATCTTCGGTAAAGCGCTCTGCGCCGAAAATATTATTTTTGCTAATATTATATTCAGCGAGTTTGGAAATAAGCGGAAGAAGACTGGCGGCGTGACGTGCCGGATATGGTTGATCAGGAAACCGCTCGGCAATGAACGAGATAAAGTAAAGTAGCCGCTCATCATCCAGTAGCGGCTGAAGTTTCGATCTTTCAGTAATCTTTTTAGTTATATATGATTTAAAGCTTTCGACTTGGGGAAGTATACCGCCAAGATCGCAGCGTATAAGGTGCTGCACGGGGTCAACAGCCTTGTCGTTTGCACAAATTATCGCCCAGGCGGAAAGATCAGGATAATCATTGCGCAGAAACTCCATTAACTTTCCCGAATATTGCGACATGCTGTCTCCTAATGAATATATGTTGTTTTTCACAATTTCCCTCTAACTCACAAAACCAGTTTTCATTATATATATCCTTTCCCGCTACAATTGCAAAAAAAATCCAAAACCAAAGTAGCGGATGCGCTAAGAAAAGATAAAGATTCCCACGGACAGAGCAGAAGATAAATCAAAAGGTTGATTGTTAATAGATTACCTAATTATATTAATAATTTATATCCTGTGATACATCTTGACAATTATTTGGTAATCCATTAGGTTACCTGACTAATTTACAGCAGAATCATGCACGGAAGCATTATCGCTGAATGTGTTTTAAAAGGGGGAAGTGGCAATGATTGGTGTGTTAATTACAACGCACGGTAACCTGGGGAATGAGCTTATTAAAGCGGCGGAATTGATCAAGGGTCCGATCAATGGATTATCATATGTTTCGGCGGACCAGACAAAAGGTGTGGAAGATCTAAAAAAAGAAATCGGTAATGCCATAAAAAAACTGGATAAAGGTAAAGGGGTCTTAATCCTGACAGATCTATTCGGCGGCACGCCTTCCAATATTTCTCTTTCTTTTATGAAGGATGGAAAAGTGGAAGTTGTTACCGGAGTTAATTTGCCGATGTTGCTGAAATTATCGGAAGTAAAAGAAGAAATATCTTTAAAAGAATTTGCGTGTTATGTTAAGGATTATGGAAAAAAGAATATTTCACTGGCCAGTGAAATATTAGAAAAAAAAGCTCTAGGGTGATTGATTGGCGGATACCTTCGACATAGCCCTCGTAAGGGTTGATAACAGACTGGTTCACGGTCAGATACTGGAAGCCTGGGTGCCCTATACTAAAGCTCAGAATATAATAATTGTTAATGATAATGTGGCGAGTGACTTTTATTGTGAAACTGTAATTCGTATGGCAGTGCCGAGTGAAGTGGAAGTGATAATCAGTCCGGTGGAAGAATTTGCCAAAAATTATTCTTATAGCCATCATAATGGCGGGAAAAAGACCATAGTGCTATTTAGCAGCATTGCTGATGCCAGCAGAGCATACCATCTTGGATTTCATTTTGATAAACTTAATATTGGCAACATTTACAACGAGGATTATAAGCTCTGCTGTGCGCCTTCTGTTTTTTTATGTGCCGATGAAATCCAGACTATAGAAAAACTCATTAAGGAAGAAGGGGTTACAATAGAATTAAAGCGTGTGCCGCGGGAGAGGGCTGTTGAGTTTGAGAAAGTTCTTAAGGAATATGACAAAAAATCGCCTAAAAAAGCTGGTATTTAATTGATAACGAAAATTATTATTTTATCTTTTTGCGGCGGCCTGTTTTGTCTGGATCGTATATTTATCCAGGCCATGATCTCACGGCCGATAATTATCGCCCCATTTATCGGGCTTCTGCTGAATAATCCATACGCCGGACTCATCATTGGATCAATAGTTGAACTTTTCTGGATGGATCTCATACCGGTCGGCACGTACATACCTCCGAACGACTCCCTTGTCGCCGTGATCGCGACTTCGATTGCTATATTAGCAGGACAGAAGCTCGGCGTAACTACTCCGCAATTAATTGCCTTTTCCATTCTCATTACCATTCCCTTTGGTGTTTTGGCTAAATATATGGAAATTGCCATAATTCAATCCAATGATGCTCTATCTGATCAGGCAATGGAAGATGCCAAAACAGTAAATATCCGTGGTATTGAACAAAAGAACTATTGGGGATTAATCAAGGTATTCTTATCCATTGTTATCTATTTGTTAATTATTCAGTCTATCCTTATACCATTTGTAATATGGGTATTTCCGAAGCTTATTCCACCCGTGTACTCTGCGCTTTCTCTTACTTATTATTTCCTGCCTTTATTAGGAATTGCGGTCGCGATTAATACTATCAAACTGCGTGGCGCAATTCCTGTTTTTTGTGCTCTATTTTTGATAATGGCTGTTGTTCTGGATTATTTCCATGTGCTCTGAAAATGCTTGTCGGCAGGTGATAATCGACCTGATGAATAATGATGACCTACCCGAAATTATGGCTATCGAGAAAGAATCATTTGTATCACCATGGACACCGGGAATGTTTATAGGAGAAATTGAAGCCCGACAATCCCAGTGCCTGACTGCAAAGATTAACCTGAGTAAAAAAGTCATAATTGGCGGTTACATTGTTTTTTGGATAGTTGTCGATGAAGCGCACTTACACAATCTGGCTGTAAAAAAGGAATATCGCCAGCAGGGATTGGCGCGGCATCTCCTGGAAGTGATGTGGGAAATATCAAGGCAGGAAGGATTGAAATCACAGACTCTAGAAGTCCGGGAATCAAATGCAGAAGCAATAAGACTTTACCAGAAATGCGGTTTTGTAGTAAAAGGAAGGAGGCCGCTTTATTACACGGATACCCGGGAAGATGCAATAATTATGTGGGCAGATGTGAAATCACGGGTATGAGAACCCCAAAGCAGCTATGGTGTATTTTATACCCTCCGCTGCGCGGGATAATTCGACCATCAAACTTCAGCTTGTGACCTTTAGGTTGCGCACTTTGTTTCTGAAGTTTTGGTCTCATTACCATCCGCTGAGCGGGATAATTCGACCTGCAAACTTCAGCTCACTTTGTTTCTGAAGTTTGGGTCTCATTACAACTTACCAAGTTCAACTTGTGACCTTTAGGTTATGTACTACGTTTTTAAAATTGGAGTTTCACGAAGAAAATGAAAAAAAATATTTACATCGGTGAAATCTTAAAAAACGAAGAAATTCAGAATGATTATTTTCTGATGAAAGTGGCTTTAAACAATAGTTTTGCAGAGCCGCAACCGGGTCAATTTGTAATGATCAGGATTGCCGGTTTGAGCGAACCATTTTTAGGCCGGCCGATCAGTGTATATTCATTTTCCCGCGGTAAATCTTTTTGTACAATGGAGCTGTTGTACCGTGTTGTGGGCAGAGGAACGAAAATAATGGCTGGTTTAATTAAAAATTCGCAGGTGGAAATTCATGGGCCATTAGGCACTCCTTTTGCAATATTTCCGGCAAAAGAAAAAATTGTTTTTATAGCAGGGGGAATTGGAGTAGCTCCGCTTTCATTACTGGCTCATCATTTGTGCAAAAACGTCTGCTATGACAAATCGCAGATGACGTTTTATCTAGGCGCGCAAACTGCGGAGGCGATCATCGGTTTGGATAGATTAAAAAAACTTTGCTACGATATTCATATCTATACGGATGACGGAACTCTCGGCGGTAAATCGCTGGTGACACAGGCTTTTCAAAAGGACATTAAGAAATATCAGCCGGAAAACACGGTTATTTATGCTTGCGGCCCCAATGGTATGCTCAGTGTTCTGGCAAAGATGCTGAAAAGCAAAAAATATAACTGTCAGGTATCGCTGGAAGAGCGTATGGCCTGCGGAACAGGGGCCTGTATGGGCTGCGCTGTGGCAATAAGAGATAATAACGGCGCTCTTGCTTATAAAAGAGTGTGTTCGGATGGCCCGGTGTTTAATCTGCAAGAAGTTATTTGGGAGTAATCAGGATAAATGAAAGCAAATGAATTTCCGCAAATGGCCGTGCAATTAGGCAAACTTAAATTGAAAAATCCGGTGATGACAGCATCAGGAACATTCGGCTATGGTGAAGAATACGCCGAGTATGTTGATTTGAACCGGTTGGGTGCAATTGTCGTCAAAGGCCTGTCGCTCAAGCCGCGCTTGGGGAACCCGCCGCCGCGGATTATGGAAACAGCCAGCGGCATGCTCAATGCTGTCGGTCTGCAGAATATCGGTGTGGATGCGTTTATCGCCGAAAAGCTGCCATATTTAAGAAAATATGATGTTGCCGTTATTGCCAATATCTACGGAGAAACGTATGCTGAATATCAGAAAGTAGCCAGAAAACTGAATTCCGCGAAAGGCGTTCATGCACTGGAAGTTAATGTTTCCTGCCCCAATGTGAAAAAAGGCGGTTTGAGTTTTGGTTCTGATCCGAAAATTGCGGCAGAAGTGACGCGAAAAGTCAAAGAAGAAACCGATCTGCCCGTTATCGTGAAGCTTACTCCCAATGTTACAGATATTGCGCTTATTGCTGCGGCAGTGGAAAAAGCAGGCGCTGATGCCATATCATTGATTAATACTTTGACCGGTATGTCGGTGGACATCAAAAAGAGAGCTCCGCATTTGAAAAATATCACCGGCGGGCTTTCCGGTCCGGCAATCAAGCCGATCGCTCTGAGAATGGTGTGGCAGGTAGTCAAACGCGTATCCATTCCTGTTATCGGCATCGGCGGTATAATGAACGCTGAAGATGCGCTGGAATTTTTAATATTGGGCGCAAAAGCTGTGCAAATCGGTACAGCTAATTTTATTAATCCCCATGCTACACTGGATGTGATCGATGGGATAAAAAATTATCTATTCGATAATCAGATAAAAGATATTAACGAGATCATCTGTACCTTTAAGTCGTAAACTATTCTCCAGGAGAAATGAAAAATTACGATAATTAGGATTAAAACTGAGGAAATAATAGACGGAATTTATTTAATCGGTGGGCCTAATATTACGCAAGCTAATGATGCAGCAGTTTTTCTGATTGATTTTAACAATGAGTTGGTTTTAATTGACTCCGGAGCCGGACGAAGTTCAGCGCAGATTGTCCGCAACATTGAAGAGCTGGGCTTGAATCCGCAAAACATTTCTCATCTCATATTAACGCATTGTCATATAGACCACATAGGTTCCGCGCCTTTCTTTCAGAAAAAATACAAAATAAAAATCGTCATTCATGAACTGGACTCAGAGCCGGTGGAAACAGGCGATTCCAGCAGAACTGCGGCAAGCTGGTATGATACAACTTTTCCAGCCACGGCCATTGACCGCAAACTAAAGGGAAGAGAAGAAATATTAAAATTCGGTGCAGAAAAATTACATTGCGTGCATACGCCCGGACACACTCCCGGTTCAATTTCCGTTTATCTGGATCGTGATGGCAAACGAGTTCTCTTCGGGCAGGATATTCACGGGCCATTCCATAAATCATTTGGTTCGGATATCGAGGCCTGGAAAAAATCAATGCAGGCCCTATTGGCTCTCGATGCCGATATTCTCTGCGAAGGACACTTCGGCATATTCCAGCCGAAAGAAAAAGCCCGCAGTTATATCGAAAGATATTTGGATGAATACGAATAATACCAATTATCATCCGGATAATTAAAGTGTTTCTTTAATCTCCTTAATCAATAAATCTAATTTCTTTTTTGATACGGGGTAGGGCGTTTTGAGTTCCTGGGCGAACAGAGATACTTTGTACTCTTCAATCATCCAAAATAATTCTTCAATTTTAATTTTCTTTTCCGCAGAAGTATCAGGCGCTATGTTTTTCTGAAATTCATCCAATTGTTTGCTGTAAAATGAAATATCCCGAATTTTCCTCTCTGCAGAGGATAGATTCAAGTTGCCGCGCTCAGCACGCATGGTAAGGGCTTTTAGATAACGGGGCAATTCTTTCATCCGGTCAAATGAATAAAGTTCCGGAAAATTGACTGGAACAAGATGCTGTAATTCAAGGGTGCTTTCATCTAAAAATTCCCGGACAGGATTGTCGCGGATATTCTTTTTTCTGAGCCTTTCTAAAATAATACATGTGTCCGCGACCGAATTTAAAACGGGATTTATAAAATCCAGGACTTGCTGGCCGTATGCCAATATTCGGGTATTAACGGTAGCGGCATGACTTAGAAAATCTTCCTGTCGGCGCCAGGGCTTTCTGAATAAATCATTTGTAATTCTTTTCATAATTGATTGTTCCAGCACTTTGGAATTGCCGATATTAGCGGAGAGTATTTTCCGTTCGTGGGTTATGGCAATGTTTTTTTTGAGCTGTTTAATCTTTTCTGCAAAATGAAGAAGGTAGAGTGCAGCAATACCATGAAGATGAACCGCTTCACTTTCTTTCCGATCAGGAAATAAGCGCAGATTTATCATGTCATCAACTGCCTGTAATGTCGGAAATACATAACCGGTTACGCCCTGTTTACCTGTTAGAGGAATACTCTCCGGTAATTCGCCAAAGTCCCACCTTGTAATATTCTCTCTTTCCCAGCGGAGGCGGATTTCATCTGTAACGGCTAGTTTTACTTTGCCGGAAATATCATTTTTCAAAATATTTATATCGCGACTGCTATTTATCTCCTGACCTTTATCGTCAATTGCATTGAAGCGGATATTTAAATGCTCCGGCAGTTTAGTCATGTCCCAGGCATCGGTTGGAATTGCCACCTGATATTTATCCTGAATGAATTGGCTTAACGCCTGAGGCAACGGTTTTTTCCATTGTTTGTTTTCTGCAATAAATATACTGGAGAAAGATGTTGCCTGCGGCAATTTGTGGCGAAGAGTTCTGGGCAGAGACTTCACTAAATAGGAAACTTTGTCCTGCATAAGCTTAGGCACAAAGCGTTCGATATTTTGTTCTGCGGCAGTAGAAACAAGCCCCAACGGTATTTTCATTGATACGCCATCATCACTTTTTCCGGGATTGAATCGATAACCAAGGCTAAGTGTTGCATCGCCGATATTTATCTTATCGGGGTAAAGAGAAACTTCAGAAAGGTCAGGTTGACCGGCCTGAAAATCATTTTCGGAGAAACGCAGGAATTCATCGCTGCCTTTATCTTTAATGAGCTTCAGCAGTGATCTGATGTCGGAAATAATAGGCAGTCTTTCTTCATAGAGGCGGGCAATAGTTTCTTCATCAACGGCTAAACCGCGCCTGCGCAATTTATCTTCCATGGTTTTTATTTCTTCCCAAAGTGCTAAGTTATGTTCCAGAAAAGGTGGCCGGCGGCTGACTTCACCTCTAACCAGAGCTTCCCGGATAAAGATATCCTTTGCTTCCTGTGGATTGATTTTATCGTAAGTAACATTTCTAGCCTCAACAATTGTCAGGCCAAAGAGAGTAACCTTTTCCCGGGCAACAACTTGTCCGCGGTTTTTCTCCCAGTGCGCCGCCGCATAAGTATATCGGCAATTATCCTTGCCTAATTCTTCGAGCCATTCGGACTTGATATTGGCGGCTGTGCGGGCAAAAAGGCGGGATGTCTGAGCAATTTCCGCGGCGACAATCCAACTGCCTCCTCGGTTGAAAAGGCCGGAGCCTGGAAATAGCATCACTTCACGGCTTTTGGCTGCCAGATAGAAATTCTTTTCTTGCTTTTGCGCAATGTGGGAAAGATAGCCGCTTAAAATGCATTTATGAATCTTATCATAGATATTCTGATCAATTTCCATTTTAGTATGTTTTTTATGCTTAGTAATTTTTTTGTCGCCGGAAATAATACCCAGTATCTGATTACAGATATCCCGCCATTCAATCATTCGTTTGTAAGATAAAAAATGTTCATGGCAGAATTTGCGCATTTTGTTTTGGGTATGTAATTTTTCCAATGTATCGTGAAAATGATTCCAGATATTAAAATAAGTTATGAAATCCGATTCGAAATTTGCAAAGCGGGCATGGGCGGCGGCGGCCTGATCGGTTTTGTCGTAGGGGCGCTCCCGCGGGTCCTGAATACTTAAAGCTGCGGCGATAATAGCTACTTCTTTTGTGCATCCCGCCTTTTGTGCTTCTATTAATATGCGTGCTATACGCGGATCAAGCGGAAATTGAGACATGGAAAAGCCGATAGGCGTCAGTTTATAACTGACGGTTTCATCCGCCGTATTGCTTTTTTCGATTGCGCCCAGATCATATAGAATATCAATGCCATCACGGATGCTTTTCGGATGCGGAGAGTCAATAAATGGGAAAGTATTTACAGCACCAAGATTCAAAGAAATCATCCGCAAAATTACACCGGCGAGATTGGACCGCAGAATTTCCGGTGCCGTATAGAGCGGACGTTCTTGATAAGCATCCGCTGAGTATAAACGAATGCAGACGCCATTTTGCACACGGCCGCAACGTCCTTTGCGCTGCTCGGCGCTGCTGCGGGAAATCGGTTTAATAGGCAGACCGGTTGTCTGGCTGCGGGGATTATATTCCAACTGCCTGGCCAATCCAGAGTCAATTACATATTTTATGCCGGGAATGGTCAGGGATGTTTCGGCAATATTAGTGGCGACAATAATTTTTTGTTCAACGGCGTCTTCAAAAATAATTCGCTGCTGAGAGCCGGAAAGACGGGCATATAATGGCAGGATTAAGCCGGAGCATCTTTTGGCGAGACGTTTACAAACCTCCCGAATATCCTGTTCGGTCGGCATAAATATTAAAATATCTTCAAAGCGCCGCTCTTTTTGCAGCTTTTCCACACAGGCAATGGCTGTATCAACATAAGTCAATTCGCCGTTTTCTTCTTTAACCGGATCAATCGGTTCGTAACGGACTTCGACGGGATACATACGCCCGGAGACTTCAATAACCGGAGCATCGTAAAATGCCGTAGCGAATTTTGCAGTATCTATTGTTGCCGATGTAATAATCAATTTTAAATCTTTTCTTCTTTCGAGCAATGTCCGCAAAAAGCCCAGAATAAAATCGATATTAAGACTGCGTTCATGGGCTTCATCAACGATAATCGTATCATAGGAAAGCAGGAGTGGATCGCTGAGTGTCTCGGCTAGAAGAATGCCGTCGGTCATCACTTTAATAAGCGGTTCGGCAGATGTTTTTTCGGCAAACCTGATTTTGTAGGCAATGGACTTACCGCAGGACTCCCCGATTTCTGTGGCGATACGCTGGGCAATACTTGTTGCAGCGATGCGCCGGGGCTGAGTGAGCCCGATTATTCCACGCAAACCCAAACCGGCAGCAAGGCACATTTTGGGAATTTGTGTTGTTTTGCCGGAGCCGGTTTCACCGGTTATGATGACAACTTGTTCTTTTCTAATAGCGGCAATGATTTCTTCTTTCTTCTTGCTTATGGGTAATTCTTTAGGGAAGTTCAAAGCCGGAATGCTGCCGGCGCGCCGGAAATACCTTTGTTGAGAATATTGCAGTTTCTTTTGCAGATGAAAAAGACGTTTTGAAATAAATGATGTATTATCTTTAACCGGGCGGTGCGAAATGGATTCTATTTCGCGGCTTATTTGATAATCATCAACTGCCATTGCCTTATTCAGATTCTGTTTTAATATCTTAATCTTCTGATTAATGTCCGGCAAAAGTTGCTCCTTCAGAGAAACACAAAATACTACGAAAAAATCATTGGGCGAACAAAAAGCATGATTGCACAAATGTTGGCGAGCGATTAATACCAATTTCTCCATCAAAGCGCTATCTTTGTTGGCAGCGTCGTCGGCTTCCTCAGCGTATGTAAAATACGCCTCGTCGCCTCCTCCTTGCCGCCTCGATATCATCTTTGATCTAGAAATGGTATAAGCGGCTAATTACTGCTGAATGCTTTTTTTAATATTCAAGGCAATTTCTCTTACTCTTTGCATTACTTCCGCTTCATCAATAGTCAGAAGCTGGCGGTTTTCCATTACTAACTTGCCGTTGATGAACACTGTATCAACATCAGCGCCATTGGCTGCATAAACGAGATGAGAATATTCATTATAAAGCGGTGTCAAATGCGGTTTGTTCAAGCCGATAATTATAATATCTGCTTTTTTACCGACTTCCAGCGAACCGGTAATTTTATTCATGCCGAGAGCTTTGGCGCCGTTAATTGTAGCCATGCGGACAACTGTTTTGGCATCCATTACTGTCGGATCAAGGCGGGCAACTTTGTGCAACTTGGCAGCGGTGGACATTTCTTTAATCATATCCAGATTATTGTTGCTGGCGCAGCCATCCGTGCCTAATCCAACCTTAACACCTGCTTTGAGCATATCGGGCACAGGGGCGATACCGCTGGCAAGTTTCATATTGCTGGCGGGATTGTGAGAAACATTAACGCCGTAATCGGCAAACAGGCGCATATCTTCTGCGGAAAGACAGACGCAGTGGAAAGCAAGAAGTCTGTTATTAAGATACCCAATCTCTTTTAAAAAGATAACAGCTTCTTTACCAAATTTTTGCCGGAGTTGTTCCTTTTCTGATTTATTTTCCAATAAATGAATTCCTAAGGGTACTTGATAATCATCGGCGAGCTTCTTAGCGTCATTGAGCAGGGCAGGGGAGCAGGTATATAAAGCGTGAGGTTCCACAATAATGTTAATCAGAGGATCTTTTTGCCATTTTTCAATGAGCATGCGCGTGTAGGCAATGCCTGCCTGAGGTGTTTTGATATTAGGCGAAGGGAAATCAAAAAGGACTTCTCCGATGAGACAGCGCATTCCTGCCGATTTTGCGGCCCGGGCGGTTTCATCTTCAAAAATATACATATCGCAAAATGTTGTAGTGCCGGATTTAATCATTTCAGCACAAGCAAGGAGCGATCCCCAGTAAGCCAAATCTTTATTTACGTTTTTAGCCTCGGCCGGAAAAATATAATTATTGAGCCAATCCATAAGCTCCAGATCATCGGCAATACCGCGAAAGCAAGTCATGGCGGCGTGTGTGTGGCAGTTAATGAAGCCGGGCATGACTAATGAATCAAGAGTGTCAATTACTTTTTTTGCGTGATATTTTTTGTTGATTTCTTCAATGCTGCCAATGGCAATTATTGCAGAACCGTTGATGGCCAGCGCTGAATTATTCAAGCAGGTGTTTTGAGGATCAAGAAGCAGTATTTTACCGCCGTTAATTATTATATCTATTTCTTGCATTGATTAATCCTTATCGATTTGTTGACTTTTTAACATATATACAGTGTAATCTTCAAGAAACAAAATAGACGTCAAGTGATTTTTTTATATTGTGAAAATAATTGAAAAAGGCAGGATCATGAAAATTATCTATCAAATCCTTGACAGGCCATATTAAAAATAATATAAGCCGAAGCGTTTCTCGTATTTGTAAATTCTTATGCCTGGGTGGCGGAATTGGTAGACGCAAGGGACTTAAAATCCCTCGGCGCTTGTCGCTGTGCGAGTTCAAGTCTCGCCCTAGGCACCAATAAAATCAAGGAGTTTAGCCATTTTCTGCTAAGCTCTTTTTGTTTTGGATATTAACCACTGTACCCATTTGTGCCTGAAGGTATGACCGCGCAAATAGATAGCACCCATGACATTATTTCTCCTTTCCCTTTTTCTTTTTCCTCTTTGCCTGTATTTCAAGATACTTTAAAGCAAGATGCAGAAAAAGGGGGATTTCCCTTACTCCACGTTCCCAGCGGCTTACAGTCATTGTATGAACGGACAGAGCTTTTGCCAGTCCGCTTTGACTGTATCCGTTGGCTTCTCTCCATTTTTTCAATTCATCGCCTGTCATGGTTAGCATATAGACCAATGGCTTATATATGTCAAGGGTTTTTTTGAGGTTCATCCGGTTGATAAGTACTTCACTGTACTACACAAATTGTCAAAATCTATGAATATACGGCATTTCAATCTGAAATCATTAATATTATTTTCTGGGAATTTATGATATTATTACTGCACTATGTGAGGTGATGTGGCCATATGGATACATAGTTGAAATAATGTGGCAACTCTCGGAAACCCAGACGGCTAATAAAATAAACAAACCTTAACCTGTAGCATCGGGAGAAAACAATCTACTCGACTCAAAAAAAATGGAGGAGGATTTTTATGAAACCATCTTTTGGATACAAATATTTCTGTTTAGTCTTTTTAATGAGCATGCTGATTTTCTTTCTATCAGGATGTGGAGGAAGCGGAACTCAAAGTCAGGTCGCAGGATACCCGATTGATTCCGATGTTCAAACAACGGACGAGAGGATGCTTTCATTTTCTATGAGCTTCACACCTGACACAAATCTGCTTTCGCAGGTTTCTACATATGATGCATCAGGCTATGGCGTCTGGACATTCGGAGCGGCTCTCCCGGTAATGCCACGAACCGATTCCACGACATTCGGTATCATGCCTGATGGTTATGTCGTTCCGGCACTTCCCCACAAAGCAAAACTTTTGAATTTCTTTGCCATAACAGATATTCATATCACTGACAAGGAATCGCCAAACCAGTTGATTTACCTCCAGCAAAAAGATCCAATATTCTCAGGGACAAACACTTCCATCTACTCACCGATAATGATGTACACAACACATGTCCTCGACGCTGTCATTCAGACAGCAAATGCCCTTCACAACAAAGATAACAAAGCAAATCCTTTTGATTTCGCCATCTCCCTGGGCGACACCTGCAACAATACTTCATACAACGAACTTCGTTGGTATATCGACGTCATTGACGGCAAGGTCATTACCCCCAGTTCCGGCGATCATCTCGGAGCTGGCACCATCGATTATCAGAAACCTTACCAGGCGGCCGGGCTGGATAAGACGATCCCCTGGTATCAGGCTCTCGGCAACCACGATCATTTCTATATCGGTTCTTTCCCTATTGATGCCGACCCGACTCTTGGTATCCGGGATTCATACATCAGCAGTAATGTCTGGTCGAGGGCTGATTTTCTTAATCCCACTCTCCAGAATACCTTTCCAGTCATGTTTAATATGGGCAACATGAATACGGGAACAACTTATTATATGGGAGTAATCAATGGATTAACTCCATTAGGCAGCATTATACATACGGGGCTTGCTCCACAAACTCCTCCTCCGACGATTGTTGCTGATCCGGGTCGTCGTTCACTCGTCAGAACGGAATGGATAAGCGAATATTTCAACACAACTACAACACCAGTCGGTCATGGTTTTAATCTGGTCAATCCCACCCAGCAGAGCGGTTTTGCCTGTTATAGTTTTCTGCCGAAATCGAACATACCGATCAAGGTTATCGTGCTCGACGATACGCAAAGAGAAGACGACGGCTCTAAAGATATTCACGGCCATGGGTATCTTGACGCCAACCGGTGGGCATGGCTTCAGGCGGAACTTGTGGCTGGTCAGGCTAATAACCAACTCATGATCATCGCGGCGCATATCCCGATCGCCGTCGTAAAGATTGGTGACGAGACCGAATGGTGGCTTGGTGACAGAGTTGCCGTCCCAGGCCCGGGCCATTGGTGGGAAACTTCTATAGCTACTACTGATAATGCCATAACCCTGGAGGGACTGATTACGGAACTTCAAAAATATCCGAATCTTCTCATGTGGATCGCCGGACATCGTCATCTCAATACCGTTAAGGCATTTGCCTCATCCGATTCCGCCCATCCTGAATACGGTTTCTGGCAGGTGGAAACCTCATCGCTACACGATTTCCCTCAGCAGTTCCGCACGTTTGAGATCTACCTCAACAGCGACTATACCATTTCCATCAAGACGATCAACGTTGACCCGGCGGTTAAAGCAGGAACACCCGCGGCGATATCACGCAAATATGCAATTGCGGCGCAGCAAATAGTCCAGAATAATTTAAGATTAAATAATCCGAATGCTGCCACAATTGGAACTTCCCCTGTTGATATATCACTCCCCAGTATGGATCCGACCCGGTCACAAGGAGGCTCCCTTCTCATTCCCGACTATACCTACACAGACCCGACGATCATCTATGGAGTTGCACCGGGAGTTCCCTACAATGCATCCTACAATGCAACACTTTACAAGCAATTGAGCCCGGCAATGAAGGCGCATATGCAGGCACTGTTCCCATGACCATAGGCAAGTAAGAGTTTTTAATTAACGTTGGATAAACTCCCGGAGTTTGACAATTCCGGGAACAGGAAGTGAACAACCAAGTAACTTTGTAAAGGAGAATTGCAAGTGATTACAAAAAAAACTCTTTTGTTAAGCATTGCACTTTTGGTGAGTTTTACTCTTGCAGCATGCGAAGGTTCTTCAGGACCACTATCGCAAGCTACTGATTACTCAAAAGCTGCGCATTGGTTGTCTTTACCTGCTGTGACCGAGAAAGTAGATATATTTTACCTTTATCCGACTGCCTGGACAAGTACCGATCCTGATAATCCACATGTTTGTGCTATCGATGAACCTTCCATGTTAATAAAGGCACCCGAAGCATTCGCAAGACAAGCTACCGCATTTGAAACCGTAGGTAATATTTTCGCGCCATTCTACCGACAAGACAACGGCTCGTCAATCAATCGATTAGAAGTTATAGCAGGCATACCGACATCAGATGCAGTTGCGGCCTTCGACTACTATATCAAGCACTTCAACAACAACCGTCCCTTTATTCTAGTCGGACATTCGCAGGGATCAACTGTACTGAGCAACCTGTTGGCCGGATACATGCAAGACCATCCAGACGTATATAGCAGAATGATTGCCGCATACGTTATCGGCCATCCAATTACTGCTGCGTATCTTGCTGATAATCCGCACTTAAAATTTGCCGAGGGTCCTGATGACACGGGAGTGATAATTTCATATAATACTCAAGCTGCTGATTTTTTCACACAACAACCTCCTGTGACACCCAATCCAGTCTTATATGGTCTGGTGGGTCTTGTCATCAATCCAATTAATTGGAAGACAGACGATACCTATGCAGACAAGTCCGAAAGCCAAGGGTCATTCATTCCAGATCCGAATGATAATTTAATATTTAAGCCAATGTCGCAGTACGCTGATGCACAGATCGATATAGCTCATGGTGTGTTGGTTTGCAGTACTGCTAATGAACTTTTACTGTCTTATATAGAAACACTAGCAGGGTTTCCCAGAGGAGTTTACCATGATTTTGATATTCCTTTATACTACTACGACCTTCGGGCAAATGCTCAAAACAGAGTTAACAAATATTTAGGCCCTTAAGAAAGGCGCTTTATGAAATCATTTTATAAATACAAAAAGTTCGGGTTAGTCTTTTTAATGGGCCTGCTGATTTTTTCTTTGTCAGGATGCACAGGTACTGGCAACGGTACCAACAACAACTTCCCGGTGGTTGTTTTTTCGGATGTTCATTTCAATCCTTTTTATGACCCATCTCTTTTCCCGGAGCTTGTTGCGGCGGATGCCGACCAGTGGGCGAATGTTTTCCAGACATCGCTCATAACAACGCCTTCGGTATGGGGTGCCGACACCAACTTCCCCTTGCTTGCTCTGGCACTCTCCAGCATAAAGCAGAACTTAGGAGCGAGTCCGCTCATTATTTATACCGGCGACATTCTCGGACATAACTTTCCGCAAACGTTTTTCAAACTGTATTATGGGAACCTCGGCGTTCCGGTTCCAGATTATGCAACCATTTTAGCCGACGTTGTAGCCGTTGCAGCCATGAAGGACTTTACCGACAAAACGGTTGCCTTTTTTATGGGACAGGTGAGATCGTCTGTCGGAAACATTCCCGTCATGTTCGCCGTCGGAAATAGCGATTCATACACAGGGCTTGGCCCGGACAGCAGTTTTCTTTCCAATACGGCTGAACTGTATTACACACAGTTTTTGAACGGCATTGTAGATCATCAGATATTTCTTAATACTTTTACGAGCGGAGGATATTATTCCGCGGAGATGCCGGGAACGAACTTGATGGTGATAGGACTCAATACATTTGAGTTTTCCCCGTATTTCGGCAACGCCAATTCGAGTGCAGTGACCGCCGAACTCGCCTGGCTTGACACAACACTGGCTTCGGCCCAGGTCAGGGGCAAAAGGGTGTGGCTCTTGATGCATGTGCCTCCCGGGGCGGATAAATATTCAACCGCCCAATCTGTCGATGCCAACGGTCACATTACAACTGCCACAATGATGTGGAATCAGGACTATCAAACAAGTTTTCTGCAAATACTTTCGAAGTATCCGGGCATTATAACCCAGATGCTTACCGCGCATACGCATATGGACGAATATCGCATCGTGTCACCCGGTATTCTGGCTGATACAACGCCCAGCATAGCTCCATATTTTGGCAATAACCCCGCCTTTAAAATATTTACGTTTTCTGGCGATACGTTTAAACCAATCGATTATAGCATCATGAACTATGACCTCGCGACTAACCCGGCACAATTCAATAGCTATTATACCTTTTCGACGGCGTATTTCATGTGGGGTTTTCTGAACGATTCTTTGTTGCAACTTTATCCGGAGCTCGCCGCGGAAAATGCAAAACAACAGCTTTACAGAGGACACTATTTTTCCGGACATAATTATACGGTACCAGTCGGCAATGAGTTTTATCCCATTACCGATAAGGACTGGCCGGTTTACTGGTGCGGCATAGGCCATATGGACGAACAAGGCTTAATCAATTGTGTGAACGCATATTGATCGGCATAGGCACTTTAAAGGGGGGTGAATTGTGAGCCCACTGGCAAATTCTTTGATCGTTTATGGTTGTATTCTCGGCGGCATGCTGCTTGGGATGTTCCTCCGGGGAGTGCTGCATGAACGTCATGTAAATGATGAGTCAAAGGATGTCATGAAACTGGGGGTCAATATGATCGCAACACTGGCCGCCGTTGTCCTTGGCCTGCTGATTGCTTCGGCCAAAGCTAATTTTGATACGATAAACAGCGGGATCATACATACGAGTTCGAAGATTATCTTACTGGACCGCGTCATGGCCCACTACGGGCCGGAGACGAAGGAAATCCGCAATCAGCTCCGCCGAGGCGTCGCCTCCTCCATTGAGCGGCACTGGCCAAAAGAGAAGACAGGACAAACGGAAGCGATGTACCCTGGTTCAATGGTCTTACTCGAAGCTCTCCAAGACAAAATCCGGCAATTGTCCCCGCAGAATGATGAGCAGCGCTGGCTCCGGTCACGGGCCTCGCAGGTATGCAGCGACATCGCGGAATCACGCTGGCTGCTCGTCGAGCAACGTGGACTGAGCTCGTTGCCAATGCCGTTTTTCGTGATGCTGGCGTCCTGGCTCGTGATCATCTTCTTCATCCTCGGCTTATTGTCACCCCGCAATGCGACGGTCATTATCGTCTTGCTCGTCTGTGCGTTGTCAACCGCAGGCTCACTCTATCTGATCCAGGAGCTGGACCGTCCATACGAAGGACTAATCACGATCTCCAGCACCCCGCTACGCACCGCCCTTGCTATTCTCGGTCGGTAGTTCCGGAGCCGCTCAGGTAGCGAAGGAGATGTTTGATCAGTACAAGTAGAAGTGGATTCCCGTTGCGGATTCTAAAAGTATTTCTACTCGAACAATTTTTACCGCGAAGCGCGAAAATAAATCATCCGAGGAGGATTTGGAATATGAAAAGAACAACCTTTGTATGGTCGCATTTCTTGAGTCTTGCTCTGATCGCAGTATTCTTTTTTCTCTGCGGTTGTAGTAGCAGTGATGG
>PLMQ01000042.1:0-42877 GCA_003142535.1 Syntrophaceae bacterium
CGTTTTTGAAATTTGAGTCTCATTATAAATTTATCTTTACAAATTTCATTCTCCCATTTATAGGATGCGGCGAAATACTAATACCATTTCGATTTCAAAGGATAACGAGGCGGCAAGGAGGAGGCTCCGCAGGCGTATTATACTAATACGTTGAGGAAGCCGACGACGTAGCCAACAAAGTTAGCCAAAGAAAGCGATTTGGTATAAGGAGCGTTTATGGCTAATTCTCTAGTTGTGGTGGAATCACCGACAAAAATTAAAACAATTAAGAAATTTCTCGGCAGCGATTTTAATGTTGTTGCTTCCATGGGTCATATTAAAGATTTGCCCAAAAGCATGTTAGGTATTGACCTGGAAAAAGATTTTGAACCGACTTATAATATAATTGAAGCTAAGAAAAAAACGATTGATGAACTGAAAAAAGCAGCTAAAACCGCTGATAATATCTACCTGGCACCCGACCCTGATCGTGAAGGCGAGGCCATCGCCTGGCATATTTCCGAGATAATCAACACTAAAAACAAAAATATTTATCGCGTTTTATTTAACGATCTTACAAAAAAAACAGTTCTGGAAGCCATCGACAATCCGTCTGATCTCGATTACAATAAATATGAGGCTCAACAGACACGCCGGATTCTCGATCGTCTTGTCGGTTATCAGATCAGTCCGATTCTCTGGGATAAGGTCAAAAGAGGACTGAGCGCCGGACGTGTGCAGTCAGTCGCCGTAAGAATGATTTGTGAAAGGGAAGACGAAATTAATAAATTCGTCCCTGAAGAATACTGGAATCTTATCGCTCATTTTACAGGAAGCAATCCTCCTCCCTTCGATGCCAAATTAATCAAAATCGACGGCAAGAAAGCAAAAGTTACCAACGGTAAACAGGCAGCAGAGATTGTTACCTCTCTTAAAAAAGCTTCTTTCCTTGTTGAAAAGCTGGAGAAGAAAGAACTGAAGCGCTCCGCTCTGCCGCCCTTTTCAACCAGCAAGTTGCAACAGGAAGCGTCACGCTGGCTGCGTTTTTCCGCAAAAAAAACCATGATGGTAGCTCAGAAACTATACGAAGGCATTGAACTGGGCAAAGAAGGCTCCGTGGGCTTAATCACCTATATGCGAACAGACTCCTTTCGTGTTGCCGATGAAGCACTGCAAGCCGTGCGTGACTATATCAAAGATAATTATTCTCCGGATTATTTGCCACCTAAACCGCACGTTTATAAAAGTGCACAAAAAACGCAGGATGCCCATGAAGCAATTCGGCCATCCGGCATGGCGTATAAACCACTGGCAATCAAAGAATATTTATCTAATGATGAGTTTAAACTTTATCAATTAATCTGGAATCGTTTTGTCGCCAGCCAGATGAATCCGGCTGTCTTTGACCAGACAACAATTGACATCAGCGGCGCTAATTGTATCTTGCGCGCCCAGGGCCAGGTTATGAAATTCCCCGGTTTCACTATTGTATATACGGAAGGCAAAGATGAGAAAGAAGAAGATAATGAATTAGGAAAGTTGCTGCCGGAAGTAAAAGAACAAGAAAAGCTGAAATTAATCAATCTGAACTCGGAACAGAAATTTACCCAGCCACCACCGCGTTTTTCCGAAGCGTCACTAGTGCGCGAGCTCGAAGAAAAAGGCATAGGACGCCCGAGTACTTATGCCAACATTCTCTCCACCATTCAAGACCGGGAATATGTGCTCCGGGATAAAGGGAAATTCTTCCCGACGGAATTAGGAGTCGTTGTCACCGAACTTTTAGTTAAAAGTTTCCCTACCGTTCTGGATATGACTTTTACAGCTGATATGGAAAACAAACTGGATATGATCGAGAATGGTTCGAGTAAACGTAGCAAAACCCTCCACGATTTTTATATTCCGTTTTCTCAAGAGTTAAATAAGGCAAAAGATGAAATGAGAAATGTTAAACGGGAAGAAACGCCGACAGATCTGGTCTGCAATAAATGCGGCTCAGCAATGATTATCAAATGGGGGAAAAACGGACGTTTCCTTGCCTGTTCAGGTTATCCCGAATGTAAAAACACTATGAATTTTACTCATGACGAAGAAGGGAAAATAAAAAACGTGGAAACAAAAACAACAGATACGAAATGTAATAAGTGCGGCAAGCCAATGATTGTCAAAGAAGGCCGCTTCGGGCAGTTCCTTGCCTGTTCGGGTTATCCCGAATGCAAAAACACCATGAATGCCACCCAAAACGATAAGGGCGAGATTATTCCTCTGGAAGCACAGGCTACCGATTCCGTCTGTGAATTATGCGGGAAACCAATGGTTTTCAAACGCGGCCGTTACGGTCAATTCCTTGGATGTTCCGGTTATCCGGAATGCAAAAATATCAAAAATATGCAAAAGAGCAAAGACGGAGAAATGATTCCACAGGAAGCCGAGGTTACTGACACCAAATGTGAGAAATGCGGAAAGCCTATGGCCGTCAAGCGCGGACGATACGGTAAATTTCTCGGTTGCACTGGTTATCCGGAATGTAAGAACATCCAGAAAATGCCCAAGATAACATCCGGGGCATGAGAACATCTCCAGTTATAATAATCGGGGGCGGTCTTGCCGGCTGTGAAGCAGCCTGGCAGCTTGTACAGCGTGGCCACGCTGTACATCTAATGGAAATGAAGCCGCAAAAATTTTCTCCTGCCCATAAAATGGAACACCTAGCCGAACTTGTTTGTAGCAACTCTCTTAAATCGAACAGCCTTGATAACGCACCGGGACTGCTCAAAGAAGAAATGCGCCTCCTTAATTCCCTAATTATAAAAACTGCCGACAACACCGCCGTAGCAGCCGGAAAAGCCCTGGCTGTGGACCGCCTGCAGTTTGCCCAAAATGTGGAAACAGAACTCAAGCAAAATAATAATTTTTCTCTAATCAGTGGAGAGGTTAAAGAAGTCCCGGAAAATTCTTTAACCATAATTGCCACAGGACCTCTAACATCCGATGCTTTAGCGCAAAATATTGCGCAAACGCTAGGCAGCGCTTATTTATATTTCTACGATGCTATCGCGCCCATCGTGGAGGCCGATTCCATCAATATGGACAATGTTTTTTGGGCATCGCGCTACGATAAGGGCACGCCAGATTATCTGAACTGTCCGCTGAAACGCGAAGAATATGAAATATTCCGGCAGGAATTGCTGGCGGCGGAAAAAGTGGCTCCCAAACCATTTGAAGAAGTGCGCCATTTTGAAGGCTGCCTGCCTATCGAAGTATTAGCCGCCCGCGGTGAAAATACAATGGCTTTCGGGCCAATGAAACCGGTAGGTCTTATCGATCCTAAAACCTCGGCAATTCCTTATGCGGCAGTTCAATTAAGGAGAGAAAATTCAGCCGGTAGCCTTTTTAATCTGGTCGGCTTTCAGACAAAATTAACCTGGCCGGAACAGCAACGAATTTTTCGCCTCATTCCCGGGCTGGAAAACGCCACTTTTGCCCGTTACGGCAGTATTCATCGCAATACATATATTCAATCTCCTACCCTCTTGAAGCCCTCATTGCAGCTCATAAAAAATACTAATATTTTCTATGCCGGTCAGATAACGGGAGTGGAAGGCTACATCGAATCCGCAGCCATGGGACTTTTAGCGGGATTGAATGCTGCTTATCTTCTGGAAGGGAAACAACTGCAGCAGCCGCCTCTTACTACAGCGATAGGCTCATTACTTAATTATATAACTTCTGCCAAATCTGCTGATTGTTTTCAACCGATGAATATTAACTTCGGTTTGCTGGAAACATTGGCTTCCAAAAAAATGAAGAAAAAGGAACGAAATATTCTTTATGTAAATCGGGCGCTGCTGTCTTTAAATGAATGGATGAAGAGCCAGAATATAAAGTTAAATTATCCTGAGTCTTTAAGAGACTAATAATTGTTTTTACCGGTTACTGCGGCGTGTTGATTGCCGCTATGATTTCTGCTTACACCTTTCAAATATGCAGACGCGCCATCATCCTTTATCAGCAAAGCCCTATATCCCTCCGGATATAGGAGGAGATAAATCAATTAACATGCCATTTTTAAAATTGATTTACAGGATTTTTATAAAGGATTCGACGATTTCTGCGTCAAATTGGGTATTCTTATTTTTGATCAATTCTTCGATAGCTTCTTTTACCGGCATTGCGGATCGGTAGGGACGATTATTGGTCATGGCATCAAAGGAATCGGCAACAGCTAAAATCCTGGCCAAAAAGGGGATGTCGTTCCCGGCTATTCCGAGAGGATAACCTTTGCCATCCCAGCGTTCGTGATGGTGCTGGATTATTTTTCTTTCCTTTTCCAATAGAATGACCGGTTTGAGAATATTTTCGCCAATGGTGGGATGGTTTTTAATAACCAGAAATTCTTCGAGAGTGAGTTTGTCTGGTTTCAATAAAATACTGTCCGGAACCGCTATTTTTCCGACATCATGAAGAATTCCGGCTATCCGCAAACTTTCAACGTCCTTTGCTGAACAATTCATGCTTAAAGCAACTTTTACAGACATATCAGTAACCCGCTGTGAGTGCTCTTCCGTATAATCGTCACGCGCCTGAACTGAGGAAATCAACGATTTCAAAATATCCATGATATTAGAATAGATACTTTCGTACAGAATTTTGTTTTCCAGATTCAATGATGCCCGCTTAGTGAGGCTTAATATGTGATGCAGATCGTTCTTGCTGAATATTTCCCGGTTTTTCTTTTTGCGAATACTTAATATTCCTAAAATTGTATTGCGAATCATCAGCGGTGCGCAGATTAATGATGGAGCTATTTCCGGATGTTTATTGGAATTGATCACAATTGCTTCTTTGCGTTCAATGACTTCATTAAATACCTTCCGGAGAGTGGGGCTATGGGCGTAGTTCCGGTTTGCTTCTTCTTTCCCGCCCTTGATTACTTTGGGATGAAATTCGTTATCCTGCTCATCGAAAAGCAGTATAGAACAAACTTCACCGTCAACAAGCTTTAAGGCCAGTTCGGCAATTTGTTCAAATATTATTTCGTTATTCAGCGGAGAATCCTCTATCGAATCAAAAATATATCCCTGCTTGGATAGCTCGGTAGTTTTATCTTTCAACATTCCTTGCTGGATGATTTTTTCTGCGCTATCACCTACTAGCATTGCCTTTTCGCGCAAATGAATATCTACTTTATAAAGCAAATCATCAATATCAAAAGGTTTTGTCAAAAAATCAACTGCACCTTTTTTAATTGCATTAACAGTAAGATCTGTAGTGGGGTTACCTGTAATCATGATAACGGCAGTGAAAGGATTTGTTTCTCTAATCCTGTTTAATAAATCCATACCGCTCATGCCGGGCATCATGATGTCGCTGATGACCAAGTCATAATTATTTTTATGAAAAAGCTGTAAAGCTTCTTCACCATTTTCCGCTTCATTAATTTCATATTGTGAAAATTGATTTAAAGCATCAAGAATAAGTTTTCTGGTAGGCAGATAATCATCGACAATCAATATTTTCTTTTTTTCTTTACATTTCTTTTCCACTGGCGCTTTTGTAGCCATTAGATAATACACCTATTGTAAAAATATCTATGAATATAAAAAGAATACAACTTTTCGCTGAATTTTGGAAGTGATAAATTTTTCAGCAAATATCAGCGTTCATTATCCTTTAAGATAACATCACGGAGATTATTACTAATTTTGTCAAATTCTTCCGCTTTGTCTTCTTCCTTAACAGATAATGAAACTACATCCGAAGATTTGCTTTCCGGCGCATTTTCTGTGGGAATATCGTGAGATGCTTTCCGCTTACTTTGCCTTGCATAAGCATTCAGCACACTACCCACCTTATACGGAGTAATAGTCATTTTTTCTCCATGTTAAAGTTCTCCATATTTAACATCTGTATCATTTAACAAAACTTTAATTATTTTTCAAGTTTTGAACAAGCATATAATATTAAGAAATTTTTTATTAGTGAAACTCCAATTTCCATCGAGACGGTTATATTTTGCCGTTTAACCCTTCCCGTTGAAGATCATGCCGCATAGTTCGCTCATTTTGGCTTGAAGGGCTTGCATCTCTTTCGGTGGTATTTCACGAATTGCATCGCCCGTTTCGAGACGGGGAGAGAAAAGATTTCAGCAGATGAAAATCTTTCTTGGAAAGACCAACCTTTTCTTCCGGTCTGGCTGCAGTAGTAATAGCTTGCTTATCAGAATTAGCGGCATTATTATCGTTTCTCTGATACTGCTGGATCACCTGCGCAGTTATATCCGTATTAACATCGGAAATTTTCATTCAATCCTCTTTTTAGGTACATATCTTGAACCACCTATTGGCAAAATCAAGAAATAACTTTAATCTTATTTAATTTTTTCCCGGGAAATTTACAACCATCCCTATTATTTAAATCGTCAATATAAAAATAATTTCTTAAATTTCTCTCTTTTTAGTCTTTTCGACGCGATATGGCAATCCAATAGATATAATAGTAAAATTTTCTTCACTGAAGATATTAATTCTGGCCTGATATTTATTGAAGAGCATTAAAGATAATAAAACCCCTTGATCATTTACCGCACCGGATGCATTTAGTGAATCAGCATTCAAGTTATCCATCAGTGCCGTTATTTCAGCCGGAGGCAAGGCATCTCCTGAACTTTTAATAAATACACTAATATATTTATTATCATGTTCCGTTTTAATGTAAAACTCTTTCAGGCGGCTGGCCAATGCCCGAGCCATAGAAAAACGGATTATTCTCCAAAAGGCCATCGATAAATCCGCCATACAACCCTTAAAATCCGGCATGTCTTTATCCAATTGAATATCTTTTTTTATTTCATGCTTGAAATCCAGATAAAAATTGGCAAAGCGCATTTCCGCTGCGAGCAATTGAGAAATATTTATATGATCGTCACCTTTAGTCGCCAAGGCATAAAACTTGCCGGCCACGTCTCTAAACATCTCAAAGAAAAACTCTGATTCCTGGCTGACAGCACGAATGTCTGTTTTAATCCGTTGCAGTTCCTCCATCATTCCAGCCGCCGCATCCGGATATAATTCCTCCATTTTTTTTACATTTTCATCAATACGGCGTTGCAGTAATTTGGATCGTCCCATTATACCATTTAAAGGATTGGCGAAGTTATGCAGTATTCCGGGAATGAGCTCTTTGATAAAAGTTGCTGCAAATTCTCCTTCCAATGCCCGATAAATTTCATCTTTATCCATATTTCATATCTCCTTTATAACGAACTTAATCTCTTCAGCTCCAGATACATCAAGTAGAACTAATCAACTTTTCCCGGCTAACCGCACTTACATAATTATGTAGGTAGTTCTTGTCAGATAGGACCACAAGAAACCCGCCAGGGACAAGAACGGCTATTAATACCGGAGCTCCAATTAAAAGGAGCTTATTAATAGCCCATTTTTCCCGGGGAGGTGGAATCGAATCTTCCTGGACGTCAGGCAGAATAATTGTGTCAACAATTTCCAATTCGGGCAGATTTTCCAGAATATCTAATTTTGCTTTTTGTACCATAATCTACCAACCAGTTAGTTACCGGGAAATCTTGACCATACTTCTTAATCGCAAAACGGCCTGCGCGTGAAGTTGACATACTCATGATTCGGTTAAATCCATAACCCGGCCTGCTTCTTTCATGGTTAATTCCTCATAGTAATAAAGAGAATGTACCGGTCTCTCTTTTTCCAGAAGCTGATCAATTGCGTTTTTTAACTTATCCTTTATCTCCAAGTTCACGAGTAAGTTAAGCGGGCTTCCTGCACTTATTTCCTCCAGGATATCCTCCCTGCTGTATCTTTCCATGTAATCGGGCGGCGGCGGCAAATTATCAGCGGAACACACCTTGCTTCATCCAGCAGCTTAAAATAATCCTCCTGGAGGATGCCTAAGTATTCCGCAATTTCATCTTCACTCGGCGATCGCCCCAGGTTCTTCTTCAAAGAAGACATTGCGTTTTCCAGTTTATTATCTTTGCTTCTGGTCGCCCGGGGCACCCAATCTTTTGCTCTTAATTCATCAAGGACAGCGCCTCTGATCCGGAAACTGGCATATGTTTCGAATTGAACATTTCTGTTCTTGTCAAATTTATCCAATGCCGACATCAGGCCCATAATACCGACATTGATTAAGTCTTCCTTATCTGCAGAATCTATAGGCAATCTGGCAGCCAGCCGCCCAACAATATTTTTTACGAGCGGCGCATATTTCATTATCATGTCATCGCGTTTTTTCTTATCCACTGTCCTGATCAATAATGCTTTCCCAAAAGCATTTTATGCTGCCGTTTTCATCATCTTCCGGAATCTCACTACAAAGCTTTTCAGCAATTTTAACCATACATATGGTTGCAGGAGAATTCGGATAAATTTCAGCCACAGCCTTTTGCTGCCTAACAGCATCTTTCACTTTTGTATCTAACAACACATGGCCCAAATACTCAATAGTTAAATTTAAAAAATGAACTTTGCAATACAAAGGGGACTAATGTCAAAGCAAAGTGAAAAGACTTTTCAAGATCACCATCCACCGGAATCACCGACAACATCTACAAGTCCACACATGTTACTTGAAAAATAAATTGAAGATTACTATTTGAATTGTGGTATCCGACATCGCTAATGAGCTAAACAAAGATTTGATTTCACGCACATGTTGAGAACCGCCTCATGGAAAAAGGCCTTAAGTGCATCCTGGGTGTAATGGCCGAGATTGGAAAAAACTTTCTATTATGAGGAAATAACGGCGCAGAATCTACAATTGTTATGAATCAATCTAAGCTTGACTCATAATCAAAAAAAGAATTACATTCAAACCCTGAATGTTTTATTTTGTGTCCATTGTCAAGTAACGTGAGCAGCCGATTTGCTGTATCAATGTGTGGTTGTCGCTCCAAGCCGGAAAATGTTCCCCCTACCGCCTGCTTTTCGGAAAGAATCTGGGCCGTTATTTGCACAACGTTCTTGTTGTAGCCCTCCGTCAAGCGATTAATCCGGGCGTGCAAAACAGAGGGATCGATGGACGTTTTTTGGGGCAATAGGCGGAATGTATGTACTAGCTCACTAATGATGTAGCCATTTTTTCATTGACATACATACGTAACTTTACTACGTATTACTAAATTTGAGTAGTTTTTTATCAAATCTAAAATTATTAAGGTGGGAGAACTATGAAAAGCAAATTTGGTATGAGAAACAAGTTCTTTTCAATTGGTATGATCGTTTTCTTGATATTGTTTATTGTCGCATGTAGCCGCGGTAGTGGCTATAGCATCTCCGGTGCAGTGAGCGGCGCTATCGCTGACGGTATAACAATCACTCTGACAGGCGCGGCAACCACTTCTACAAAAACAACTGATACGAACGGAAATTACAGTTTCTCAGACATTGCGAACGGCAGCTATACTGTGACGCCCTCCCTTACGGGTTATACGTTCAACCCGGTCAGTTCGGCAGTCGTTGTCAGCGGAGCAAATGTCACCAACACCAACTTTGTGGCAACAACCGCTAGCGGTACGACCTACAGCATTTCCGGTACGGTAACCGGGGCAGTGCAAGCGAATGTATTCATTATATTGAGCGGCAGCACAACCGGGATGACAATAACAGACGCAAACGGAAATTACATTTTCTCAGGCCTTGCGAATGGCAGCTATACTGTAACGCCATCCTATACGGGGTGCATATTTACGCCTAATTACAACAATATAACATTGATCGGTGCTGATTCTCCGGGAAATAATTTCATATCAGTGGCAGTGGCGCCTACCACATATGGCATCTCCGGTGCAGTGAGTGGCGCTCACATTAACGGTGTAACAATTACATTGACAGGTGCAGCAACTACTTCTACAACTACTGACAAGAACGGAAATTACAGTTTCTCAGACCTTGCGAATGGCAACTATACCGTGACGCCCTCCTATACGGGTTATACATTCACATTCTCCAATATGGCCGTAAAAGTAAACGGAGCAAGTGTCACCAACACCAACTTTGTGGCAACAGCCTCTAGCGGTTCGACCTACAGCATTTTCGGTACTGTAACCGGAGCAGTGCAAGCGGGCGTGTTAATTACATTGAGCGGGAGCACCGCCGGAACGACCTTTACAAACGCGAGCGGAAATTACAGTTTCTCGGACATTCTGAACGGCACCTATGCAGTGACACCCTCCCTTACGGGCTATACGTTCACACCATCCAGTGCATCTGTAACCGTAAGCGGAACAAATGTGACTGCTACGACTTTTGTAGCGGCGGAATGACCTTTAATGACTTTGTGGCCAGTAATGCCGCGATGACTGCTCCTTCCGGGACATTTACCGGCCATATCAGTTCGTCGGGCGTGAATTGTGTTTATTATGGATTGATATGCTGTATTTTCGTCGAGGATGACTATTTGTTGCTTTTCAGGAAGGCAACTAGATTCTACATGAACAAAAAAGAAGCTGTCATATTTTTGCATCTTTCATCCAGTATTCAATGAGCTGTTCTGGCAAAACGACCTGCGCCTTTGTATTTGCTATTGAGAGGGCGTGATAAGTAAAAATGAAATTCGCCGGAACTTGATGCCACCTATAAGTCTATGGTTTTCAGATTGAAATTGACGTGAGGATTACCATTTGCAATCGATATTCCACACTGGGACACGAGCAGGAACTTGCGGTCATATTGTTAATGGTTCGTTACGTTAGGTCGATGGCTTTTGGGGAGTATTGTATACGGATTTGCGCTATGGACACGATAATAAATACGACGCGTAGTGTCGCTGTTTGTCATCGGGCGTGAATTATGTTTATTACGAATTGAAATCCTGCATATTCGCAGAGGTTGACGATTTGTGTAGTACAGGAAGAAGTCAGTGCTGGCTATTCTTTTACCATAAGCAACTTCCAACATGGAAGGGAACTTTTTTTATTTTTTTTGAAATTTTTCAGGGGTTGGATTTGATATAGTAACGTAACTTTTGAACGACCATGGGACCGTTGGGGGGAATTTTCTGGGCGTGTAATGCAGAAGCAGTTCCCATAATGAGACTCTACGGGTGGGTATGTTTACAGAATCAGGTGTCACCGGGGCGTGAAGAAAAAGCATTCTTTTCCCCGGCAGTCAATCAGCGAAACACTGTTGCGATCCACGATTTTTCTCGCCTCTATTCGTCTATTTCCTATGTTATATTATATACATACAAATAATTTCAATTAATTCAACGAGTTACAAAAAAGTTAGCTATAGGTTAGCAGATAAAAAAGAGGGGTTAACCGCGCTTGGCTAACCCCTTGATTTTATTGGTAGCGGGGAGAGGATTTGAACCTCTGACCTTTGGGTTATGAGCCCAACGAGCTACCAAGCTGCTCCACCCCGCGATATTGCAATATTTCAAAGCGGTGACTTTAGACCACTATCTTCCATATTTGTCAAGGAGATATTTGGCAAATCATCATGCTCTCAGGACTAAATTGATCAGAAAATAAAAACTGCGGCGGCAACAACTGTTGTGAACCAGTTGTTCTTGACAATCGTCGATTGCGTGACATTGCGGGTACTGACAATCTTACCGCTGATTTTAAATATTTCCTTTTTCTCATCCCAGCTCTCATCAATATTAAAATCAATACCGAGTGTAGAAGCCAGCATGGCCGCAGCCAAATCTTCCGCGTAATCGCCCGTTTCTTTTTCTGTTCTTCCGAAAGCATGGTGTTCACTGATATAACCGTAAGTCTTTTTATCTGCAGGTATCGCCAGTCCCACCGAGGCCGCCAGCAATCTGCGTGGTTCCTGACTACAACATCGGCTCATGACACAATAAGTTATAGCGCCAGCTTCTAATTCCGTTAATCCCTGCGCCTTCGAGATGACTTTGCAGCCGGGAGGAAAAATACTGGATACCTGCACAAGATTGCACTTTTCAATTCCTGCATCTCTTAAAGCCAATTCAAAAGAATGCAGCTCTTCCTTATGCGTACCCACACCTTTGGTAAAAAATAATTTTTTAGGAACACTGGAATTCAATTTTCTTCTCTCCGTTATGAATTTATCGTTGATACAAATACTACTTCGTTATATAACCCATCAGGCGGTAAATAAGCTTCGCCGCCAGAAAATCAGGAGCAACGATGCTCGGTAGTGGCGCTAGCTCAACTACATCGAAACCGCGAATTTTACACGAAAGGGAGACCTGCTTGAGCAACTGCAAAACATCTCTCCAGTAAATACCGCCCGGTTCCGGTGTTCCGGTTGCTGACATAATGGAAGGATCAAACACATCGAGGTCAATGCTGATAAAAATATCTCCGTGCAAATCTTTACAAATTGTTTCACACCAGTTTTTATTTTCCAAGACAAAATCCGCGCTAAATGATTTAACTTTACTCCCCGGCAAGAAATCCGCTTCCTCTTTGCTCATACTTCTTATGCCCACCTGAACCAGCGGACATATTTCGGAAATTCTTCTGGCCACACAGGCGTGATTATAGGGACTGCCCTGATAGCTATCACGCAAATCGGCATGGGCATCCAATTGCAGGACTGTCAATTGCGGAAATTTTTCCCGCAAAGCCTGAACGGCGCCAAAGCTGATACTATGTTCACCGCCCAGCATAACAGGTATCTTATCCATCGCCACAATTCTGGAAATTTTCTTGCGCACAGAATTGACCATATGTTTGGGCCCGCGGGCATCAATGGCCAGGGGCAACGTTGTATGAATTCCGGCTGAAAATATTTCTTTCTTTAGCTCTTCATCGTAGAGCTCCATATTAGTGGAAGCTTCGATAATTGCTGCCGGCCCGCGGCGGCTGCCGGGCTGATATGTTGAAGTTAAATCATAAGGAACGGGAACGACAATAAACAATGCGTCACGCAGTGAATATTCGGGATAAATACCGCCAAAATTCATAAATAAAATCCTCACCAAGCCTTAAAATCACCGGCAATATTGTAAACATACTAATTCACGGTTCTTTTCATAACTTCCAAGCGAGCCGGCTTTTTATCGCCAGTGATTACCTCATAAAACAGTAGAATTATCTAGCATATAGCACATGATATGTCCAGTTTTTCATAAAAATAAAATGATAAATTCGATTATATATCTTTAATGCATTACTTCCACGATTGAGTTTTAACACGAGCGGTAATATTCGAGATAAAACTTTCCGTTCTCATAATAAAGAAATGAATAACGACTAATCCAATCACCCAGAGCTACAAAGGTCTTTCTCTTCCCGGCAATTGTGTAATGATGCATAAATGGTTTGTGACAGTGGCCGACAATCACAGCATCATAATTTTCCTGAAACTTATTTATGGCAAAAGACAGCATTTTTTCGACCAACACATCTCCACGCTCTATGGTCATTTCCTTACTGGTCGAGGAACTGAAGCTGGCCAGTGTCCAGCGAATCGATGAAGGAATTAAACTCTGGATACGATAAAAAAAACTGCTGCGCAGAAATTTGCGAAACAAGATGTATTTAATGTTGGTCTTATCTGCTGTATCTCCATGCGCAATTAATACCCGCAAGTTATCCAGCTTCAAATCAGCCCACTCCTCATACACATACATCCCTAAAACATCATGAAAATATTCCCGCAGAAAAAAATCATGATTGCCTTCACACAAATGAATACGTATGCCCGATTTCTGCAATTCAATTAATTTGCTGATAATAGGCTTAAATTCATGATAAATATTTTGGCTGTCGCAAAACCAAAAATCAAACAAATCGCCGACAATATAGAGATCATCAATTGAGCATAGCTCTTTGTCTTTATCTTCAGAATTTATAAGAAAACGAGCTTTCCCGTTCTTAATATCATTTAAAAAATTAATTAATTGTCCGTATCTATCATCACGGGCAAATTTTAAATGGGCGTCAGAAATAAATATCGCTCTCATACTTTCCGCTTTCCAATATATTCCCTTATTCCTTATCAGATAAATACATATCACGGGTATTAATCCCAAAGCAAGCTTTGGAAACATTTCGCGAGTTTGCTGCGGGGTATTATACCCTCCGCTTTGCGGGATAATTCGGCCAGCAAACTTCAGCTTGTGACCTTTAGGTTGCACGCTTTGTTTCTGAAGTTTGGGTCTCATTACAACTTAACAATTCCAACATGTGGCCTTCAGGCTACTTGTGACCTTTAGGTTATGCGCTGCTCTTACAGAATTGAGGTTTCACGAATAAAATTAACCTCGATAGAATATTTGACAATTGCAGTATCTTTTCTGAAAGAAAAAATGTAATATTTCAACCACTAATTTCTTCATGAGGGAATAAAGATGAATGATAAATATCCTTTCTTTGAGTTGGAAAAAAATCCGGAAAATAAAACAGCAATCCTGTATTTTAACCGTCCGGAGAAACTCAACGCCATGAACTGGCCATTTTGGCGAGATTTTCCAGACATCATCCGGGAGACCGAAAAGGATAATGATATTGTTGCAGTTGTCATTGCGGGTAGAGGAAAATCATTCAGCGTCGGCCTGGATGTAATGGAACTCTTCACAAACCACGCGGAAGCCATCAACGCTTCTACAGCAGAAGCACGGGAAAAGCTTCATGAACTAATTTTAAAAATGCAGGAAGGGTTTCGTTTAGTCGCCGGTGGTAATAAAATATATATAGCCGCTATACATAATCATTGTATCGGCGCGGGGTTGGATGTTGCCGTCGCCTGTGATTTGCGCCTCGCCACAACTGATGCTGTTTTTTCAGTACGTGAGACAAAAATTGGCATTGTAGCCGACATGGGTTCACTGAATCGCCTTCCATTGATAGTTGGTCAGGGTAATGCCCGTTTCCTGGCTTATACCGGTAAAAATATCAAAGCAGATCAAGCTTATAGAATTGGTCTGATCAATGAACTATATGATAGCCATGATCTTCTGATGATCGGCGCCTCACAACTGGCCCATGAAATTGCATCAAATTCTATGTCAGCAGTTAGAGGAACTAAGAAAATCCTTAATTATATGGAGAGTCACAGCCCCGAAGAAGGATTAAATTATGTCGCGGCATGGAACGCTGCCTTCCTGAATATCAAGGAAATTGAAAAAGCAATGGCTACCGCGGCTGAGAAGAAAAAATAGATAATAAACAGGGATAATTGTTTCTTGTCATATCCGGAATTTTTTGCTAGCTTTCAGCCGTTTTCTCATTCAATAAGCATCTAAATCAACGTAAAGGTAATGTAATGTTAAAAAAACAAGAAGCTATAAAACGAGCCAAAGACGTATTAAAGATTGAAGCACAAAGCATTCTAAACTTAATAGATAAACTCGACAGTAATTTCTCTGATGCCGTTGAATTAATATACAAATCTACGGGACGAGTCATTATTACCGGAATTGGAAAATCCGGTTTAATCGGCCGGAAAATTGTTGCGACACTAACCAGCACAGGAACACAGGCTATTTTCCTTCATCCCGTGGAAGGCATCCATGGCGATCTAGGCATTGTTACCAAGGCTGATGTTCTTCTGGCAATTTCCAACAGTGGAGAAACACGGGAATTGATGCCCATCATCAGTTCTGTTCGGCACATCGGCGCACCTGTTATCTCTTTTACCAGCGATCTTTCTTCGACCCTGGGTCAAGCCAGCGATATCGTCATTAATGTTTCTGTAGAAAAAGAAGCCTGTCCGTTTGGATTGGCTCCAACATCCAGCACCACCGCCGCCCTCGCTATGGGTGATGCGCTGGCGATCGCGTTGATTGATAAAAGAAAATTCAGGGAAAAAGATTTTTACAAATTCCATCCCGGCGGAAGCCTCGGTGCCCGATTGAAAGCGACAGTAGGCGACGTGATGATCGTCGGAAAACAGATCCCGCATGTATTTACCGGTATTCCAGCCCGCAAAGCCATTCAGGAGATCGACCAAAAGAATGTTGGATTTGTTTTAATAACTGACAGAAAAAACAAACTCCTGGGAATTATGACGGATGGCGACGTGCGTCGTATGATCAGCAAAGGCATCTCTTTCGAAGGAAAAGCTGTTGATGAATTGATGACGAAAAATCCTAAAACAATAGACGAAACAGCTTCACTTGCCCAAACAATCGAACGTATGCAGAAAGACGAAATAACAGCTCTGGCTGTTATTAATGTAAAAAAGGAACTCAAGGGTTACCTGCATATGCATGATATTCTCGGCCGGGGCGGATCCATCAATATATCTCTCACTTATTAAAAACAGGAACACTGTTATATACTTAAAAAAGGATTAGGCTAAATTGTCTAATCCTTTTATTTTCATTGGTAGGCGGTACTGGGATTGAACCAGTGACTTCTACCGTGTGAAGGTAGCACTCTCCCGCTGAGTTAACCGCCCAAATTAAGTGCCGTGTGCTATAGCTTAAAGCAATACCTATTTCAAGTAAAATAGTTTCTAAGGTGGTTCTACTTTTTTTAACAATAAATAATTATTGAGGTTCAGCTCATCGAAAGATATTGTTTTATCAGCTCAAGAAGACGGCTCGATCAAGTCACTATAATGCTCTACTCTGCGGTCGTTAAACAAATCGTTATATTTGTTAATTCTCTTATTCCGCGCCAAAGATACGTCTATTTCCACAATACCTGTTTCATCCGCTTCATCTGACGCCCTATACAACACACGTGCATCTGGTGAAGAAATCTGGCTTTTACCGGTATAGCGCCATTTTTTATCGCCGCGCTTTTCTTCACCCGTGCGATTGGCAACTATCGCATATACACGGTTTTCCAGACATCTCGTAATCATCGCATCCTGACAATAGGGAAGAACCAGATTGGCTGCATGACAAATTATATCCGCTCCTTTTAGCGCCAGAATTCTTGTCGATTCCGGAAAATACCAGTCAAAACAAATCATCATGCCAATTTTACATGGACCAATATCATAAACGGCGAAACCATCATCGCCTTTTTGAAACCAGAGTTTTTCTTCATTAAAGAGATGCAATTTCCGGTATGTCGCAATATAACCGGAAGGCGAAACTAAAACAGCGGAATTATATAATTTAGTCTGAGAAGCCTCGGCAACGCCCGCGACTATATGTATTTTTTTCTTTTTGGCTATTGAACACAAAGCTTTAGTGGTTTTTCCCGTGGGAATTTCTTCGGCCAGATTCGACGCTTCCTTAACAGAAACAAAAAGGTAACCGGTACTAAACAACTCGGGCAAAACAATCAATTCGGCATCAGCCTTTTCGATCAAAGCCATAGCTTTATCAATATTTTCATCAACCTTACCGAATTCCGGCGAAAACTGCACAAAACCTGCTTTCATATTCATTCCCGTTTTTTTAAATAAGATTAACCGCTGAAATGTATTATGTCAACACGATTTCCTGAAAAACATATATAATACCATCTCTAAATCAAAGATGATATCGAGGCGGCAAGGAGGAGGCGACGAGGCGTATAACCTAAAGGTCACGCGTTGTCCATACGTTGAGGAAGCCGACGACACAGCCAACAAAGATAGCGCTTTGATTTAGAATTGGTATAATTGATTATTAAACCTATGATCCCTCCGGTTCCTTAAACAATAAAGGAATCCGGAGGGATCTGGTAATGCTATAGCTTAACGCTAGAGGGGGTAAAAGTTGTTTTAAATCATTTCATAAATACCGGCTGCTCCCATGCCTCCGCCGATACACATGGAAACGATGCCTCTTTTTGCTTTCCGGCGTTTCAATTCATGTAACAACTGCGCGGTCAGCTTGGCACCGGTTGCTCCCAGCGGATGTCCTAAAGCAATAGCTCCGCCGTTAGGATTGATATCTCCGGCAGCTAATCTGTCTTCAATCCCGATTGCTCGGATGGAATAAAGAGCCTGGCTGGCAAAAGCCTCGTTGATTTCAAACACATCGATGTCTTTAGTGGTTAGACCGGCCATTTTTAATACCTTGGGAATGGCCAATGCCGGGCCGATGCCCATTTCTTCCGGTTTGCATCCGACAACTGCGTAATAAATCAGTTTGGCGATTGGTTTTGCACCAATTGCTTTTGCTTTTTCTGCCGTCATCAGTAAAGCAAATGCGGCACCGTCAGTCATCTGCGAGGCATTTCCTGCCGTTACCGAACCACCTTGTTTGAATGGCGGTTTTAGTTTGGCTAAGCCTTCCATAGTTGTTGGCCAGCGAATCCCGTCATCAGCATCAAAAATGAATCTTTCTCTGATTTTTTTGCCGCTCTTAGACTTAGTATATTTCCAGGCATTGATGGGTATTATCTCCTCCTTAAACTTTCCGGCTTTTTGTGCTTCGTAAGCCTTACGATTGCTTTCCACACCGAACTTATCCTGATCTTCCCGCGATACTTTGTAGTTGGCTGCGACGTTCTCCGCGGTAATACCCATGGAAACATAAACATTGGGTTTGTCACCCCAATCCGGATGCGGACGGACAATGCTGCCGGCCATGGGTATGTGAGACATTGTTTCGCAGCCACCGGCAATAATTACTTCCGACCAGCCGACACGTATTTTTGCCGTAGCATCGGCAATTGCCTGCAGGCCTGATGAGCAAAATCTATTGATCGTCATTGCCGAAGAGCTGATCGGCAGACCGGCACCAACACCTAAAATGCGGGCAAAATTCATACCCTGTTCTGCTTCGGGAAAAGCGCAACCAACAATCAAGTCATCAATATCTTCCGGTTTCAGTTGCGGTACCCTGGCCACCAATCCCTGAATAACCTGAATACCGAATTCGTCTCCTCTTGTTGCGGCCAGTCCGCCCCTTTTATATCGTCCGCCGGGGCTTCTTACGGATTCAACAATTACAGCTTCACTCATGATCTTCCTCCTTCTTTATATCAGATGCACATTAATTCCAAACGGCATCCGGTGGAATAATTTAGTTACGTAATGGCTTACCATTAGAGAGCATATACATGATCCGGTCTTGTGTTTTTTGTTCGCCGCACAGACTCAGGAATGCCTCTTTCTCCAGATCCAAAAGAACCTGCTCCGTCACAAAAGTTCCTTCAGCACAATCGCCGCCGGATAAAATATAGGCAACTTTCTTGGCAACATATACATCATAATCGGAAGCGAAGTTACCGTTTTTCATATCAGAGAGCCCAGCATTGGCAAGTCCGCGTAAATTTTCACCCATTACCGGAATTAAAGCCGGACGCGGCTTCTTGTAAGATTTGGCCAGACCGATGACTAATTGTTTGGCATCCCATATTTGCTGGTCACGATTGAGGCTAATATTTTCAGTTTTTCGTATATAGCCCAATTCCATTGCTTCGGCAGCGCTGGTGGCAACTTTGGCCATTGCTATATTCTCAAAAGCTTTGATAAAATATGCTTGCAGGTTCAAGCCCTTTTCAACCAAACCATCGGGAATGCCTTCAGTTAAGCGTACAGCTATTTCCTTGCAGCCGCCACCGGCAGGAATAACACCAACGCCAACTTCGACCAGACCGATATAGGTTTCACCGAGGGGTTGACAACGCGCTCCGTGCATGCTGATTTCACAACCGCCACCCAAAGCCAGTCCGGCTGGGGCCGTGACCACCGGCTTGGATAGATATTTCATCCGCATATTGGCGTTCTGGAAGGCAGCAACCAGATTTTCCAGAACATCCCAATCTCCCTTTTGGATTCCCAGTAATACTTTAAAGATATTCGCACCGGCCGAAAAATTGGCATCATGATTAGCGACGACCATTCCCAGAAAATCTTTTTCCACAATATCACAGCTATCAAAGATCATCGCGATTATGTCGTCATCAACTGCATTCATTTTCGTGTGGAATTCCAGACAGGCGACACCATCGCCGATATCAACCAGAGTAGCACCGGCATTTTCTTTGATGACTTTCTTTTTTTCTTTTAGCGAAGGTAAAAGAATGATACGCGGATTATCTTCTATCTTCTGATATCCTTTTTTATCGAAATCATAATAGTAACGGCCATCATCTTTTTTCAGATAAAATGTTTCACATTTGGCCTTGAGCATATCATCTATTTTCTTGGGAACCTTTAGTTTTAATTTTTTCATCACAGCCAGAGAATCGCGTAAACCTACGGCATCCCATGTCTCAAATGGCCCTAACTGGTGATTGTAACCCCACTTCATGGCGTTATCAATTCCAATGATGGTATCAGAGATTTCCGGTATCCGGTTAGCCGCGTAAATGAAGTTATTACAGAGATACTCCCGGACAAATTCGGCTGCATCATCTTTCCCGTTGAAAATCGCTTTGATTTTATCGCCGATTTCACCGGGAGATTTTTTCGCTTCGGAAAGTGATTCATACTTTGGCTTCACAATAGGCCCATATTCCATTGTATTGTAGTCAATCACCAGTTTTACTGATTTACCTTTTGCATCTTTTGTTTTTTTATAAAAACCCTGTTTAGTCTTATTACCGAGCCATTTCTTCTCAAACATTTTTTTAAAGAAATCACTGGGTACAAATAAATCCCTCATCTCATCATCAGGCACGGCTTCATAAAGATTGGACATAACATGATAGCCTGTATCCAGACCGACAAGATCAAGTGTGCCGGCAATGGCTGTTCCCGGTCTGCCTATGCCTTTACCAACAATGGCATCAAGCTGCGGTATCGTCATATTCTTTTTCAGCATCAGATTTAAAGCATTCGAAATATCGAAAGTACCGATACGGTTGCCGATAAAATTGGGCACGTCTTTACAGAGAACTACACCCTTGCCCAACACGCGCTCACAGAAATCAAACATATAGTTAATAACTTCTTTTTTCGTCTCCGCTCCCGGAATAATTTCCAGTAGTTTCATATAGCGTGGCGGATTAAAAAAGTGAGTACCCAAAAATCTTTCTTTTACACCGGCGCTCAAATTGGCAGTAATATTTTTAATGGGAATTCCCGATGTATTGGTGGAAATGATGCAGGTGGGCTTTACGTTTTTTACAACATTGGCAAATAAATCCTGCTTAATCTTCAAATTCTCAATGACTACTTCAATTACCCAATCCACATCTTTGAGCCATTCCATATTATCTGCAAAATTGCCCGTTTTAATCATGGCGGCGTTTTTCTTTGTATAAAAACCGGCGGGCTTTGCCTTTAAAATACCGGCCAAACCATTGGCGGCAAAACGATTACGCCATTCCGGGCTTTTTTCGGTCAGACCCTTTTTCTTATCATCTTCTGTGAACTGCGGTGGAATTATGTCCAAAAGGGCGCACTCAATCCCCGCATTGGTCAGATGCGCCGCAATGGTTGCTCCCATAACCCCGGCACCTAAGACGGCGGCTTTCTTGATTTCATATGACATGTTCTTTTCCTCCTTCCCGCGATAACACGGTAATAGAATGTAACTGTTTATGAAGCAAATGATTCGTCTACAATTTCGATGGGAGTTTTGTCCCCAACTTTTATCGACTCGCATCTTGCTTTTATGCTTAGTAAAACATTAACAGCGAAAAATTTTGCCGATGCTACTTTACCGGCATAAAAAGCGACATCGGCATCTTGATGAATAAGCGACCTTTGCTTGCCTTTGGAATCTTCCACGCCTTTGTCTGCATAAATAGCCCGCAGTTTTTCATCGGCAATTGCCGCGCCTTGCAGAAGGAAATGGCCGATAATAACATCGCCGAACAATTCCAGATAGGGCGAAGCATTAAGAATCGGCAGCATGAATCCGGAGCTCTTGCCTAGTTGAGCAAAATGCAGGGTTAAATCAATTAGAGCATTATTGGCATCTTCCAGATAAGCGGCTGAGCCTTTCAAATCATCAATTTGCTTAGCTTTGGCGATAGTTGCATTGATTTCACCGAACATGTTCATGGAATTCATTCCTTTGCGCTGGCCTAATTTCCGTCCGACAAGATCTAAGGCCTGAATTCCATTGGTTCCTTCATAAATCGGCGCAATACGGCAATCACGCATGTATTGTTCTACCGGATATTCGGAACAATACCCATAACCGCCATAAACATCGATGGCCATGGAGCATACTTTCATGGCCATATCGGAAGAATAAGCTTTACATACCGGCGTTAAGAGTTCGACAAAGCCTTGCCATCTTTCTTTATCTTCCGCTTTTTCGGCAACAAGCGCCATATCCATGCAGAATCCAACGAAATAATTAAGCGCCCTAATCCCTTCCACATAGGCTTTCATTAATAATAGCTTACGGCGAATATCGGGGTGCTGAATAATAGGTACGGCCTTGGCCTCCGGATTCTTCATTTCCCAAACAGGTGTACTTTGAATTCGTTCCTTCGCATACTGAACGGCGTGCTCATATGCCGCGGAAGCATGTCCCAGGCTTTGCATGCCGACTTCCAGGCGGGCATGATTCATCATATGGAACATGATGCGCAGGCCCTGGCGTTCTTTACCAAATATCTCACCAATGCATTTGCCTTCATCGCCAAAGTTTAATGTACAGGTTGCCGAACCTTTAATCCCCATTTTATGCTCAACATTACCGGTCTTGACATCGTTAAATTCTCCGATGGAACCATCAGCCTTAACACGATATTTGGGAACAATAAAAATGGAAATTCCCTCTGTACCCGGAGGATCTCCTTCAATACGTGCCAGTACAGGATGAACAATATTGTCGGTCAGATCATGATCTCCGCAGGAAATGAAACATTTTGTTCCCGTAATACTGAATGTGCCATCTGGCAACCTCTTGGCAGATGTTCTCGAAGCACCAACATCACTCCCGGCACCAGGTTCAGTCAAACACATTGTGCCTGTCCATTCCCCGGAATACATCTTATAGATGTATTTTTTCTTTTGTTCTTCCGTACCGAATTCTTCAATCAGGCCGGCAGCACCATTAGTCAGCCCCGGATACATTAAAAAAGCAAAATTCGCCGCGCAAAATAATTCGGAATACGCGGTAGCAAGCAGCATCGGCATCCCCTGCCCGCCGACATCGGGTGATCTCATCGAGCAGGACCAGCCGCCTGCAACAAATTTCTTGTAGGCATCGCGGAAACAAGCAGGAACTTGTACTTTGCCGTCTTTCAATTCACAACCGTCCTTGTCGCCCGCAGCATAAGTCGGTAATATAACGTTAATCGCCATCTTTTCTGCTTCTTTTTGCATCATCAGCACGTCATCTTTGGAGAAACCGGAAAATAATTCGCTCGCGAATAGCTTTTCCATATTCAACTGCTCAAAGAGAACAAATTGCTGATCCCTCGTGTTCACAAGTAAATTGCTCATAATTACCCCCTTTCTTTATTTCTTTATGTTCAATGATAAATATTCATTATCCTTCTCTAAGCCTTTAATGAATATCTCCAATGTTGATTTAATTGTGGATCTTATTCTTTCTCTGCGCTTATTTTCCGCACCGGAAAAAATATGCAGCGATATAATGCCATTGAGCATTCCCCAGATAGCAAACTGATTATATTTTATATTAATGCTGGAAGGAAATTCATTGGAATCAATACCGAATTGAAATATATTGCTGATGAGATCAATGGTTTTTCTCATGGCAACTATAATATCTTTATATTGTTCTGCGGATAGATTCATTTGATCGGTATGGAGCATAAAAGTCATAAGAATTCTGAACAATTCAGGATCATTAAGAAAAAAATCAGCATAGAAATAGGAAAATTCAAATAAAGAATCAACAGCTGCTTTATTCTTCTGAAATAAAGAAAAAGCCTGCTGATGAAATTTATCGATATCATTCAGCAGAACCTGAGCATAAATTTCTTCTTTGCTGTTAAAGTAAAGATAAATTGACCCTTTGCCCAGTTCGGATAATTTGGCGATTCTGTCAACTGTAACATTTTTAAATCCCCGGGCAAAAAAAAGTGTGCGGGCAGATTTGAGAATAAGTTTCCTGCGGTTATCCTTCTCTTTTTCTCTTCGCTCTAAAAGCCCCATAGCACGCCTCTTTTGTTTGGTAGAACGGCTTTACTGGAAAGGCACTTGACCAGTGGTCGACTAATGACCATTGGTCAAGACAGATGTAAATCAATTAATTCCCAAAGTCAAGAGAAATAAATTTTATTATGCAGTTAATTTTTACCTAAGGCGTTTTCTTCAGCTAGATGACTTTCTAATATTGTTTTGACAAGACAGCACAGTTAACAATAGTAGCGCTATGGTGAAAAAGAAAAGCCGGCCAAAAGCCGGCTTTTCCAATATCACATCAATGGTTCACCTTTATGTTAATGCGGGTACTAAACCCCAGGGGAGCTGTAACAACTATATCCACATCTCCATCCCCTGCCGGGCTGCGTTGCTAACAAAGATAGCGCTTTGATTTAAAATTGGAATAAGAAGAGTGCTTTGAGCGCCCATGATTGATCGGGCATAAAAAAACCTTCCCCGCGGCAATAATGGGGAAGGTTTTTTAGCTTATTTTTTAGAAAAAACAATCACTCAGCAGCATTAATCAGTAACAACAATGTCGCCCTTGTAGGTTATTGTGCTTTTGGGTGATGACACAGTAACCTGTAAATATCCGGTCGTGGCTGTATTGCTACATGTGTAAGTTGGCGCTGGTCCTTGTGTAGCATCGCTAATCATTGTAATTGGATAGGTAATAGCGGCTCCTGGCGCTGGCGATGTGTTTCCGACAATAAAAGAGGACGGGCCTGTAATTGTGCCGTTTGTAGTGGTAACTGAAATAATTGTTCCTGCGGGCATGATATTGCCATTGACATCAGTCACCGAAAGATTCACTGTATGTGGTGTGTTGGGAAATGCCACGCCGTTGGTACAATGCGCTAGGGTGACTGGATCTGGCGTAGCGCTAATTAAAGCGGTGCTGCCTGAAAGAACGATCGTTAAAGACTCGCGCACATGAATCTGAGTGGGTCCCACTATTGAAGCGTCTCTTAAAACTCCATTAAACACGCCGTCAGCGGCATCGTATATTCCATTATAATTTGTATCAATAAACGGTTCGAGAGGATCTCTTACACCATTTTCATTATAATCCACGAAAGGTTCCGGCAAATCCGTCCACGTTTCTGTCAGTTCAAATCTTCCGTTGCCGTTTGTGTCAACAAAGCTTTCTTCTCCCAGCGCATACGCCAGTACAACTACTCGTCCACCCATTGCCGGCTGTGGGCCGGGCTGTCCTAAATAAGGTCTCGGATTAGCGCTAGTAAAATAAACGCAACATGTTCCGGAAGGGGGAAGCGATGCACCACATACAGGCGTACTTATTCCTGTTTGGCAACTAGCTTCGACATGACCGCCGGAGGCCGTAAAATTTACGACCGTTCCGTCAGGCACTGGATTGAGAAAGCGATCCGCCAGTCTGGCTGTTACAACGGAGGTTACGCCATCATAATCCCATCCTTCCATGTTGAGCGTGGATGCCGATAAGGAAAACGCCTTTTGTGTGGGAATACCCGTTGAAATCGTTAGCCTGTCGGATGTGGAGGTCAGGGTTGTTCCATGAATGACGGCTTGAACACGCACTGGTGTCGGCACAGTGCCTGCTTGGACAATCGTTTGCACATTGCCGGTCAAAGAATCTGAGTTGGCGCTTGCTTGAGTCAGTGTAATTCCTCCCACGGTTGTATCGAGTGAAAAATCAACTTGTTTTTGTATGGGATTGCCGTTGGTGTCCAGCACGCGGAAAAGGACCGTGGACTGCGCTGTTCCTCCGGTTCCGGGTAATGAAATATTGGCTGGCGTGGCCGAGACAAAGAAAATTGTTCCGGCGGAGGCCGCGGTGACCGTGATGGTTCCTGATCGGGTAATTGTCGTGCCAGTCAGTGTGGCGGTAACCTGATCGGTCGCAGCACAGTTGATATCCCGGTAGGTTGCCGACGCAATGCCGCTCACTGTATAAACTGTTGCACTAATGGTGGCTTTGGCTGGGACGGATTGTGCGCAGGAAGAAGTAAAGGCGACAGGAACCGATGGCAGATAGGGATTGCTTAACTCGTCCCAAACCGTTACGCTGACTGCTGCGCTGCCCCCCGCGGCAAGTGTAGATGGCATAATCGTCAAAGCGCTTAAACTCAGGCTGGTAGTTGCAACGGCAATGCCGACAGTGCTGGTAATGGTACTACCCGCATTTGTTATTGATGCGCTAATTTCCGTTGCTCCCGGAGTGCTTCCCGCGTAAAGAATAACTGAAGCAACGCCGCTTGCATTTGTCAGAGCCGCACTGGCCGGATTAAAGGTAACCATGTTTGCAATCGTTTGAGTGAATGTGACCACCTTCCCGGCAATTGGCACGCCATTTCCATCGATTGCGATAGCTGTCAGGCGTGTGGGGCTACCTGAGGAAACGGTAGCTGTCGAAGTGCCGTCAGAAATTTTAGTCAGGGATAACGTAAGAGAGCCCGTGCCTGATGGTGTGGGTGTCGGACCAGCTTTCACCTCCGGTCCGCTTCCGCATCCATAAAGAGCGGTAAACATCAATATGCAAAATAATAATAAAAATGATCGATATTTCTTATTCTTATTGGGTTTACTCATTTTGAGTCTCCTTATCTTAAAGAGGTAGGCTGTTTATTAAACAGTGTATTTCTAACAAAAAAATCATTCATTATCAACTATTTTCTTCAGTATTCATTTTATGCTTATATACTTTTATCCTGCCCGATCCAAAATACATTGACAAATAAATCCTTCTATACTAAAAAATTGGTAACGATTAGTTAGGGAAAGTTTTACTGTCGAAACCCGGGAGAGCTCCTGTCATGACAACATTGGCATCCCCTGAATCGTCTTCATTTATTTTAGTATCGTCTAACTTTGCTTTTTTCTTTAGTATTACATTCACGCTGAGATTATTTCTCATACAAACCATGTTATGAGGTATATTATGACTGAAGAGAATGGACGAAACAAGGAAAAGGAAGAGACCGTTGCCAAAAATCGGTTCCTGGAACAATGGCAAGCCAATTTGAATCTGACGAAATCTTTTTCGCAGGCAATGAGTGAACCTGAATCCGCCACGGCAGCAGCCAAATCAATAAATGCCCTCCCGGAGATAATTTTAAAAATGGTGCAATCCGGCTGGGAAGCCGGCCTTCAAACACAAAAGCACATATTGGAAAAGTTCGGGAAAATAGGCCAGCGCACCGAAGCATATAATTTTGACAATCTTGATCAGGAAGTTTTTAAAGCTTTTACTGATATTTATGAAAAAGAACTGCGGCAGTACTTGCATATACCGCAGTTGGGGCTGACCAGACTCTATCAGGAAAGATTCAACGCTCTTCTGGATAAGAAAAATATTTTTGAAACAACATTGGCTGAATTTCTGTCCGTCTTGTATTTACCCATCGAAAAATCATTTAAAGTCCTGCAGGAAAAACTTCAAACAATGGCAGAGGAAGGCATTATGCCGAAAGAAATAAAAGAGCATTATGCCATGTGGATAAAGATTCTGGAGGGTCACTATATGAACCTCTTCAAATCCAAAGAATATACTGATGCATTGCACAATACTATCAATAAACTGGAAGATTTTGTTATGGCCAAAGACGAAACAATGCGGGACTTTCTGCAGTTCTTGCCGATACCAACGAATAAGGAAATGGATGAACTATACAAAGAATTTCATCTCTTGAAAAAACGCGTAAATGAACTCGAGAAAAAGGTCAAATCAGTTTGATCGTGCTTTGCTGGAGGAGGCAGATTTATGACACAAACGAAAATTCCCGTTGACCTTATACTGGAGAGTCTGGCGCAAGACGCGGAAAAGGCTCAAAAACGAGTATCGAAAGCGTCGGATGTTTTACTGGGGCCGCTTCATTCCGATCTGGCGAAAACACCATACGATATAGTTTATGAAGAAGACCGGGTTAAATTAAAGCACTATTTCCGCCCGGAAACGGCAGAAAACAAATTAAAAATACCTCTGCTGGTTGTTTATGCCTTGATCAACCGCGAAACCATGCTGGATTTGCAGCCGGACAGAAGTGTCGTGCAAACTTTTCTGCATAATGGAATCGATCTTTACATGGTGGACTGGGGATATCCGACGCGCAAGGACCGTTTTTTGACAATTGATGACCACGTGAATGGATATATAAACAATGCTGTAGATTTCATCCGCAAGAAACATGGCATACCCAAAATTAATCTTATGGGAATTTGCATGGGTGGAAGCTTCTGCGTTATGTATTCCTCCCTGCATCCGGAAAAAATAAAAAATCTGGTCACAACTGTAACACCTTCGAGCTTTGATACCGACAAAGGGCTTTTGCATGTCTGGATGAAAAACCTGGATGCAGATAAAATGATTAAGACCTTCGGCAATATTCCCGCCGATTTAATGAATTTAGGTTTTTTGCTTCTCAATCCGGCACGCCTGATGATTGATAAGTATGTCGGTTTTCTGGAAAATATGGATAACAAAGATTTTGTAGAAAATTTTGTGCGCATGGAGAGATGGATCTTTGATAGTCCCGACGTACCCGCAGAAACATTCCGCCAGTTCATAGATGACTGCTACAAAAAAAACCTTTTAATACAGAACAAGATGTATCTGGGCGGCAAACGCGTGGATTTAAAAAAACTGAACATGCCTCTTTTAAATTTTTACGGCAAATTTGATCACCTCGTTCCACCGGAAGCATGTGATCAGTTGACCAAAGCCGTCGGCAGTAAAGATGTGGAAGATATTTGTCTGGAAACAGGACATATCGGCATTTATGTCAGTTCCAAATATCAAAGGGAGTTTGCTCCGAAAATCGCCCAGTGGCTGAAAGCACGCGACGAGGAAGATACTCCTGTGCAGAAAGAACAACCGGGGCGTAAATCTAAAGCGCAAAAACAAGCTGTTGCATCCAAAGCAACTAATAAAGCAAAAAGAAACAGTGAACGGGCTAATAAGAATTCACCCTCTATATAGAAATAAAAGCAGTTCATGGGAAAATAATTACCGATGCAAAAAATTGCCGATGCAATTTAAATAAAGGGAGAACAAATATGACCACGAAGAATGATTATTTTCAGAGTTTAAGCAAACTGAGTAGGGAATTCGGCACCACTAAAGATCAGGATAAATTACTCGATCTGATCGTTAACAGCGCCGTAAAAACAATGAAAGCAAAAGCTGCAGTTCTTTTTCTCATGGATGAAGATACTGAATCAACCGAGAAAAATGCGGCAATTGCTCAAGTCGGACTTTCCGATAATTATATCCATGCCGGAATAGGTCATGCCGGGAAAATTACACCCAAATTGCTCAAAGACGGCTACATCTATTGCCGCGATGCCACAACAGATCCTGTTTTAATCAATCATGAAATGAAAAAAGCGGAAGGAATCGGCTCAATACTTACAGTTCCGGTGCTGGTTAAAAACAGGATGCTGGGAATTCTCAGTCTGTACACCAGCGATATCAGAACATTTACCAGCGACGAAATTGAATTTCTCTCAATTCTTGCCGAGCAAGGCGGCATAGCCATTGAGAACGCTCAGTTAATTAAAAAACTACGGGATAATGCGCAAATCTTTTTGGATCTGGCAGCCAGTATCTCCTCGAGCCTCAATGTTAAGACTATTCTCCAGACACTTACGGAAGATGTCGCCAAAACCATTGACGTTAAAGCCGCTTCGGTAAGATTATTAGATGATGATAAGAAAACTTTAAAGCTGGTGGCAAGTTTTGGCTTAAGCAAAAAATATCTGGATAAGGGTCCCATCGCTGCTGATAGAAGCATTGCCCTGGCGCTGAAAGGAAAACCTGTATTAATAAAAAATGCTTTTACGGATGAAGACGTTCAATACAAAAAGGAAAAGAAAGAAGAAGGAATTGTTTCCATTTTGTGCGTTCCCATTAAATCCAAGGATGATGTGATCGGCGTTCTGCGTCTTTACAGCGATAAGCAGCGTGAATTCACCGCAGATGAAATTATTCTGGTTAAGACTCTGGCCTATCAGGGAGGCCTGGCCATTCAGAATGCATCTTTATATTTAATGATCCAAGATGACATTAAAGACTTGAAGGAAAATATCTGGAGCCACAAAAGCTGGTTCTAATTCCATTTCGTATTCAAGCGCTACCTGCGTTGGCCGCGTCTTCGGCTCCTCAACGTATAGCAATATACGCCTGCGGAGCCTCATCCTTGCCGCCTTGGTATCATCTTGAATTCAAAATGGAATAATATAATGCAAATAAATTACATGACAATTGATTTTAAATGGAGGAACAAGCAATGATTATCGGGAAAACTATAGATCAAATGAAAGTTGGCGATACGGCGGAATTTGCCAAGACAGTAACGGAAACTGATATTTATTTGTATGCAGGTATTACCGGAGATTTCAACCCGGCACATATCAATGAAACATACGCAAAGAATACTTTTTTTAAAACCAGAATTGCGCACGGTATGCTGACAGCCGGCTTTATTTCTGCTGTATTGGCCAATAAATTACCAGGCGCGGGTACAATTTATCTAAAGCAAGAAATGTCTTTTCTTGCTCCGGTTCGTATCGGCGATACTATCACTGCCCGTGTGGAAGTTTTAGAATTGATAACCGAAAAAAATCGTGTCCGGCTGAAAACGACCTGCACTAATCAGGACAATGTCGTTGTGCTGGAAGGAGAGGCGCAGGTGATGCCGCCTAAAGCTCCCAAAAAATAAGCTAAAATAATTAGAATTGACAAGTCCAATATAGATACTTATAATAGAACCTAAATAAGTACCAATAGGAGTTCAATTATTATGAATACGATACCAGCGCAGGAAATTAAGCGGCGGGGAATCAGCGCTGTTGATGAAGCGCTTGTCCAGGGACCGGTACATATAGTGCGCAACAATCTTCCTCAATATGTGATTATATCAGAAAAAGATTATGAAAGCATACTTTGTGATCTGGCAGAAGCTCGTCTTGCGGCATCAGAGAAAGATTTGCAAGCCGGACGTGTCCGGCGTGGAAATGTCGCTAAGCTGCTGAGTGAACTGGCGAAGGACGCATGAAAAAATGGCCGGTGACAAGAAAAAACATTTCACCTTGGTTTGGACGGATACTTTTGTCCGCACTGCCCGAAAGTTTTTACGTCGTCATCCGGAATTAGCCGGTATATTTAGAGATGTACTGAGTTTGCTGGAGATTGATCCAACGACGCCTCGTTTGCACATTCATCCATTACAAGGAAAACATCAAGGCAAACATGCAATAAAGCTGACTTATGATTACCGTATAGTTTTTATTTTAAAAATTGTCGGAAGAAACGTTATTTTATTAGATGTCGGTTCGCATGACGAGGTATACCATATTTAAACATAAGGAAATGAGCAATTGATTGGATAAATTCTTGCGTGAGAGCGTTTGAACTTCTATGCTTTTATGCGACATTTCAATTTGTAATAAACATAGATATATTATATTATCATAAAGTTAAAATACCAAGTTGGTATATTAAATGTTATATTTTTGGGAAAGAGCAATGTTTCAAGAAAATCATAAATGGAGATTGTCAACAGTACTAAAGTTTCTCGCAGTCTTAGTGCCAATCATTCTGTATCTTCTTTCATTAACTGGAAAAAGTCTGGAGTATGTAATTGTTTCAAGGTCTGAACTGATCGCTGAGGAATTCCCCATAAAAGATTTAGAATTAAAAATTAAAGGAGAAAGTGTAAATAAAGTCATACTTCATACTTTCAGGATAAGAAATTCTGGCTCTCAGCCAATTAAAAAGGATGATTTTGAAAGACCTATTTCCATCAATGTCCCTGATGATACGAAGATATATTTGGCAAGACTCAATAAAAAGCTTCCTGAAAATCTTACGCCAAAATACAAACTTAATAATAACAAACTTTTGATTGAGCCATTGCTGCTAAATTCTGACGATGAATTTGAGATGGAATTGTTTTCATCTTCTAATGCATACCCGACCATTGATACAAGGATAGTTGGTATTAGTAAAATACAGAAGAAGTTTGAACATATAGAAGGCTCTACTGTGCGTAGTATTATGCTTGTTCTTGGTTTTTTGCTTATGATCATTTATTCAAAGTTTGCAGCAGCCGCATTTTCAAACAACCTTTACTCATACTCATCAAATCTATCAATACGTCTAGGCAACGTAATATTAGCGCTCGTTTGTGCAATTTCGTCTATCATTTTTATTAGAATCGGAAAAGACATTGGAGGTAAGCCGATTCTTTTCTTTTTTCTAATTCTCATTCCTGTTTTATTGGGAGTCTTTTGGACATGGAAGGAAGAAAAATATAACAAAAAAATGCAGCCGATCGCTGACGCGCCAGCTGATTCTTAGCGTTACGCCATAAATTAGTCAGTACAACTGATCTTGCTTTTTCTATTTCTTTTTCGTTGTTGGTGTTTTTTTATAATATTGATTTACTTGCTTCATTAAATCCTGAAATTGCTGCGTCTGGTTTTTCATAATCTGCGTCAGGTTGTTGACGACTTCTTCCTGATCAATACTTGCTTTGCCTGCTTTGCCGTCCTTTTTTTGGGAATTGCTGATGATCTTTTCCAGATTCGCAATTTTCTCTTTCAGCTCTTCATTTTCTTTGATTACTTCCAGATGATCTTCTTTAGAGACAACTTCAAACATATTCAATGAAGATTTGAAAAACTCTTTGTAGGCATCAGTTGACTTTTTGGTTAATCCGATTAAATCTTCCGGCGTTACTTTTTCCGGTTTGGGCACGCCAAAAGCTTTAAAAATTGAATTGACAATGGGATTGTCAGCACTGATATTATCTCCCATTAATTTATTCATATTCTCCAGTTGCTGCTGGCTGCGCGCCGCATTCAAAAAAGTTTGTCCCCAAAACTCAAGCAGATTGACGTTCATCATTAACCTCCTTACAATCACGGGTATATACCCGAAAGCGAACTGCGGAGTGTTATACCCTCCGCTTTGCGGGATAATTCGACCGACATACTTCAGTGCACTTCGTTTCTGAAGTTTGGGTCTCATTACAACTTACCAATTCCGACTTGTGACCTCTCGCCACCTTCAGGTGGTTAGGTTATATGCTGCGCTTTCGGAATTGGAGTTTCACGAAATAACCCGCTGAGAAACTATTTTTCCAAATCAAGTTGAAACCGGACCGGGCCGCGATAATTATTCCCAAAACGTTTATGCAGTGCGCATTCGGTATCGGGATGTGACCAGGATGTGGCGATAGCTCCATGCCCTTTGGGAAAGGCAGTTAATTCCACATCAAGAAATTTCACTGGAGCCAAAGCGGCATCTCTATCCACCAAATCATCATTTTCCGCGTAACAAAGCAACCACTTTATACCATTTTCTTTAATTTTTTTAAAATTCAATTCTTTCCCGAATAATTTTATCGGCAGCGTTCCGTCTTCCGTTATCGGTATTGTGTAAGAATCAAAGCTCATCTGGGTAATGGCTATAGGCAAATCGTTCCGGTCATAAATCAGCCAGCGGTTTAGTGCTGCCGCGGTTTTATTAATTTTAAATTCCTCGGTGTGTGCCGCGTCAAAGGAGGACAAATCACGGCTAAAAACAACCAGCGGCGCTTCTTTTTCCATACTTTTTAATTTATAAACCCAACTCATTACTTTGCCGTCAACAACATAGTTGCCACTGGGCATTTCTTTCCCCGCGTAATCTAAATTCCGGAAACGTGAGGGAACATGCTGAAGGTACTCAACGAGAGATTTACTTTTCGTTCCATCTATCGGTGTGACACAGGTTATAAAAGCATCCACTAAATTATCCAATTCCCCGGAAAGTATATCCGCCAAGGCAACAAACCCGCCCTGGCAAAATCCGTTCAGCGTAACCCTTTTACCGTGCTTCTTCTTTATCTTTTCACAAAAATAGCGGGTATCGCGGGCATCGTCTTCACCGGTCATAACCTGCAGAGTAGGAACTTGAGCAACATCTTTCATTATTCTTATATAAGTCGGAATGCCCTGATCGGCATAAGCATGCGTGTAGCTTTTCTTTTCGTCCGGCAGAAAACCAAGAATATTTGCACCCAAAACATAGGGTGGAATAATTATTATCGGCTTTGCTTCTTTGCGTACACTGATGTTTTTATCGCGCGAATATACCTGATAGAGAATGAAGCGCTCCGTTTCCGCAATTTTTAAGTATCCGCCGTCGTCAAAATGAAAACCGAACTCTTTCTCAATTTCCTGAATCGCCTGGGGATAAACTTTCATTAAATTATTCAATGTCTGAGCATGTTGCTTCGTGTAGCTCTTTATATCTTCACCTTCGATACCAAAGAGAGAATTAATTAAGGCTTTCATGAATTTTTCTGTTTGATTTCTATGAAAATCGTTTAAACCGGAGAAGGAAGGCATGGTGCTTTTTTTAGCAATTTGCATGTTGAATTTGTATAATTCCAGATAGTCACGAATTGTTTCCGATATATGAACTTCTTTGATTTTGTCTTTTTCTTTATTCAAAAATGTATTAAGAGCGGTCCAAAATGGAGTAGTGAAATCATTGTAATAAGAAAGAATGCCTAACCAGTAATTTTGCTGAGCATTCAACGTATGTAAAGTAGCTTCCAGTATATCCGTTGGTATTTTCTGTATTTTATTTTGATAACGGGGAAGAAGGTCTTCTTTTTGACTGCTTGATTCCGGAGGATACGCAGTGTTTCGTTTCTTCATAATCATTCACCCCCAGGTAGTTAATGTTTTCCTGTAAACGTAAATGAGCAAATATTGTACCACTGCAAAAAGAATAAAAAAACAGGAATATTTTATAAATAATCTACCCCCGCGTCACGCCGGGGGTAGATTTGGTATCTGATAAAAATATTATTTGGCAGCAAAGAAAGATTCAACCTTCTTGAAACTCTCGTCGGCGGCAGTTTTCATATCATTACGGCCCTTCTTATAGCTTTTAACCCAATCGGCAACTGCTTTCTTTCCCTCTTCCGGGATCAGGGTGTTTTGCTCGATAATTGCGTTGACCATCTTTTCGGTCTGATCTTGCAATACTGTCATAGCTTCAAAAGAATTATCAAACGCTGTCTTGTTAAAATCAATTACCTGCTTTGCAATTTGTTTCGGTTCCATTTTTCTTCCTCCTAATTTTTTTAATTGTTATTTGTTTTTTACCGGATTATTACTTTCCTGACGAACGGCTTTGGCTTTACCGTTGCCGGTTTTGCCTTTACCAACAATTTTCCTATTCAACATAGCTTTGTCGGTAACAGCTGCCATTGTCTGGATTGACTTATCTACAACTTCTACAGATGCCTTCTTAATTTTGTGAGTAACGTCCCTTAAAGATTGATCTGTCTTTTCTATCATTCCGTAAAGCGAACAGCCCAGCACATTTGCTGCATCGACGAAAAAACTCTCTACAGTCTTAAAACTATCGTCAACAGCTGACTTAAAATCTTCTCTACCTTTTTTATATGTTTTGACCCAGTCTGTGATGACTTTTTTTCCTTCTTCGGGAAATAAATTTGCTTTTCCTAAAAAAAGTCCCACGGTTTTTTCCGTATGATCCTGAAGTACCTTAATTGTATCAAAAGTGTTATCGAAAGTAGCTTTATTAAAATCAACAATCTGCTTGGCGATCATTTGGGGATGCATTTTCAGACTCCGTTATTTAGTTTTTGCTGTTTTAGCTTTGGGTGCAGTTTCACCGGCAGAAAAATATTCTTCAACTTTCTTATAATTTTTTTCCGCGGCTTCTTTGAAATCAATGCGCCCCTTTTTATAAATGTTCACCCAGTTCTTGACTGCATCCTTACCCTCTGCGGGAAGCCATGTGGCCTGCTGCAAAAAGGTATTTACCATTCTCTCTGTTTGTTCCTGCAAAATACCTAGAGAGTTAAAGGTATTGTCGAATGTTGATTTGTGAAACTCCACAAGTTGCTTGGCAATTAATTTATTGTCCATTTTTTATTTCCCCCTTTTTTTAATTATTTGTTTATTGCCTTTGTGCACCTATTATAATGATTAATATTCAAATGTCAATAAAAAAATGTTGCAATGCAATAAAATATTTTCCGAGGTTAATATACCCTCTCTAAATATTTATTGGCATTTAATTACATATACTTACAAATATATAACTTAAAATTTGCAATATCGATAGCTAAAATTAATTGAATATTTATGTTGCAATAAATAAGGAAAGGGTATATTTATTTTTCCGAGGTGAATAATATGGATGACAAGCTAATTTTAAAAAAATACACCAACCGCCGTCTTTATGACACGGAAAAAAGTATATATGTAACACTTGATTATGTAACCAATGTAATACGTGAAGGCAGACAAATCGCGGTTGTGGATGCAAAAACCAATGAAGATGTGACAGCGTCCATTCTGACACAAATTGTTCTGGAAGAATCCCGCAAAAAAAACTTCCTTTTACCCATCCCGCTGCTTTATTTAATTATTCAATACGGTGAAAATGTCTTAAGTGAATTTTTTGAAAAATATCTGGAGCATACAATTAAAAATTACCTATTATTCAGAGGCTTTGCTGATGATCAATATAAAAAGTGGCTTGATCTTGGCGACAACTATTCCCAAATAAATCCGCAGGCAGTGGCAAACCTATCACCTTTTAAATCTCTTTTTGAACTATTTCCCGAAAATACCGCTAATTCAGAAGTAAAAGAGACTAAAAAATAATCACCATTCCGGATCATCGGCCTGAATCCAGATACAACTGCCCTTTGAGAACCGCCGATATGAATAATCCGGATATCTTCTTATAAACACCTGACTTCAAATTCACGGGCATAAATTGCCTTGACAATATTTCCGCCATCCCTTAACATGCCGCCAATTTCTCGGATTAAATATATGGCTATGTATTCGAAAAAAATAGTTATTCGCTACACGCCGGATATAGTTCAGCAGCCGGTGATTTATCAACTCGTTAAGCAATACGATTTGATATTCAATATTTTAAAAGCCAGAATTTTTCCGCGCCGCGAAGGTGTCATTGTCCTGGAACTGAGCGGTTTAAAAGAAAATTTTGATCGCGGTATTCGCTTTCTGAAAGAAATGGGGCTTAAGGTTGAACCCCTTTCCAAAAGCGTCAGCCAAAACATAAACAAGTGTGTTCACTGCGGAGCCTGCACGGCATTCTGTTCAACATTAGCGCTTTCTTTTGAAAAACCATCACAAAAAGTTTTATTTGATCCGGAAAAATGCAATGGCTGCGAACTCTGCGTTTCCGCCTGCCCCGTCCGCGCCATGGAAATCAATCTGCTTTAAAATCTACTCAAGCCTTTTAACCCAGATGAAATTACATTGGTTTCCAATTCGGAAAGGAGGAATTTTTCGTCATGGCAAGGAAATCGAGGGGTTGCGCGGAGGCGTACTGCATGTACGCCACACAAGCAAACCCGAAGATTGACGCAACCAAGGCGGAGAAGAACCTTTTCCGGATGGAAATTATGCCATTTCTAAATCAAAGATGATATCGAGGCGGCAAGGAGGAGGCGACGAGGCGTATTATTATACATACGTTGAGGAAGCCGACGACGCTGCCAACAAAGATAGTGCTTTGATTTAGAATTGGAATTAGATCGCCCGAAGCGCATCAACTATATTCAAGCGGGAAGCCCTGATTGCCGGCAGAAAACCCCCAATAAAACCCATGAAAGTTGAAAACAGCAGCCCTTCAATAATAATTCTGGCACTGAGCTTAAAGTTAAAGGCCAGTGTGGAAAAAGACTGAAAGCTCATAAAAGTGGAAATGGTTAGATTCTGCATAAATGACGCAAAAAACAAACCGATACAGCCACCGATAAAACCAAGCAGCAGTGATTCAATAAGAAAAGCAGCCAGAATATTGCGGCGTTGAAAACCCAGAGCGCGCAGGGTGCCGATTTCATTTGTCCGATTGGCTACCGCGGCATACATGGTAATCATCGCTCCGATGATTGCTCCCAGAGAAAAAATTATAGTAATGGTCATTCCCAATATGCGGATAAATTTAGCAGTGCTTTCCGATTGTTCCTGATAGTATTTTACTTCCCGTTTTGCGGCCAGCGTCATTCGCGGATCAGATTCGATTTTGTCTTTTACTTTCTGAAAATTCGCGGCATCCTGCAGACGGAACGTCAGGGCCGAATAAACCGTCCTGCGGAATGCCGGCATAACCTGATAAACATCACCCCATACTTCGGAACTAAAACCTGTTTTGCCTGCATCAAATATGCCCACAACAATCCAGTTGCGCATACCAAAATGTAAAACATTATTAATTTCACAATTCTGAAATTGATTGGCTATGCCATTGCCGATAATCACTTCGGTTGTTCCCAGCCGCGGCATACGACCAGCTATAATTTTTAATTGCGGCCTCAGCACCAAAGAGCTTCCCGTAATTCCTCGAATAATTACGTTGGCGGATTTATCACTTCCTTTTTTCATCATATTGATCAGTACGACAGATTCTTTAGCAATGAGTTTTGCTCCGCTTGCGCCGATGGCAATTTCAGGATATGATTCAATAAGAGATGCATCTCCCTGGAGAACATAACTTTGCATTTCCGAACCGGAACCTTTCCGCATAACAATGACGTTGTCATACGAACCGGTATCGACAAGCGTTTTCTGAAAGCCATCGGCAAACATGAGAACTGCGGCAAAAACAAAGACAACCAGGGCCATGCCACCAGCCGTTAATGCGGTTGTTAACCGGCGCGTCCAAAGATTACGAAAGCTATAAGAAAACGGAATGGCCATTTATTGTATTCTCCTCAGTCCATCGGCAATACGAATATTGATCGCCTGCCAGGTCGGCACTAAAGCGGCAATAATGGCAACAATCATAGCTGCTGCTATGTCCAGATAAATACTTTTCGGCTGCACGATAAACGAGGGAAAAGCCGGTCCGACGGTTTTGGAAAAAATACTGGCCGCAGGATATGTTAAAGCAATGCCAAGAATACAGCCCAATGCTGTAATAACGAAAGATTCCCCGAAAATTATTGTCGCAATATGGCGTCCGCCAAAACCCATGGTCTTTAAAACCGCATATTCGCCTATTCTTTCTCTTGTAGTCATTGCCATCGTGTTCGCCATTACTGCCATAATAATGATGATTATTATATAAGAAACGATCTCAATAGCCACAATAATTGCTTCCATCATGGAAAGAAAATGTTTGGCAAATGATTTTTCCGATTCAGTAAGAGTTTCCGCATAAGAATTTTTAAAAAGTTTATCAATGGCAGTGGCTATTTCCGCAGCCCGGTCGGGATCTTTCACGGAAATGAAATAAAAACCTACTTGATCGGCACGCTGCTTTACTGTTTTCTTTATTGTTTCATTCAAATAATCAAACTGAAAGAAGAAAAGAGTTTCGTCGGTGTTTTTATCCTTTCCTTTATAAATGCCACGAACTGTAAAATCCCACTTGCCAGTAAAGATTGTCCCATCCAGAGTTACTGTATCCTCTATTTTCCAGCCGAAGCGCGCCGCCGTTTTCCGACCGACAATGCATCCTTTTCGATCCTTGATAAATGCTAATTTTTCATCTGTAGTTAAAACATACTCCGGACACATTTCCAGAAAGCTCGCCGGTTCATAAGCAAAATTAGGAAAGAAATTTTTCCTGTCGATATAAATACCGCCAAACCACCAGCCGGGCGAAACTGCCTTGACACCATCAATCATGCGGATTTTTTCTTTATAGGAAAGCGGCATGGTATGGGCGAGCGATATTGCGTTGCGGGTCACCAGACGGCTGGAGGAGGAGGCATCAATGCCGGAGTACCAGGCAGTCAGCACTGTCTGCAAAAGGCCAAAGGCCAGAATGGCTATGGTGATACCCAAAATGGTAAGGCAACTGCGGAGCTTGTGGCGAAAAGCATTTCTAATGAGAAGCTTCAGAATTATCATAATTCAGGATACCCTTATCCAGATGCTTGACAACATGGGCTTTATTGGCTGCGCGGGGATCGTGGGTAACCATGATAATGGTCATCTTCGATTCCGCATTGAGGCGTTCCATCAATTGTAATATTTCTTCGGCAGACACACGATCAAGATCGCCGGTGGGTTCGTCCGCCACCAGAATTGTCGGATCGGTCACCAGAGCCCTGGCAATAGCTACCCTTTGTTGCTCACCGCCGGATAATTGACTGGGATAGTGATCCATCCTGTGAGTCAGATTGACTATGCGCAGCGCCATTTCGACATGATCTCTCCAGTCCTTCCGGGGAAGTCCGGTGACATGCAGCGGAAGTTCTACATTTTCATAAGCGGTGAGCACCGGAATTAAATTATAGAACTGGAAGATAAACCCGACATTCGCTGCCCGCCATTTGGCCAGTTGGGTTTCCGACAATGTCGTAATTTCCGTATCTCCGATACGAATTGTTCCGCTATCCGCTTTATCAATACCGGCGATTAAATTTAGTAGGGTACTTTTTCCCGACCCCGACGGCCCCATGAGAGCAAGGAATTCACCCTTTTGAATATCAAAAGTTATATCCTCCAAAACGGGAATAATGTAATTACCGCGCTTATAGGTTTTTTTAATATTTCTGATTTCAACAATCGGTTGATCCATTACTTCTCGCCTATTTCCACCTTGGAACGATTTTTTAATTTATCGAGCGGCTTAACGGCGACTTTGTCACCGGGCTTCAGCCCTTTTAAAATTTCGACCATTCCGCCTGATTCAGAACCGGTATTGATCGGGGTTTCAACAACATATTGACCATTAACAAGAAAAGCATATTTTTGTTTTTCCCGGTTAATTACAGCTTCCTTATTGACGGCAACAAGAGGTTTCTGATCTTCCGGCTGTACCTGACGAGACAGAAAAGCCACCTTGGCGCTCATCTCCGGTAAAATGCGCGGATCTTTATCCAGAAACCTGATCTTCACCATTACCGCAGCCTTGCTGCGTTCTGCCGTGGGCACTATTGTTTGGACAACACCATGAAAACGCTTATTGGGAATAGCGTCAATTTGAATTTCGCAAGGCTGATTTACTTTAACGATGGATAGATTTGCTTCGGAGACATCCGTTTCCACTTCGAGCGAGTTCATATCGGCTATGGTAATCACCGCCGCTTTGGAATTAGCGGCAGCGCCCAGCGGCGTTATGATATCTCCGATATCGGCATTTTTTGTTAAGACAACTGCGTCAAACGGCACCTTAATAAAACTGTTTTCATGCGCCACCCTGGCCGAAGCACAGGCAGCCTCTGCTGCCTTGATTGATGCGGCGGCAGCGCTAAGCGCATATTGCGCTCTTTTGAATTTGGACTCGGCATTATCATATTCCGATTGGGAAACAGAACCTTTGGCGAGCAGTGCTTTGAATCGCTCATAAGAAAGAGTGGCCAGCTCCAATTCCGATTTAGCCTGCTCATAAAAAGCTTTGGACGTATTGAGGTTGGCTTCTGCCTGATTTAAATTGGCCTGAGAATCTTCGTTCTCCATCCTGGCTATTATCTGTCCTTTTCGGACAAGATTGCCTTCGCCTACGGAAAGAGAAACAAGTCTGCCGGTAATCTTCGACGCCAGCGACGCTTTGCGCTGAGCAACCACATAGCCGCTGGAATTGAGCAATGTGAAAGTCTGCGATGGATAAATTTCGGTGACTGTCACCACATCAACTGTAACAGCAGGTTTAAGATATCCCGTTCCGTACATGACGCTTACAGCTATCACTATTAGCACACATAAGATAATGTAAATGATACGTTTCCGGTTTTTGGAACCATATAACTTTGCCGATTTATCAATTTTGAGTTTTTGCAAATCTTCCATAGATATTTGAATTCCCCTTAATTAGACATTTTTTGTACAATGCAATCGAAAAAGATTAAAGTCAAGCTCCTAATCCAACTTAATATTTACCGTTGATATTTATATCATCGCTAAATATTAGCGAGTTTATTAAATATGAAAAATCGTGATAATCATTTTTGGCGTTAACTTCCACACCGCGCTTTAACGGCGGCGATATCATCCGGAGAAAGTTCGATTGTGTCAGATTGAATTAACCGGTACATAACAGCTTTGGGATCTGCGCTGTGATTCAACCTTAAAGCGTGGCCAAATTCGTGGGCAAGGACACGCACCAGCCGGTAATCGTTGTCAAACTGATAAATTGTGATGGATTGTTTGCCGTTCTTATATTCATAAAAACCTTCGCAGAATTCCCTGCCCAAAGCCTCTCCAGTATTCTGGTAATTAACCAGATCAAGGTTGATATTTGTCGCTATTTCGTTGATGACAATCACCATACTGTTTATGGTTTCTGCCAGCCTTTTAAGGTCATCCTGCTTATTTTGCAGATCTGCGCGCAGAGAGCCCAATTCATCTTTTTCCTTCTCTAACCGCCGGCGAATATTCTCGGCAACGCCCTCTCGTCTATTCCAATATTCAACATCTTTATTAAATATGTTTATCCGCAAGTTATAAGAATTGAATTCACCGTCAAGGATGGTTTTTTTCTGCTCATATTCAGATTTTAAATTTTGAAAACTGGATTTCAAATCTTCGTAGGAATTTTTTGTTTTATCAATATTATAATTGAGCTTCTTTAATTTATCTGTCGCTTCCTGGCGGTAATCATAAACAAGATTTATCTCGACTACACTATTGCCCTTGGCATCTTCACGGAATATTTCGCGGGCTAAAGGTTTACCCCACATTGCCGCAGCCATATTTACAGCAATTGCAAATTCCTCGCGGGTAATACCGAATCTTTCATCTACTTTGCCGATGCGGTAAGATATGGGATCATCACAAACTTTCGTTGTCCGCAGGAAAATTACCGTTACCAGAGCCAACATACCCAGCAGAACAAATAATCTCCAGCTAATTATCCTTGATGATTTCGACATATCAAAACATATGAAAATAAGAATATATTTCGTTAACCACGGGCACTTTGAACTGGAATTCACCACTCCAAAACAAGCTGCTGGATTTTATTCCCTCCGCTGCGCGGGATAATTCGACCAGCTAACTTCAGCTTGTGACCT
>PLMQ01000042.1:42907-77039 GCA_003142535.1 Syntrophaceae bacterium
TCACCGGGAACTTCTTTGGTTTTATCAACCAGTTCTTTGAGGTCTGTAAAAAAGCTTTTGCTCTTTTCCACAATTTCATTGGTGCCGGATTTAATAGTATCGACTGTTAATTTAATTCGTTCCGCCATTTTATCAGGATTTTGAAAATAGAAATAACCGGCAACTGCGAGCACTATCATTAACATGATCAGCACCAATTTTATAAACTGTTTAAAAATAAAATATAATATTAGAATAATTACAAAAATTACGACCAACGTAATAATTGCAGGATGTGCCGATAAATATTCTGTTATGGAACTCATTATAAAAACCTCCATACTTTTTTATTAGTGAAACTCCAANNTTCAGAAACAAAGTGCGCTGAAGCTTGCTGGTCGAATTATACCGCGAAGCGGAGGGTAATGAGACTAAAACTTCAAAAGCGAAACGAATTAAAGTTTATTAGCCGGATTATCCCGTATAAGTAGGGACATAATACCCTGCAGCGAGTTCGCGAAATGTTTCCAAAGCTTGCTTCGGGGTTCATACCCGCGATTGTGTATAATTTATCCCAATTTTATCATAAAATCCATAGATTGTTTATAGCCTTGACAAACCTATCTGCGCCAACTAGAGTTCCTACAAAAATATTTTTCAGAGAAACAAAGTTAGGGCAACAGGATTGATGACGGCAGAAAAATATTTTCCACTGCCCACTGCCCGTTTCTGCAAAGTACGAGCTTTTGCCTTCCAGCCCCCCTTGCATTAACTGGAAAGCTCTGAGGATGAATTGAGCAAAGAATCTGATAAAATCAAAGTAGGCTTGGCCACTTTAGGCTGCAAGGTAAATCAATGCGAATCTGCGGCATTGATGGAAGATCTTCAGAATAACGATTTTTCACTTGTGCCTTTCCATACCATCGCCGATGTGTATATTATTAACACCTGTACAGTTACCGCGTTTTCCGATTTTCAGGCCCGGCAATTGATTCGCCGCGCTCATCGAACAAATCCGCAGGCCAGGATTCTGGTTACCGGCTGTTATGCCCAGATTGCTTTTAACGAAATAGCGGCCATTGAAGGCGTTAGTCTTGTTGTCGGCAATGACCGGAAAAATCAAATAACCAATCTTTTGCAGGAAGAAAACGCTGCCTCTACGCGAATTTTCACCGATGATATTTCCAAGCAAACAGAATTTCTCAGCATGCCCCTGACCAGATTTCGCGGCCGCACACGGGCTTTTCTAAAAATTCAGGATGGCTGTAATTCTTTTTGCAGCTACTGTGTTGTTCCCTATGCCCGCGGAAAAAGCCGCAGTATGGTTACATCGGAAGTTCTTCAAGCAGCGGCTAATTTTGTTAGTACAGGCTACAAAGAAATTGTTCTTACCGGTATTCATCTCGGAACTTACGGACATGATTTAAGCCCAGCCACTAATCTTGCCGCTTTGCTGCAAACAATTATTCATCGGCGCTGGAACACAAGAATCCGCCTCAGCTCAATTGAGCCAAAAGAAATAACCGATGAGCTGCTGGAACTTTTTCCAAATGATGATTTTCTCTGTCCGCATTTGCATATCCCTTTACAAAGCGGCGATGATAAAATACTTAGGTCTATGAAGAGAGATTATAACTCCCGATTTTACGGACAGCTAATAGAAAATATATGTAACCGCGTTAGCAATATAGCCATTGGCGCGGATGTAATGGTGGGATTTCCCGGTGAAGGTGAAGAAGAATTTAAGAACACATTCAATTTACTGAAAGATTTACCAGTTGCCTATCTGCATGTTTTCCCGTATTCTGAAAGACGGGGAACATTAGCGCAGAAAATTGAGCCGAAGGTGCCGGAAACAATTAAAAAAGAACGGGCGCTTGTCTTAAGAAATTTAAGTGTCCAAAAACGGCAGGAATATGCCTCGCACTTTTTTGGAAAAAAGCTCAAGGTGCTGGTCGAAAAAGCAAAAGATAAAAAGACAGGGCTGCTGAAGGGATTTTCACAAAATTATTTGCCTTTTTTACTCAGCGGAAATATTTCTTCGATAAACAAAATAGTGATCGCACAGACGGAAAAATATCAAGACGGAAAAATTTATGGAAAAATCATCACTGAATAAAAGCAGGCAATCGACACTGCGTGATTTAGAAAAGAGACTCACTTATAGTTTCCGGAACATAAACCTTTTAGAAACCGCCCTAACTCATCGTTCCTTTGCCAACGAAAATCCTCAACTGGCCGTTTCTGATAACGAAAGATTGGAATTTCTGGGTGATGCAGTTCTTGGCCTCTGCGTAAGTGACCTGCTTATCAAAAAATATACTGACCTGTCGGAAGGCACCCTCTCCAAAATCCGCGCGGCCATTGTTAACGAGAAACCATTGGCCGAGCTTGCACAAAGATTGGGGATCGGCAGCTGCCTTTTACTGGGACGGGGCGAAGATATTTCCGGCGGCCGCATGAAAGACTCTTTGTTAGCCAATGCCCTGGAAGCGGTAATTGCGGCAATATATCTCGATTCCGGTTTCACCAAGACGAAAATGCTTATAAAAAAATTAATCGGCCCTCTGCTCAACGATGATAACTTGCGTTCTCAATATTTCGATTACAAAACGGCTTTACAGGAGTTTTGCCAGAAAAAATATAAAACAACTCCCTTATACGCAATTATTGATTCCAGCGGTCCCGACCATGCTAAAATGTTTGAAGTTAAATTAACTATCGCCGATAAAATAGTGCATATCGGCAGCGGTAAAAGCAAAAAAGAAGCCGAAAAGCAGGCAGCGCAAAAAGCCTGGGAAATACTGCAAAATGAAAAAAATTAAACCCATGGCGGATAAGGCCACCAAACCTTTGATCATCCCTGTTTTCGTTATGAATAGCGGTTGTCCACATCGTTGTATTTTCTGTAACCAAAAAATAACCGCCGGAAACTATCCTGAAAAAATCAGCGCGGATTTTTTTGAACGCGAGGTCATCTCCTACTTAAGTTGGAACAAAGATAAATCCCGCCCTGTAGAAATTGCCTTTTACGGCGGCAGCTTCACCGGGATGGCACGAACATATCAGGAAGAACTCCTTTCTCTGGCTCAGGGCTACATTGAGAAAGGGCTTGTTCATTCCATACGAATATCGACGCGGCCTGATTATATTAATACCGATATTTTGGCTCTACTGAAAAAATATGACGTTTCGACAGTGGAAATTGGAGCACAATCTTTTGTGGATGAGGTATTGGAAAGGGCTCGCCGAGGCCATAGGACAGGTGATTCTATTAATGCCATCCACGTTTTACGGGAAGCCGGCTTGCAAACCGGCGTGCATTTGATGGTGGGCTTGCCCGGAGATTCGGAGGAAGGCTTTAACTATTCTCTGCAAAAAACTATTGAGATTAAACCTGATACTGTCCGCATTCATCCTGTTGTTGTTTTGCGCGATACAGCGCTGGCCGAAGAATTTCAGCAGGGAACTTATCAGCCGCTGCAATTTGCTGAGGCGGTAAGTTTATGCAAATCAGCCTGGCTGAAATTAGCCGCCGCCGGAATCCGTGTTATTCGAATCGGCCTGCAAATAACGAAAGAGATGGAAAATGAAGGAGCGATTCTCGCCGGGCCAATACATCCGGCCTTCGGCAATCTTGTCCTTTCGGCAATATTTTATGAAGAAACTGTTAAGGTTTTAAACCGATTATCCCCGAAACCGGCAGAAATCAGATTTGAACTGCATAATCAGGATGTATCTACTTTCCGTGGTTGGCAGAACAATAACATAAATTCAATAAAAAAGCTTTACCCATTGGCGGAAATTGAGGTAGGAGTATCGGCGCAACAAAAGCGCGGTGTGATTTCCATTACAGCCGGCCAGGGACAATCTCTGCAAGCCGTAATCCCGGGAATTGCCTGATATCCAAGGACTGATTTGCAGGAGACAACTATAGTGTTCAAATCCGGATTCATCGGTATTATCGGCCGCCCTAACGTCGGCAAATCCACGCTGTTCAATGCCATTGTCGGGGAAAAAATATCCATAATAGCCGACAAACCGCAAACAACAAGAAACAAAATAACCGGTATCAAAAATTTTGCCGACGCCCAGCTCGTTTTTCTGGATACGCCCGGAATCCACAAAGCAAAAACTCCTTTGAACCGCGCCATGGTGCAAACTGCACAGGATACTCTCAAGGATGCCGATATATTGCTGATGCTTGTGGAGGCTAATTCCCATGTTCATCCTCAGGATATTTTCCTGATCGAAACATTAGCCGAAGTTAAAGTGCCAGTATTTTTAATAATCAATAAAATTGATCTGGTGGAAAAAAATCTGCTTTTACCGCTGATTGATAAATTCCGCACTCTGTATAGCTTTCAGGAAATCTTTCCGGTATCGGCAGCAAAAGGCTTCGGATTGGAAGATTTGCTAAAATCCATTAAAGAAAACCTTCACGAAGGGCCGCAATATTTTGCCGAAGATGCTTTTACCGATGCCAGCGAAAGGTTTATAGCTTCCGAGTTTATCCGGGAAAAAATCATGCACCTGACCAAACAGGAAATCCCCTACACTACTGCTGTGGAAGTCGAGGCCTTCAAAGAAGATGAAGAAAAGAATTTAATACGCATTAGCGCTTCAATAATTGTGGAAAAGGAATCACAAAAAGCAATTATGATCGGAAAAAAAGGGGCCATGCTGAAGAATATAGGAACGCAGGCCCGGATGGAAATGGAAAAACTCTTTGGCGCCAAAGTATTTCTGGAACTTTTTGTCCGTGTGAAAAAAGACTGGACAAGCTCTGATAAAATGCTGCGCGAATTAGGATTATTAAAAGGTTAGGTTAAAATGACAGCAAAGCCCATCATCGCCATTATCGGGCGGCCTAATGTCGGCAAATCAACTCTGTTCAACAGGATTGCCGGTAAACAGAAGGCTATCGTCATTGATGAACCAGGAGCCACCCGCGACCGTAATTATATGGATTGCGTCTGGCAGGACAAGGCTTTCACATTAATCGACACCGGCGGTTTTGAACCGGCTTCCGAAGAAAGAATCCTAGTGCAAATGCGCGAGCAAACCAATCTGGCTATTGAAGAAGCGGATGTCATCATCTTTTTAATGGATGGGAAAGATGGTCTTACGCCCTCGGACATGGAGATCGCCAAACAACTGCGCGGTAAAGATAAAAATGTTTTCTATGTTGCCAACAAAGTTGACGGTAGAAGAGACAAAGATTTGCTCAGCGAATTTTACCGTCTCGGTATCGGGGAGTTCTATCCTATTTCCGCCCAGCATGGCCAAGGCGTCGATGAACTCATGGCTAAAGTCACGCAGGCTTTTCCTTCGGCCAACGACTTTAAGGATGATCAAGACGAACAAATTAAAATTGCCATTGTCGGCAAACCCAACGTTGGTAAGTCATCTTTAGTCAATCGGATTCTGGGAAAAGAAAGAAACATTGCCAACCCCACACCGGGCACAACACGCGATGCGATCGATATGCCGCTGAAGGTTCACGGCAAACATTATCTGCTCATTGATACGGCAGGAATTCGCAAAAAAAATAAAATCAGCCTGACGCTCGAAAAATACAGCGTCGTGCAGGCGCTCAAAACCATCAACCGCTGCGATATAGCCCTTGTCTTGATTGATGCCGAAGAAGGCATGAACGAACAGGATGTAAAAATCGCGGGGCTGGCCTATGAACGCGGCAAAGCTTGCATTATTGTTGTGAACAAATGGGATAAGATCGAAAAAGACAATTCCACCTTGGGCAAATTCGTGGAAGACATTAAATATAAACTGAAATTTATGGATTTTGCGCCGATCATTTTTGTTTCGGCTGTTACCGGCCAGCGGGCACCGAAAATCTTTGACCTGATTGACGAAGTTTACGCGCAATACACAAAAAGAGTTGGCACGGCTGAGTTAAACGATCGGCTGGCTGCATTTTTAAGCAGAAATCCAATGGCACGTTATCAGAATAAACAGATGCATATTACTTATGCAACACAAGTAGAAATCAAACCGCCCACTTTTATCTTTTTTGCCAGCGCACCGAAAGGAATACATTTTTCTTACGAACGCTACTTACACAACCAGATCCGCGAAACCTTCGGCTTTGAATACGTCCCTTTAAAAATCATTTTCAAGAAAAAAAATAAATCACGGGTATGAAACACAAACCAATTGTGCCACAAAGGAAATATTATTGGGAAGTCTCTAGTCTTTCTCGAATTGGCTCTATTTTCTACCAACTTTTATTTTCGGTAATCAATGACAGAGGCCCTTGCCTTGGGCCAATTTTAGCCATTTACATTTTCCCAGATCACATGCTTTTTTCACATTGAGGCAACCAAGATTGCTGTCGCCCTGTGTAAAATAAATAGCCCCTCTGTTTCCATAGGCAGCAGCATAATCCGGTTTCAGGCGGATAGCCTCGGTAAAGTCCTTGATCGCCTTCTCATACTCGCGCATGTAAGAATAAACAAGCCCCCTATCGAGGTAAACTTCGGGATCATTCGGTTTCTGGCTGACTGCTTTATCGTAGTCACCAATGTTAGTTGATTCACTCATTGCCGAAGCACATAGAAAGGTTAAAACAAGAAAGATGGAAATAATAATTTCGCGCATATCGCCTCACTTTTTTAATCTGAATATTTGTTCCGGTCAGCGGCTCGCTGAGCCGGTAATTTTTATTTATCTATGAGCAAGCTTCACCTTCAATATAACCTATATCTTCGCTATCGGCAAGCCCCAGTTCACTGATTATTTCATATTATTTGATATTATCAGCTAATCAACTTTTGCCTGACCAAAGGCAGAGATTACAATTTGACAGCACAGCATAATTACCTTATAAAGCCCACGGTGCCAATAAACCCTTTCTCTCCTGACTCTCGGTAATTTGTGAGGCAATAAGACAGGACAACGCTAGAATGTCACACTGAGCTAGTTGAAAGGTGATTATTTACTTATGTGGTTTGTTATAGTATCCCCGACTTTGAATTGATTGGATTTTTGTGATTTATTTAAGAAATGTCAGCTTATCTTTCCTGGAAAGAAAGGTATTTGAAAATATTAATTGGACGATCCATCCCCATGGCCGGATCGGCTTAGTCGGTGACAACGGCACGGGCAAGACAACGCTCTTCCGCGCAATACTGGGAAAAGTCCATCCTGATTCCGGCACAATTGAATTATCCGGTAAAAGGCAAAAGTCTATCGGCTATTTACCGCAGGATTTGGTGGAATTAGAGCCCGTCAATCTAATCGCGTTCCTAAAAAATAAAAGCGGCATTGCTCAACTGGAAGAATCAATCAAAGTATTAGAACACCACATGGCCGAAGTGAAACCCAATTCCGCCGAATACAGTAAACTCACTAAAGAATACTCCGACAACCTTGCCCAATTCCATGCGCAAGACGGCTACGCCTTTGAAGCCAAGGCCAAACAAGTACTCAAAGGTTTCGGTTTCCAAGAAGATGACTTTACAAAAAATTGTGCCGAGTTTTCCGGCGGCTGGAAAATGCGCATTCTGCTGGCTTCCATACTGCTGGCGCGTCCGCAAATCATGTTGCTGGACGAACCGACCAACCATCTGGACACGGAAAGCATGGAATGGCTGGAAAGCTATCTCAAAGATTATCCGGGTACAATCATCGCCATTTCGCATGACCGCTTTTTTCTGGATAAAATCGTTACCCAAATCGCCGAGCTCGCCTTCTGCCGCATCAGCATCTTCAAGGGCAACTATTCCTATTATTTAAACGAAAAAGAAAGAAGACTTGCCGCGCTGAAAAAAGAACAGGAATTACAAAAAGCGCAAATCAAAAAAATAGAAGAATTTGTGGAACGCTTCCGCTACAAGGCGACTAAAGCCAGCCAAGTGCAAAGTCGTGTCAAAATGCTGGAGAAGTTTGCCTCAATAAATCTGGAAGCTAAAGCAAAAGCGATTAAGATAAAATTTCCGGAAGGTAAAAAAAGCGCCAAAGAAGTTGTCAAGGTTTCCGCTCTTTCCCATTCCTATGGCAGCAACAATGTTCTCCAGGATATTAACTTCACTCTTTTCCGCGGCGATAAAGCAGCTTTTGTCGGGCTGAATGGCTCCGGCAAATCTACACTCTCACGTTTGATTAGCCTTTCGGAGATGCCGACTACGGGTTCCGTCCTTTACGGCAATGATGTAAATATGGCTTTCTTCTCGCAGGAAAGCTCCGAAAACTTAAGCTACCACCGGACAGTTTGGGAAGAAGTGAACACAGTGACCGCGAAAGCCAATGATCAGGAAAAGCGCAATTTGCTGGGCGCTTTTCTTTTCTCGGGCGATGATATCTTCAAGCCGGTGTCCGTACTTTCCGGTGGCGAAAAATCGCGTCTCGCTCTTTTAAAAATTCTACTGCTCGATACAAATTTCCTCATCCTGGACGAACCGACGAACCATCTGGATATGAAGACCAAAGATATTTTTCAAGAAGCGCTGATCAACTACCACGGAACTCTGGCTATTGTTTCGCATGACCGTTATTTTTTGGATCAACTCGTCAATAAAGTTTTTGAACTGCACGACGGCCAGATTCACGAATACCAAGGCAATTATTCTTATTTTATAGAAAAACGCAGCCAGGCAGCTTTACCACAAAAAGAAAATGTAAAAACAAGTGAACAAAATGCCAAGGAAACTGTTTTCAAAACCAAAGACCAAAAGAGGCAGGAGGCGGAAGAAAGAAATAAACTGGCCAAAATGAAAAATGCCTGCAAAAAAGAATTAACGGTAACAGAACAAAAGATAGAATTACTAGAAGCAAAAAAGAACCAACACGAAACCGCCCTGTGCGATCCGCAAATACATAAAGACTCAGCTAAAGTAATAACCATCAACAAGGAATTAAAAGAGATTTCTAAAGAACTGGAAAGTTTCTATAATCACTGGACAGAACTAAACTCCAAGCTGGAAGAATTAAATACTACAACCTGTTTATAGCCATTTTTCCCGAAGATCAACTCGAATTATTTAAAAGTAAATTGCTTTTCAAGCTCCGTCAAACGCCGGTTTTTCAGCATTTTGATACCAGAAGGCCGGGTCGGTCAGAAATTCTTCCGTATCGCGCAATGAAAGCAAATGCTCGCGTTCAATACTGGCCATTAAATTAAAGAAAGCCTTTTCTTTGGGGTCGGTGCTTCCCTTTTCCAGTTTCGTATAAAGGTCTACGCCTCTGGCTTCAAAATCAATTGCGGTGCGCACTGCTTTCAATTCATTATCAGTTCCAGCAATACGGGCTGCCTTTTTGCCGGCCAGGGCTTTCAATAAGCCGCCCACACCGGATTTCTTCACTTTCAGCGGGACAGTGGCAGGCCATTTCTTTTGCTGCTCCCATTTGTCATGCAATTTTTTTAATATTTCATAGTGCTCTTTTTCTTCATCGGCAATTTGCTTGAACATATTCTTACCAGCCAGATTCTTCGTTTTACGGGCATTGTTCATGTAAAACTCATGCTCTTTGAGTTCATTTTCCAAAGCAAACTTCAAAGCATTCATTCTCTTTTCCATCTTGATTCCTCCTCAGCGAATTGTTCAGGTAAACTGCTGAAAATGTAAATATGTCTCCATAATTTATAATAGATTATAGAAGAGATTGATAATCAGAGCAATATATTTTTATACGCGTATTATCTATGGCCCCATCGTATGCGGCAGAAAAAGGGCGATTTGCGGGAAGATAATTAAAATGATCATGCAGATAACCATAGCAAAGAAAAAAGGAACGATACCTCGGAAAATTGTGTACATGGGAATATCTTTGGCGATTCCGCTGATGACAAAGACATTGACACCAACGGGAGGCGTAATCAAGCCCATTTCAATAAAAAGCGTAACCATAACCCCAAACCAGATTGGATCAAACCCCATCTGCAAAACAAGCGGAAATACGACAGGCAGAGTCAATACCATAATCGCCATACCTTCCATCAGGCAACCAAGAATGATATAAATAATGCAGATGATGGACATAACCACATACCTGTTGAGCCCCAAACTCACGATCCACCGGGAAAGACTTTCCGGAATCTGGCTTACTGTCATGAAATAGCCCAGAATATTAGCCCCGATAAGAATTGTAAAAATCATCGCCGTTGTCAGCGCCGCTTCGCGCAATGATGAAATAAGATTGCTCCTTGTCAGGCGGCCTTTAACCACAACAATGGCCAGGGCGCCAAAAGCGCCAACACCCGCGGCTTCTGTTGGCGAAAACCAGCCGGTGTATAAGCCGCCAATAACCAAGGCAAAAAGGAAAATGATGCTACCGGTGTCCTTCAACGCCAGAAACCTTTCCTTCCACGAATAACGAGGGCCTGCCGGCCCCAACAATGGGTTACGCTTGGTTAAAAGATAAATTGTTGCCAGAAATAGCAAGGTCAGCAGGATGCCCGGCAGAATACCGGCGATAAAAAGCACACCTATCGGCTGCTCAGTCAGTATGCCATAGATAATCATAATGGTGCTGGGCGGAATTAAAATACCCAACGTGCCTCCGGCGGCAACGCAACCGGTGGCCAGAGCATTGTCATAATTGAAGCGCTTCATCTCCGGCAACGCTACCATCCCCATGATTGCCGCCGTTGCCAGCGATGAGCCGGATATGGCCGCAAAACCGGCGCAGGCGACAACCGTCGCCATCGCCAGACCACCGGGCAAAAAACCGATCCAGCGATATATCGTCTGATATAAATCATATCCCATGCGGGAGCTATTGGAAAACAAACCCATCAAAATAAAAAGTGGTACAACTGTCAGGGTATAGGATGAGCCTGATTTATAAGTTACCATACCCATCATGGATACCCCGGCAGAGAAGGATGTCAAAAGAACAAATCCCACAAATCCCACAATGCCCATTGCAAAACCAATATTCATGCGTAACAGCAACAATACGAGCATCAGCAAGATTCCGGCAATGCCAATGATTATCGGATCCATAAACGCCGCACCTCTTTTATAGCTATAATCAAGCGAAACAAGAGAACAACGCTGAAGAGAATAAGCGCCACCGCCACAATATAGATAATCGGATACCGGGGAAGCCACAAATCAAGAGAAACTTCGCCGGAGGATTTCATCAGCCCGGCATAACCAAAAACGGCAATAGCAATAAAACAATAAAGGATAAACCCGAGAAGCTTAACTAAGGCATCAATAATCACCCGGCTTTTTAGAGACAGCTTCTTTACAAGCAAATCAACACTGACATTGCGGTCTTCCAGTTCACCCTCCGCCAGCGAGAAAAATACTATAGCCACCATCATGAATTCGGAAATTTCCAGTGTTCCTAATATCCCTTTGTTGAATATCTTCCTTAAAACAACATCGGCCACCGTCAGCATCATCAGAAAAAAAAGTATGACGAAGCCGATGCTGTTTAAGAAACGGGATATTTTACTGAGCCAATTTGCAGGTAATTCCTGATTTGGTTGCATTCAGCCCACAGCTCCATACCGAAAAATCCGGTCTGTTGGAAATACAAATTTATACCATTTCTAAATCAATGATGATATCGAGGCGGCAAGGAGGAGGCACCGAGGCGTATAACCTAAAGGTCACGCGTTGTACATACGTCGAGGGAACCGACGACGCTGCCAACAAAGATAGCGCTTTGATTTAGAAATGGTATTATACATTTTTATTTTGTTTTACCAGCCAGCAGTTTTATTCTATCCATTAATTCCTGCGCCGGAATTCCCTTAGCTGCATTCTTAGCTATCCAATCTGTTTCCATCTTTTTCACCTTCTCCGCACATTTCTTTTTTTCTTCCGGTGACAAGCGATAAATTTTTATTTTCCCCGATTCGCTTAAGTTCTTCAGAGTTGTCTGGGCGTAATCATCATAAATCTTGGCCGCCCGCAAGCCCCATTTTTTCCCGGATGCCTGTTCCAGAGCCTTTTTGGCATAATCCGGTAAAGAATCGAATTTTTCCTTATTCATTATAACCATCATCGGGGAAACATAAAAATCAACCTGAGTCGTATTTTTAATCACCTCGGTTAGTTTAAAATCAGCAATAGCCGTATTCGGCGTCAGCATGCCGTCGATGATATGTTTGTCCAACGCCATTGACAATTCGGAAAGCGGCATGGATACAGGATTGGCGCCGAGCAGCTTTAACGCCTCGCTCATATAAGATGATGGTGTGCGCATTTTTAATCCCTGAATGTCTTCCAACTTCTGGATTGGCCTGCCGACTGAATGCAATTGGCCGGTATCGCAGCTGTATAACCACAGCACTTTGTAATCCTTGAAATCATCTGCTAGATATTTATCATAAACATCATACAAAATTTCCGTCGTTTGCACCGCATTGCTGAAAATAAAAGGTAAATCAAAAACAGAAGTGCGCGGAAAACGGCCGGTAGTGTAAGAAGGAACGATAAAGGCCATATCGGTAACTCCCGTCTTTACATGATCCGCCAGTTGCACCGCATCGCCCAAAGCCCCGCCCGGAAAAATCTTTATTTTTACTTTCCCCCCGGTCAGCTTTTCCACTTCCTCCGCAAAAGGAACGAACGATTGCTGATGCTGAATATGCATCGGCGACATAAAATGCGCCATCTTCAATTCAATAGTTTCGGCACTAATTGCCACCCCGCTAGATAAAACGATAAATAATCCTGTGAAAACTATACCCCATATTTTAAATAATTTTTTCATTTCTTCCCCCTCCTTTAATTATGCTTTATACTCAATGACGATTATCTTTTCCTGTTATTCGTGAAACTCCAATTCCGAAAGCGAAGCGTATAACCTGAAGGTCANNGGTCACAAGTAACCTGAAGGTCACAAGTCGGAATTGGCAAGTTGTAATGAGACCCAAACTTCAGAAACAAAGTGCGCTGAAGCTTGCTGGTCGAATTATCCCGCGTAGCGGAGGGTATGAACCCCAAAGCTCGCTTTGGGGTTCATACCCGTGATTGTTTGTCTTTAATATCCAAAACATATTCTGCAATGTTATTGCAATGATCGGAAATGCGCTCCAGGTGAATCAGCATTTCCACAAAGACAGGCCCGGCCTCTGCGCGGCACAGCCTGTTATGAAACCTCTTGAGATGTCTTTCTCTGGCATCCTTTACTTTTATATCAACCTCTTCTTCCTGCCGGATAATGCTTCTGATTTTGTCGTCGGCCGGCATCTTTATCAGAGACATGGCATCTTGCAGATTGAGCTTTACCAGATCAATAATCTCTCCTAAATCCCTCTCACCACTTTCACTGAATTTTATTTTTTTGCTTGCTTTCTGAGCAGCCAGGCCTGTCATCAATATAATATGGTTACCGATGCTTTCAATATCATCAGCAATTGCCGTATAAGCAAAAAGCTTTTTAGAAAGTTTTGCTGAAAGCTGCCGCTCCGATACTTTCCATAAATATTTGACTATTTGTGAACGTAAATTATTTACTACCATCTCGATATAAGAAATATCTTTTTTTTTACCCTCTTTGTGGCAGGCAATCAAATCTATACTGCTTAAAAACATTTTTTGTACAAGGCTCATCTCGCGTTGCAGTTCCTTTTGCACGTCACCTAAAGCTTTTTCCGCATCGGGTAAATCTTTGCTGTCCAGAAATTCCGGCCAGAGCGGCAGATTTTCATCTTCGCCTGGCAATATTCTATTCATTAAACGGGCAAAAGGCTGAAGAAAAAAGATAAAGGCCAGGACTATGATTAAATTCATTAACAAGTGAGCAAGAACTATCTGCTGGGCTGTGCTCGAAGAAAGATATTTTAATAAGGATAAAAAATAGGGCAGAAAAATCAGGAAGAGACCGGCACCGATACACTTAAAAATAAAATGAGATATGGCGGTTCGTTTACCGCTGATCGTTGCGACAGTTCCAGCTAAAAGAGCCGTAACAGTTGTACCGATATTTGCCCCGATGATTATGGGTAGAGCTTTTTCCAGCGAAACTAAATCTTGTTGCGCCAAAATTACCAAAATACTAATGGGGATGGCTGATGCGTGAACAATAGCTGTGACAACAATACCCAGTCCGAGACCGAAAACAGGGTTTCTTGCCTGCGCAATAAAATTTAACAAGACGGGGGAATTTTTCAGCGGCTCTACCGCTCTGCCTACCAGCTCCAAACCAAAAAAGATCAGGCCGAAATAAAAAATCATCTCGCCTGCGGCTTTCCATTTGTGATGGCGGGTCAACCACAAGAGACCGCCCAGAGAAATGAAAAGCGGTGAAATATCCGTAAACTTCCAGACAACAAACTGTACGGTTAATGTTGTTCCGATATCTGCTCCCAGAATAATAGCCAGAGAGCTATAGAAGCTGATGAGCCCGGCACTTACCAGGCCTATGGTCAGCGCGGTAGAAGCCGATGAGCTTTGAAAAAGCACCGTAGAAACTATACCGGTAAAAAGACCGTAAATTGGTTTTTCCACCGCGTATTTTATATATTGCTTAATTCGAGTATTGATAATCTTCCGCACCGCTGAAGAAAGGCGGATCATGCCAACCAGGAAAAATATTATACCGCTGAGAGCTATTAAGATTTCTTTCATTAAATTCTCTTAACCGATGCTAAACCGGCATGCCTTTAATCGGCTGCTGAAACTTCAACAGGAACTCTCTCCGGATGAGCACAAAATATTACAGGAAAAGGTGCTGCCGAAGATTCTGACAATGCACGCCGCAGATGCAGCCAAATGATTATGATCCGAAATAAGCTTGTATCATCCTCTGTGAATTCATCATGACAAATTTGTTTTAAAACCTCAAGAATTAAAATTTCTAATCTATAATCTATAATTAAACATTGACAAGCATCGGCATTCACAGTTATATTTATAAAGCTGCGCTAAATCAAAACAAATATTATCCTTGGCTTTATTATCTTTTCAGGAAAACGGAGATAACGGCATGAAGGAACAAGATTATAAGACAGCAAACAGCTCCAATCAAAAATCTTTTCTTCACTCTTCTTTGCCCTGGATTTTCCAACACGATAAGCTCTTTGACGAATTGGAAACACAGCATACATGGGATCGCACAAAGCTAATCAATAAATTAAATCATATTAATTTTAGCGACGGATATATCTACTTTCTCTTTCACAATGAAAAGACGGGGGAAAGAATATTAATAAAAGCTTACCCTCAACCATGCATACACGATACGATCATTTGCCGTCTGGATATACCGGATAATTTAACTGATCTGACAAAGTATAAATTCAGTTACTTGATGATAGAAGATGGCCGGACTATTACTTTGGCACCCGCTGAATTTATTAACCGGGAAGGAAACATGATGAAGGTTCGACTTCCGGAAAATAGTTACACTCTGACCAAACGCAAGACAAAACGTTTCTCCTGCCGGGATATAACCTGCGAAGTAAGCCAGGATAATTATAAAGCCTGCGGCCATCTGGTTGATTTCACGCCGATGGCATTTGGTATCACATTTTCCGCAGACGAAGATGTGAATAATTTCCATATGGACAATCCCGCATTGGTAAATCTTGTGCAAAACGGAATTAAACTTTTTTCCGGTCCCTGCCGATTTATTCGTCTGGGAAGCGATTCACCCGACGGCAAGGTTGTATTCACACCTGTTAATACGCATGTACCGCTTTTCCCCAAAAGGGAAACACGCAATCCGCGCCAGCACATTGTGCCTGCCTTCTCTGTTAAATTTGAGCATCCTTTTATCAAAGGAGCTATGGAGAGGGACATATTCGATATTTCTACTTCCGGTTTTTCCGTGCGGGACAATGTGGGAGATGAAACTCTTCTGCCCGGGATGATTATTCCGAACATGACAATTGTCTATGCCGGCATTCTGAAAATGAAATGTTCCGCACAGGTCATCTACCGCCATGAAGAGAAGGATAGCAATATAGTAATCTGTGGGCTGGCTATTGCTGATATGGATATCCAATCTTACAGTTATCTCAATCACATTCTCGGAACTTATATTGATAATTATGCCCGGGTTTCTACGGAAGTAGATATGGACGCATTATGGGAATTCTTTTTTGATACCAACTTTATCTATGGCGAAAAGTATGAACATCTTCAACCTCATCGGGAAACATTTAAAGAGACTTACCGGAAATTGTATCAGGATAATCCGGAAATTGCGCGGCATTTCGTTTACGAAAAAAATGGTAAAATTTACGGACACAATGCTATGGTTCATGCCTATAATCCATCGTGGATGATTCATCATCTTGCCGCCAGACCAATGGAAAGTAAAGTACCAGGCCTCACCCTTATAAAACAAACCACCCTTTTCATTACTGGCCTTTACCATTTTACATCGGCAAAAATGGATTATGTAATGCTCTATTACAGACCGGAAAACAGGGTAATGGATAGTGTGTTTGGTGGTTTTGCCCGGCATTTGAATAACCCTAAGGGAAGTTCTCTGGACTTGTTCTCATATATTCATTTCCAGAAAGATTCTTTTAATAATGACCTCCCGACGGATTGGATATTACGTAAATGTATCCCTTCTGATTTTGCTAAATTACATGATTTTTATGAAAATCATTCCGGCGGCCTTCTGCTTAGTGCTTTAGATCTTGATTCTTCAACAAAACCATTAAATGACGCTTATAAAAAAGCCGGGTTCAAAAGGGACATGCAAACATTCTGTTTATGTCACGGAGAAATGCCTATCGCTTTTTTTGTCGTTAACCAATCTGATATCGGATTAAATCTTTCCGATTTGCTGAATGGCATAAAAATAGTGGTTATAAATGATAAAGAAGCAAATTGGGATATTGTTGCGTCAGCTCTTAATAAAATAAGTTCTTGTTATAAAGAAAACAAGATCCCCCTTCTTGTTTATCCACACGATTACTTGTCCAGGCAGAATATAGAAATTACAAAACACTACCAGCTCTGGATTATAAAAAATGAACCTTATTCAGAACAATATGCTGAATATCTGGACAATAATTTCAGGATTAGACATAGGACTTAGAATAATGGAACGAATGCCTTTATATAACAGCCTTGTAATTAAGACTTATGTTGATTATCTGGAAAATGCTTATCCAACATTAAACATAAAAGAGTTATTAGCATGTTCTGATATTACCAATTACGAATTGGCAGACAAAGGTCACTGGTTAACGCAAGAACAGGTAAATCGTTTTCAGGTTCATGTTCAACAAGCTACTGCCAATCCTAATATAGCCAGAGAAGCTGGAAGACATATCGCATCTGTTAAGTCTTCCAGTCTTCTACGACAGATGGCCGCTAGTTTTATCTCTCCTGTCGTAGCTTACTGGGCAATGGAAAAACTTGGATCAACCCTTACCCGTCATCAGACAATGAAAATCACCAAAATTAAAGATAATAAAATAGAAATCGCAGCAACTCCTCATAATTACGTGAAAGAAGAACCTTTTCAATGTGAAAATCGCTTGGGTATGTTTGAAGCTGTGGCGGAAGTCTTTACTCATAAATTTGCCCATGTTGAACATCCGGAATGTATCCATCACGGTGGGAAATGTTGCCGTTATATCATTACGTGGGAAAATCAACCCTCTCTTATATGGAAAAGGACGGGAACTTACTTATCAATCTTAAGTTTAATTGCGATGATACCTATTTTCTTTTTGTTGTCACTTACTCATTGGATGATTTTCGTTTTATTTGCTTTATTAATATCGACTGGCATTTTATTCTACGGCAATATTCTCGGCACTAAAGAGATAACAAATATTTTAGAGGAACAAGGAAAAGCGTCCGATCAGCTCGTTGAACAAATCAATCTCCGCTACAATGAATCATTATTGGTCAGAGAAATAGGAGAAGCGGCTTCCAGCATTCTTGAACCCAAGGATCTCTTGTTTTTTGTTACGGATGCTCTGCAAAAACGCCTGCAATTTAACCGGGTCATGATTATGCTTGTCAATACCGAAAAAACAAAACTTGTTTACGCGGCAGGATATGGATTTTCCCGGGAAAAGGAAGAATTGTTGAAAAGTACGTATTTCAACATAACAAACCCTCGATCAAAAGGTGCTTTTTATCTTGCTTACCGGGATCAAAAACCATTTCTAATCAGCAATATAGATGATATTGAAAATGATGTTTCTGAAAGAAGCTCCAGCCTTATCAAAGAGTTAGGAATTAAGGCTTTTATCTGTGTACCTATTATTTATGAAGGCAAGACGGAAGGAATTCTTGCTATAGATAATTCAAAATCGAATAAGCAACCAACACAAAGCGATTTGAGCTTGCTCATGGGTATTGCCCCGCAAATAGGCACCAGCCTGAATAATGCTCTTGCTCATAAAAAGCTCAAAGAAAGCGAAGAACGCTTTCGGAATTTGACTGATAATTCACCGGATATCATTTATCAGCTTAACGCAGATGGAATATTCACCTATATAAATCCTGCCTGGCAACAGATTCTAGGACACAGCAAAAATGAACTCCTCGGCAATAGTTTTATCGGCTTCCTGTTTGATGATGATCGAGCAATATTTGCCAACATCTTAAAAAATATTATTACTGACAAACTGACGGTGAGAGATCAGAACTTCACAATGCTGAACAGGAAAGGATTCCCCCGCCATATTACTTTTACCGGAGCTCCGGATATGGATGCGGAAGGTAATGTTATTGGTATTGTGGGCACGCTAAAAGACATAACAAAAATGCGCAGTATGGAAACGCAATTACTGCAAGCTTCCAAAATGGAGGCTGTCGGAACGCTAACCGGCGGCATAGCCCACGACTTCAATAATATAATTCAAGCTATAATGGGTTACAATCAATTGATGCTTGCGGAAAGAAGTGGCGATGAAACGGACACTCTTTATCTGAAAAAGATCGCGGAGCTGACACAGAGATCCAGAGAACTCGTCCAACAACTACTTTTATTCAGCAAGAAAGTGGACCCGCTTTCCAAAGTTGTCAATATCAATGATGAAATAAAAAGTACGCATAATTTATTCTCCAAATCTATTCCCAAGATGATTGAAATAAAAATTAATCTTGATGAAGATATTTCTCTTATCAACGCCGATTCAGCTCAAATAGGACAGATTATCATGAATCTGGTCATTAATGCCCGCGATGCCATTGGAGACAGCGGTAAAATCACCATTACAACAACCAATCTGGCCCTGACAGCAGATAAAATTATTTCCGGAGTGAATATTGCCGCCGGCAATTATGTGGAACTGGCAGTTTCCGATAATGGCTGCGGTATCGAAAAAGAAAATATGCAGCGTATTTTTGAACCATTCTTCACGACCAAAGAAGTAGGCAAAGGAACAGGACTTGGTCTTTCCGTTGTTTACGGCATTGTCAAAAATCACGAAGGTTTTATTTTCTGCGAAAGCGAATTGGCTAAAGGAACAACATTTCGGATTATGTTTCCATCATCAACAGCCGCCAGACCACCCAAAGCCGCTGAATATCAGCCCAAGACATTTCCGACCGGAACAGAAACTTTACTCCTTGTTGATGATGAAAACAGTATTCTGGAAACGGGCAGAGATACTCTAAGCAGTTACGGATATAAAATATTGACGGCGGAAACAGGTGAACAGGCCATTGATATTTATCAGGCAAAGAAAGGCAAGTTTAAGCTTGTTATTCTGGATTTGAACATGCCCGGCAAAGGTGGTAAAAAGTGTTTGAGTGATTTAATGACAATCAACCCTCATGCTAAAATCTTAATGACCAGCGGTTACTCCACACCCCAGCAGGTAGAAGAGCTGACCAATATGGGAGCCGCCGGATTTATCAATAAACCTTATCGCCCGGAAGACTTGCTTATTAAAATCAGAGAAATAATTGATAACCCGTATCAGCCCACTAATGGCCGGACTCCTTTGCAGAGAAGCAAGGGCGTATAGATAAAACGCCGGGGATCTAGAAAGTATTTTTTGAAATCTACAAGAAAAGCATCATAGCCTCCCTGATATTCAGTAATAATATCTTTCACTTTTTCTGGTGCCATTTCTACTTTTTTTATCCAGTTAAAAATATCTGGTTCCTTCGCCTGACCATAAATCAAATGATGCGCCTCTAAATTTATTTCAATGTTTTCAAATCCACTGTCATAGAGATAGGAATATAGTTTCCGTCCGACAAATGTGTCAAAATTATGTTTTTCATCTAACACATTCATAATCTTCGGCAATATTTCAGCAATCTTTGGAGGAAGTCCATAATGGCTTAGGCAATTATAATCTAAATCGAGGAGACAAAGAATACCACCCGGTTTGACACATTTCTTCAAATTCCTGACAATCTCCGGGGCTTCCTTGCGATAGTACTCCAAGACAAATCTTACCCAGACGAGGTCAAATTGTCCCATCCCTTCCATTGACTCCCGCAAATCATGCAGCTGGTATGTCAATCCTACTTTCCCACCATAGTTCTTTTGAGCATATTCTATACGTGTTTCTGAAAAATCAACACCGACAATACTGCCACCAGGCTGGATCATTTCATGAAGGAGTGCCGTTGTTTTTCCCGGACCGCAACCGACATCAAGAACGCGCATCCCGGGTTTAATTCCGCACCATAAAGCCTGTCTGCGCAGCGCAACCGGATCAGTCTTAAGTTCAAGGCGTATTGTCTCTTCTTCGCTTTCCATGAGATATTGATTGGATTTGGTTATATTTGTTTTCGGCTTTTGTTGCACGTTCCCCTCCTAATAGGGATGATACAATCAAAATTGCTGTTTCGGGCAAAAATATAAAGTGGCTGGCAGATATTCAACGCTATTTGTTTCTGCCGCTGTCCATTGCCTCACTTTAATGCGGATATTTTTAACAAAGAAATTTTATAAACTCAAGACAATTCAATATGCAGCCATTGGAAACATTAATCAGGAGCCGTAATGTTCCTTCATCCATGATAGATAAGCGCCGGTTTTGATATTCTCTACCCATTTCTTTTGCTGCAGATACCAGTTGACTGTTCTTTGCAGGCCGGACTTAAATGATTCCTGCGGCGACCAGCCCAGTTCACGATGAAGTTTACCAAAATCTATGGCGTAGCGGCGGTCATGACCCGGACGGTCTTTGATAAATGTAATTAACTCCCGGTGCGGCTTTTTATTCAAAGCAGGACTTATCTCATCGAGAATAACGCAGATCATTTGCACTATAGTGATGTTTTCAATTTCCGCATTGCCGCCGACATTGTATGTTTCGCCAATATTTCCGGTAGTCATAATTGTCCAGATCGCGTCGCAATGGTCCTCAACATACAGCCAATCACGGATATTTTTCCCGTCACCATAGACCGGCAGCTGTTTTCCTGCCAGGGCATTCAAGATTACCAGCGGAATAAGTTTTTCCGGAAACTGATAGGGGCCATAATTGTTGGAGCAATTGGAAATTGTCGCGGGCAATCCGAAAGTTTTAAAATAAGCACGCACTAAATGATCGGAAGCCGCTTTGGATGCCGAATACGGACTGTTTGGTTGATACGGTGTGTCTTCGCGGAAGAGTCCTTCAGCGCCCAAGCTACCGTAAACTTCATCCGTACTGACATGATGAAATAGCTGAAATTTATCCCCGCGGGCTTTGGCTGTTTCCAAAAGATTAAATGTTCCGATGATGTTAGTTTGAATAAAACTTCCCGGATCTTTTATTGAACGATCAACATGAGATTCGGCGGCAAAATGGCAAACGGCATCAATATCATATTTCAGAAATATTTCTGTCAGTTTGGCGGCATCGCAGATATCCGCCTTTTCGAAATAATACCTTCCGGGGAAATCACGGGTTATATCTTCCAGATTTTCCGGATTGCCGGCATAGGTTAATTTGTCCACATTAATAATTCTGCCGGAGAAACCATTATTCGCCATTAAATAGCGGATAAAATTACTGCCAATAAATCCACATCCCCCAGTTACCAGTAAATTTTTGAATTCCTGCCTACTTTTTCTTTTTGTCCTCATATTCAGGTAACAGTCTTTCCATCTTTCTTATTGTGAAACTCCAATTCTGAAAGCGCAGCGCATAACCTGAAGGTCACAAGTAACCTNNAGGTCACAAGTAACCTGAAGGTCACAAGTCAGAATTGGTAAGTTGTAATGAGACCCAAACTTCAGAAACGAAGTGTGCTGAAGTATGTTGGTCGAATTATCCCGTGCAGCGAAGGGTAATGAAACACAAATTTTAAGAACGAAGTGAATTAATACTTCCCATTTAAAATAAATGCTGCCCAATGGTAAGGTTCATAACCGAGTTTGATCATTTCACTTTGTGTCTCTTTTAATGAATCGGCAATACTCTCATTTTTCTGCATTGTTTTATAAAAAATATCCATAAATACTGCCGTTGAGTTATCCTCAACATTCCAAAGAGTCGTTAAAACCGACGGACTGCCGGCATAGAGAAAAGCGCTGTTGAATCCCATTATCTCCATGCCGTTCGAAGAAGAATTAGGCACGACTTTACTACCGCTTATAACCACCAAACGCCCTTTAAAACGGAGTTTAATAATTTCGCTTACGGTAAGCCTGCCATCATTCTGACCTCCGGCCGCCAGTAACAGCCCTGAATTCACCGGAGCATCTCCGGCATAAAGGCCATGCACCGCAAAATGAACTATATCATACCGGCCCGACATTTCCTTTGCTTTTTTTTCCGTTGCCTCCGCCCTTAAAAATACACTTGTCTGCGGAATAATTTTTCTGATGCTTTCCACTTCCGCCTCGGCAAAAGGTAAATCAAGCTTTTTGTTTCCTAAATCAGGATTACCAAAAGCCAGAACATTAAAGCTCTTTGCTGGTTGTTTTTTCATCACATATTTCAGCGCTCCGGCACCAGGCAGGTAAAAAATGGAGAACCCATCCACCAGATATTGTTTTTCGTAGGTCATGGCCGCAAAAGGTAAATAATACAGTGCGTCATGCGGTATAAAACCGATTCTATCTCCCGACACAAAAGGAATCACCGGTTTAAGAAAAGTATTATAGACCTTTTGCGATAAAGACTCATATTTATTAATATCCCTCGCTGCAATCGCTGCATTAAATGCCCAAACCAGTTGGGATACCTCTTCTTTGCTAATTCTTATTTTCTCTAAATGAATGCGTTCTTTATTCAGAGCCCAGACGTAAAGGACATTATTCGCCAGATAGTAACTGAAAAGTGTCGTATTCTTGTCGAGTAATTGACGGATATCTTCACAATTCGTTTGCTCTACTGCCATTAGCGAGTAAAGCTCTTCGTTTTGTTCTTTAATCTTACTCAAAAGATCGCGTTGAGATTTTTCCGCTTTGGCGATTTTACCAATGGCCATTTTTGCTGCTGCATTATCACCGGTAGTAGTCAGTAATTTTTTGTACCCTTCAGCCATTTCTTTGATGTTGTTATTGCTCTGCCTGATTAGTTCGCTTTCCGCCGGTGTTTTACCAATATCCTTACTTGCCAGCAAATCAACCAATGCCGCTGACTTGGATCTTTCCGCCGTTTCCAAGGCCCCCGAGTAATTTCCCTCTTTCACTAAAAGCTCGATCAGTGATTCATAGAGAACCTGCCGGCTGAACATGTAAGTATTTTTTGGCGAGTCAATGACCATGTCGGAATACTGTTTTTCCATAAGATTAACTGCATCTTTGAGGGAAGCAATCGCCTGGGAAATGTCACCGTAACCTGAATAATAATAGCGTGAAAGTATAAACTTTGCCCAAATCTGGTAAAAAGGCAGATGGTATTTTTCGGCAATTTTCTGGAGTTGTCTCGCAGCTTCCTGTCCGTCCTTCTTGTTCTTTTCCATTAAATAAACATGATTGCGGAAAAAAATACTGTCGGCCTCAGCAATATTATTGTCAGCCTTCCTTGCCAATTTAATCGACGTATCCAGGTTTTCCAACGCATCGGGAAACTTACCTTTAATCCCGTAGGCCAGCCCCAGAAAGCTACAAGCTTTGGATTCCGTAGTCTGGAAGACAACATCCGACGTAAATCCGCCCATTTTTGTCTTTTTGATCGTTTTATTCAAAGCAATAACCTGCTGCAAATGATCTATGCTTTCATCGATATTTTTACCAATGGTTTTAAAGAAGATATCTTCAAAATCCATCAGACCAATTTTTTTCGATACGGCAGAAAAGTATTGAGCCCAAATTATTGTCATACCGTATTCCAATTCGGAATCGCGCTTAAGCATTAATATATTGATATCATCACGGACATTTGCGCTGGATTGAAGAACCTGCCGGAAGTAATCCAGTGCTTTATTATAATCTCCCTTCAATAAATAATAATGGCCATAATTGTAAGAAACAAAAGCATTGAGCGGAGCATCCGGCCAGTTTTTTTCTGTTTCTCTGATTACATTGAATGCATCCTGCATTTTGCCGAATTCATAGAGAGCAAATATTTTACAATTAATTACCGTCCCTTCTCCGGTTATATCTTTGCGTTTACGAAATTCCGTTATCGCCCGGTCAAAGAAATAGAAGGCACGCGTTTCATCGCCTACAGACACAAAGTGCATTCCTGCCTGAATAAAAATATATGGAATTGCCTGATTGGAAACTATACTGGCATTCTTGAGTTGTCTGACATATTTTGACGGAAGATCGACATCGTATGGCCCGTTCAATTCTATTTTAACAAATATACCGGGCGGCGCGGGCAATACCTGTGTCATCATGGCGCAACCGGATATTCCTGACAGAAAGACAATGATCAGGATTGAAGTTATTTTCTTAATAAATGAATATTGCACAATCAACTCCGCATTAAAATAATCTGATGTGATGTGTTTTAATACTTTTACCTGCTTTCTTGCAAGTGTTTTCAGTTATATATTTAAATATTTCTATAAAAAACTTTTTCGTCCAATCAATAATCATGGGTATGAACCCCAAAGCGCGCTTTGGGGTTCATACCCTCCGCTGCGCGGGATTGTTCAACTTACCAATTTCCCTACACGCGTTATGGAAATTGTAGTTTCACAAATAATTTGGAAGCAACCCGATACCACATGAGGGATATTCATAATAATGATTTACCCGCTGTATCACATCAATTCTCTTTTGCTGGTCAGGAGATTATCATCAACTTTTTCTTGACATGCAAGCATAATATCCAATACACATATTGTAACGATCGACATGCAAATATAATGGGAGTTTAAATGCCACTTGACGCACTAATCATTTCTCATTTCGGCACAGAAAGCTTTTCCGGATCCAATCCTCAGAGATTGAGCCTGAACGGCCATATTGCTGATATTCAGACTATCATAAACTATGTGCAACATAATGGCAAAGTTGTTGATCCTGTTACCGGCTCCGATTCAGAAAACTGGGCAGCGGCGCCTACGCTCAATGGTGTAATTCTCTCTGAGGTTTTAAATCGGCACGGGTACTCAACCGAACTCATCAATGATTTTTATCGGGACAAGGAGCAATTTACCCGGGCACTGCATCTCGATCCGCGTTTAATTGTAGTATCCACTTCTTTTGTTTATTCCAAAGATCACCTCGTTCGAGTTATCAACGATATCCGGCAACAGGCACCGGATGCTTTTATTGTTGCGGGCGGCCCTTTTGTCTATCAATCCTATCTGATACACCAGCGTTCCGGTGAACCAATTTACAGTTCCAAGGAGATACGCCAATTTTATTTATTCTTCGATAACATTCAGCCTGCAATTGACCATTACGTGGTGAGCCTCCGCGGCGAGACCATCCTTTGCGAATTGATTAATGCTCTTCGCAAAAATAAATCACTAAAAGAAATACCTAATACAGCTTATTATGAAAACGGCGCAGCTTGCTTTACCAAACGGAGGGAAGAGAATGTTCGTATCGAGGACTTCTTCCTTAGCTGGGATAAACTGGACAAATCATTTTTTTCAGCGAAGGTGGTTTCCATGCAGGCAAGCATCGGCTGTCCCTACCAATGCGCTTTCTGCAATTTCAACAGAGGCCATCGTCTTGTGCTCTCCAAACCACTGAACCAGGTCATTCTGGAACTCAAGGAAGTGGCACAGCAAGGTGTTAAATACATATGGTTTGTCGATGACAACTTCATGCTCGGTGCCGGTAATCTCAATACAATTCTTTCCCGTTTTGCGGATGAAAACCTGGGCATCAAATGGATGAGCTTTATCCGCGCCGACGCACTGAAGAATGTTGACTATCAGCTGCTGCGCCGGTCAGGATGTGTCGAGGTACAACTGGGGCTGGAGTCAGCCGACCCCGGCATACTTAGTAATATGCAAAAAAAAGCCGATCCGTCCATATATAGAACGGTAATCGAAAATATCCTTAAGGTGGGCATTAATTGCTCCTGCTATTTCATCTTTGGTTTTCCCGGAGAGACCGAAGAGACTGCGCAGCGAACGCGTGAATTTATTCAGAGTATAGAGCACCCGGAACTGGATGGCATTTTACGCTGGTCGTTTTATCCTTTTATGCTCTTGCCTTTAAGCCCGATATTCGAAGAAGAACAAAGGCAGCGTTTTGGTATTACAGGATGTCTTACTCAGTGTTCGCATGCAACGATGAATACCAGGCAGGCCTTGCAGGAAATCCAAAAAACCATAATTTCACTAACAGAATCCGGCGCTATGTACCGGAGTGACAATCTGGCTTTACTCGATACTATGTCTACTGAGCAAAAAAAGGCATTTTATGCAGTTCGCAACACTTTATCGAAACGGGCTATTACGGGAGAGCTGCCGATTTCCGAGGTTATCCGAGCATTCAGCCCTGTACTTCCTAAATCACGGGTATAATACCCTCCACTTGCGCGGGATTGCGTAGTCCGCCACNNTTGTGACCTTCAGGTTATACGCTGCGCTTTCGGAATTGGAGTTTCACGAATAAAATGTAGAGTATTGTAACATGGAATTACTATTATTGTTTTTTGCATAGCGCCCACCAGCTCAGCCCAGGTAAATCCAATTTTAACTTTGAAAATAGTAATGAAACTTCATTGTCCATAAACAACATTTTTTCTATGCACCCTGTTAGAAAATGACCATACTGCCAATCTCCAATATCTTTAACCATGTTTCGCGGAGCAAGGATTAAATTCAATATTATACTGAGAAATCTTGGTAAAAGAAGGGAATGAAAAAGTCCTCCACTGGCAATTATTTTCAAGCCATTTTTCTGGAGAAGCTCTTTACATTTTTTAGGACAGTATCTTCTGAGGTGCTTCAAATGTTCATCGTGCTTCGAATATAACATCGGCCATGCTGGAACACTTATCAGTGCAAAAGAATCATCATGCAAATTATCATTGATGATCGTTGACAAAAAAGCGGCATCATCATCAACATGTTCGAGAACATCCAGCAAAATAAGCAAATCAAATTTTTCTACCGGTTTTTCTGAAGTATAGCGAATTCTCTCAGTTGCCGCCGTAGCGGAAATTATTTTGATTTTCTCTTTGTTATATTCACCATCCCAACATGTAATAATTGTATGAGGATGCATCAGGCTAATTATACGACTAGAAAACCACCCATCCCCAGCTCCCGCATCAAGAATCATAATTGGCTTAAGATTCAGGCCAGTCGTTAATAATATTTTTGCGAAAAAATGAAAACGGGCAGTTTCCCAAGGATGTCTTACACTCCCTTTTGGTGGCCATTCGCGCAGATCCATATATATTTCCAATCATTATCAACTTTATTTTTAAATTTTCTTTTAACATAATAAGATATAAAAAACCACGATTTTGCAAAAGTAAACAACATGGTTACTGATATTATTAAATATAGCCGAAAGAATAGGGACGATATTCAAACACGATTTTGTGTTTACCCGAATCAATTTCAACACCCTGAAATAGATAATTCGACGGAATAATGTTTACATATTTCCCATCTACAGTAGCATTCCATCCGGGATAATAAGACTCAGACAGAACAAGAGTGCCTTTTTGATTAGCAGTAACTTCTATTGAGATTCGAAACCTGCTTCCGGAGCAGCACCAGATATTGGGAACAATATCCAATTTGACATCCCTCGCCACTGCCAGATGGGTGAAGACATAAATAGTAAAAAAATTTTACCCAATTAAATTTTCCCGCACATTTAATCATCTTGACACAGGGTACATCTTTATATAGTTAAAGCATGCTAGATTAATTCTTAAAAAGAATAGAGAATGTCTATGACAGCAAATAAAGAAGAAATCTCCAAAGAGAATAATCAAAATACTTCTCCCCGGCCTTACGGCAAACAAAAATATCTTATTCTAGCCGGAATCTTGTTATTAACTATTTTAGTTTATTCGAATTCCATTCATTATCAATTCTTAAGTTACGATGACAATTTCAATATCACTCAAAATCAAGATATCCGCGATATGTCAGCTCGGAATGTAAAAAAAATATTCTCCTCGACATATGTCAGTATGTATGTACCGCTGACAATGCTCACCTACATGATTGATTATAAAATTTCCGGGCTCAATCCTAAAGTCTTCCATATAACCAGCCTGATTTTGCATCTATTGATGATTGTTTGCGTGTTTCATTTATTATTGATTTTCACCTCACGAATGGAAATTGCCACATTTTCAGCGCTTTTCTTTGCCATTCATCCTATGAATATAGAGCCTGTTTTATGGCTATCTTCAAGAGGCACTTTGCTTTATTCCTTTTTTTATTTGGTTTCCCTAATATTCTATACTCAATATGTAAAAAAACATTTCCAGATCCGCTATTGGACTCTTGCTTTTATATTTTTCATTTTGTCCCTGCTATCCAAACTCGCTGCGATGACACTGCCGTTGATATTGCTACTTCTGGATTACTTTCTGGAAAGAAAATGGGACAGGAAAATCATTTATGATAAAATTCCTTTTTTCATTTTATCTGTTGCAGCGGGAATAGCGGCAATAGCGACCAGAGGTTCATTGGAAAATCTGGCAAAGACAAGCTATTCTATTTTACATAATTTCTTTATCAGCTGTTATGCACTTGATTATTATTTATTCAAATTTATTTTGCCCATCAATCTCTCTTCCTACAATGAATTGCCGCATTTAGTAAATGGTTTCCTTCCCATTGAATATTATCTTTCGCCGCTTCCGATATTTGCTATTATTGGTCTTATCTATATATGGAGGAAATTTTCAAAACCGGCAGCAAGCAATTTCAAAATTATAGTTTTTGGATTTTTACTTTTTTTAATTCCCAATTTCATTGTCATGCTGAGAATTGTCCCCTTCAGCAATCAAGTTGTGGCGGAAAGATATATTTACATCCCTTACATCGGCCTGTTCTTTCTTATAGGTTATTTCTATGTTTATTTGGTGGGGAAAAAATCGGCTTATGCAAAAAAGATAAAATTTTTGGCAATGATATTTTTCTGCCTGATTGCCGTACTGTTTTCTTTTCAAAGCTATCAACGAATTGGCGTATGGAAAAATGGAATCACTTTTTGGAATGATGTAATTAAAAAAAATCCCGATTTAGCCTTTGCCTATTATCATCGCGCGGGATCTAAAACTGAATTTAAAGACATTAATGGTGCGATTGCCGACTACTCCAGAGCAATTGAAATTTATCCGGGCTATGCAGATGCCTTGGTGAACAGGGGCATTTTGAAATATGAACAAGGAGATAATAATGGCGCCATTGATGATTTCAACGGTGCACTCAAAATATATCCTAATTTCGCTGATGCTCTTTATAATATCGGCAATATCAAACTCAGATTAAAAGATTATGCCGGCGCAATTATTCATTACAATAAAACATTGGAAGTGGCTCCCGGCTTTGCGCTGGCCTATTTCAACAGAGGTGTCGCCAAATATCAGTCCGGAAATGCTGCAGGCGCCTGCAGTGATTGGCGCACTTACCAGCAATTCGGTAATCATGAAATGGACTTTGGAATTATGATCCGTTGTATGAATGTAAAATAAAAGCAGCATTATGCCTGTGCTACCTTTTATTCTGAATATTTGACCTGAATTTTGTTTTAAGCCTGTAACCTGAGTCCCACCCAAAGACAAGAAGCAATATCGTAACCGGACATTCAATCATTAATAATGAAAACGTTGTTATTATTATGAGACTGTTAATAACAGATGCCTTATTCCTGGCCTCGGTAATAATTCTCGGTTGTTTTTCTATTTTTTAGCTCCGCCAACTTTCCCTTGTTCCAGCCTGATATTTTGCTGTAATATTTGGTCAGTCTTGCGATGCCTTCGCCAGCATTGTCATACCTGCTTTACTCAGACTTTAATATGTCATTATATGGTGGATATTTTTAGATGTCAATACAGATGGACATTAGGTAGTGGGTCAGTTTGAATAAATAAATTTGTTATCTCCGAGGCACAGTAATTGAAGATATTTCATTCTCTATTCTTTCTCGGGTTTCTGACATCTTCTTTAAATATATTATGACAAGTATTAAAAAATAATTATTATCGAAAGTAACCAAGTTATTAGAGTCATATTTTCATCTTTTCAATCATTTTAATTATATATATATTACCAAATGGTCAATAACAGACAAAAAATTGCGAAGAGCAAAAAAATAATTGCTTCTATTTTTAAGGCAAATGATTGCTCGTTTGTTTCAGGCGGTGCTTTGATTCCAATATGGAAAATAAAAACCACAACAGTGATCCCGCCAACCGCATCGCCGGATGGAAACACCGATTAAAAATCAAGTTGAAATTCTAGCCGCATTTGGGTACCAAATAGACGCCAGTGGGGGGTCTTACAGAAGATAATCAGATAAAATTCCCAGCTCGTAAGCCGCTACGGCAGGGCAGGTCCTCCACTTCATTCTTTGGGGATTCCGTTCTGGTCATGCCCCACCTCCGCTTAACCCTTGCACCTCCAAAGACTTGCTACCCAGTGGCTGGCCAGCCTTCTGGGGCAGGTTTTCCACTCGCTTGATTACACGACCTTGCCCGGCCGCACTAAGCCCAAATCCCCGAAAATTCCGCGAACCTGAGGGTTGGTCGGGATTCTAACGAAATCCGCCAAAAAACACTTTAAGTTACCGGTTATATTTTTAAAAAGCTTATTTTGAGAAACAAAAAAGGCAGAATTCTAATTTAACATGTGGTATAACTATCATGGACAAGTTACCATGTTAAATAAGATAAATATTAATTCCAGAAAACAGATACTGATCGTTTATTTCGTTTTGGCAATTGCTGCACTTGCTGTTTTCTGGCAGGTAAATCAATTTGACTTCATCAGTATCGATGACGATGTTTATGTGACAGAGAACAGTCATGTCCAATCTGGAATTACACTGGATGGATTCCGTTGGGCATTCAGTACGACTTATGCCGAATTTTGGCACCCTTTGACATGGCTATCCCTGATGTTTGATTATCAATTTCATGGCCTGCATGCTGGCGGTTATCATCTGACCAACCTTCTCCTGCACATAATGAGCACCCTGCTTTTATTCTGGCTGTTTAACCGCATGACAGGGGCAATCTGGCGCAGTGCCTTTGTTGCCGCGCTTTTTGCGCTTCATCCCCTGCGCGTGGAATCGGTTGCGTGGGTAGGTGAACGTAAAGATGTCTTGAGTGTATTTTTCTGGATGCTGACTCTCTGCCTGTATATCTATTACACGGAAAAACCGGTTATAAAAAGGTATCTGCCTGTTCTTTTGTCTTTTGCCTGCGGGCTGATGAGTAAATCCACGATTGTTACTTTGCCCCTCATCATGATTCTTCTCGATTACTGGCCGCTGAGCCGTTTTCCCGGCCGTGACCGGAAATTATCAGAAACCGGGATTATGAAGATAATTCCGTTATGGCAATTGCGGGAGAAAATACCTTTTTTTATTTTGTCCGCATTTTTTTCCATCATTACGTATTTTGCTCATTATGAGCCATTTACAAAAAATTATTCTTTAGGCTCCAGGATAGCCAATGCGCTCGTTTCTTTTATTTCATATCTTGCCAAAACATTCTGGCCGCATGACCTGGCTGTTTTTTATCCCTTTTCCGCGCAGCTTCCGGTCTGGCAAGTCCTGGGCTCCGCTTTGCTGATTATTGTTATCAGTGCTGCCGTCATTATAACGGTGAGACGTTTGCCGTATCTGTTTGTCGGATGGCTGTGGTATTTGATTACTCTGCTGCCGGTTATCGGGATTATTCAGATTGGAAACTTTGCGCTGGCCGACCGCTTTACGTATCTGCCCTCTATCGGTATTGGCATTATGCTGGCCTGGGGTGTTCCTCTTTTATTTAAACGAGAAGAAATGCGCAATAAGATTTTATTTCCGGCGGCAGTAGCCGCGCTGGCTATTCTGGCGATAGTGACCTGGCGGCAATGCGGTTACTGGAAAAACAGCATCGAGCTTTCCAATCATACTTTGCAGGTAACAAAAAATAACTATCTCGCCTATAATAACAGGGGGATTGCTTATGCCAAACTCGATCAGTATCAGCTCGCTTTAGAGGATTTCAACTCGGCCATGAGCTCTGAAGAAGATTATGCCGATGCTTACTACAATCGGGGAATTGTTTACGATAATTTAAGACAATATCAGAACGCCATTGAAAATTATAATAAGGCCATCAACCTGCATAGCAATTTCATAAAAGCTTACAACAACCGGGGAACTGCTTACGATAACCTGGGACAGTATCAGCTCGCTATTGAAAATTATAACAAGGCCGTCAGCCTGAAAACTGATAATGCCATATCCTATTTCAACCGGGCAAACATTTATGCTAAAATCGGCCAATATCTGCGCGCTTTAGAAGATTTCAACAAGGCCATCAGCCTGAACAAATATTACGCTGATGCCTACAACAACCGGGGAAACGCTTACACCAGCATGGGTCAGTATCAACTCGCTATTGCCGATTATAGTAAGGCCATCAGCCTGAAACCGGATTATGCCTATGCCTGCAATAACCGGGGGACTGCTTACGCTAAACTCGGTCAGTATCAACTCGCTATTGAGGATTATAACAGAGCCATCAGCCTGAAAGAAGATTACGCCCTCGCCTACAACAACCGGGGATTTATTTATCTGAACCAGGGCAACAAAGAACAGGGCTGCCGTGATGTACAAAAAGCTTGTGCACTGGAAGCCTGCACCGCATTGGAATGGGCTAAAAGCAAAAGGCTCTGCCGTTGATTTGATGGGGGATTCTAAAACTGATTGGGGTTAATCGTCTAAACGCACGAAATTTCCGCTGGCACCCATCTAACCCTTGATACGTCTAGCTTTCAATCCAAAAATTGATTTTTGGATTGGCGAGCAAGGCCATCGACAACAATTCACCATCAGTGAAGAAAATGTATTGCATCCGCTGGCTGTTATCAAAGTCAGCTAGTTCGTATAAGGTGATGAACTTTCATTGAAAGTGTGGTAAAAAAGAAAGCGATCACAACGAATTCCTGTATAGACCCGAAATCATTTGCAATAACTCTTGCTTTTTTGGGGAAAAGAACATGGAAAAGTCAATCAATAATAGCCTCTCTGCGGAAAATGCCCGATTACGGCAAAAAATAATCGAGCTGGAAGCGATAGCCGAAGCTGCCAAGCAGACAGAGAACGCTCTAATAAATACGCAGCAGGAATTACATAACCGCAATACAATTCTTGAAGCCATCAACGCCGTTACCAATAAAATTTATCTTTCCCTGGATAATGAGACCGTCACCAAAGAAGCAATTGCCGCAATGATTCAATACGGCAAGACGCCTATTATCAGCATGTTTGAATACAACGAAGCAGAAAAGTGTTTAATTATGATTGATCACAGTGAATCTTTCAAAGGCATGGAGTCAATAGAACTGACCCGCAAGTTGTATCTGGATAAAAGCTTAACCGGCTATGCCGTTTTGGAAAAAAAGGTTATTCTTTGTCCGGATATTGCCAAAGACCAGCACATTCTACCGGCAACAAGAAAAGCTCTATTGAAAGAAGGCCGGAAAAGCGCTGTTTTCATACCCCTGCTTTTCCGGGACCGTGTTTTAGGCGTCATGAATCTTTTTTTTCCTCAAAAATATACTTTTACCGAGTACGAACTCGAAACGTTGCTTTCTATCGGCAAAACCATCGGCCTGGCGATGGCCAATGCCAAAAACATTGAAAAAATAAAAGTGGAAATAGAAGAGCGCCTCCTCGCCAAGGAAGCCTTGCACAAAACCGAGCAAAGCCTCAGCAAATCGCAGCAAAACGCCAAAATCAGCAA
>PLMQ01000030.1 GCA_003142535.1 Syntrophaceae bacterium
CTGCCAGTCCAGCATGTGTGACATCATCGTTAAGGGATGCCAGAGGCCTTCTGTAGGAATATCAACAAAGGCACTAATAATATTATTCCATGATAAACCAGATTGGGTTCTGTAATTATGGGTAACATAGACATTGTCATCATAGTTTACAAATTCGTAATATTGAACATTCCAGTAAGTGGCAAGAACTAAAATTATCAGCATTAATGAAATAATTATATGTTTATGCTTTTGCTCAATTTTGAAATCTGTCGCCATAGTTATTTAATCCATCCGCAATTATTAACAAATACAATCATAATTCATTTTTTGAAATAGAGATGTTTGTCATATATATTTATTTCTAATTTAAGAATCAATTGCGTGAGGAAAATGATGCTATTTCCATTACTGAATACCCGTTGGAATTGTAAACAGTATTCATTGTATTTTTCATCTGTTGAAATAATCGATTAGTAGTATCTGGAGAATAATTATTTTGCAAAAACTGATGAAACATATCCATGCGGATGAGCATATGGGTGCAACCCAGAGAATTAAGATAATCCTGAAACAATTTGTCGTCTTTTGAATTTTTAACGAGGCCGTCAATGACATTCATTCCAAAAGATGGATCATCTACGTATGATCTATTAAGATAATAACCGCGACCGGCCAACATGACCAGCCGGATTTTGGCTTTTTCAGACGTATTTTTATTGATATAATTAATAGCTGCATAGCTTCCGTCATGACGAGAAATAAAATCATCTTTCGATTCTTTACCTAAAATATAGTTTAGAGGTTGAATATTCTGAAAATAATGATTTATATAAATAATGTTTTTACCAATCATTAAAATTATAATACACAATACTCCTGTTCGCAAAATGTTTTTCAATAAATTTGATTTAGTAGCAGCCCATTGCCAAACATTTGTTATTCCCAATATTGTCAAAATAACTAGCGGAGGAATGGCAGGTAGGATGTAGCGGATTCTCATTTGATCCAGTAAAAATGTCATTAAGATGAAAAAGAACGAAAATGACAGTAAAAGAAATTTATCAAAGGAGAATTTATTATTTATGAATGCGAAAGGTATCATTATCAGCAGGATTGGATTCAGCACTCCATCGAAATAACGGTCAGAAGAATCTTGCCCCTGGAAAAAAAAACGAAAAGGGATTAACAATGTTTGCCAAAAATTTTCGCCATAAAGTATTTCCCGCATCTTAAAAATACCCATATAAGAATTCCCGGAAACGAGAGATATGGTACTTTCCTCATAATTGATATTATTTGAGCTATTGAAGAAACCCTTAAATAAAGGATATAAGGGGTTTCCTGTTAGCATCATGTTTTTTATTAACCATGGAGAAAATATCATTAGGGAAATAATGAAGAAAATGGCTCCGTATTTTATAGCCGTCCATTGTTTGCCTGTGTCTTTAGAATAGGCAAATACAAATACGAAAGTCATAAAAAACCACGCAATTAGAGCATTGTACTTTGTTCCTAGAGCAAGCCCCATCGCTATTGCTGAGAGAAAAAACCATTTATAGCCTTTGTATTGATTATCCCGCCAGCGAATAAACGCAAAGAGACTAGCGGTTGTAAAAAAAACCAAACCGAGATCAACATATGCTGCAGTACTCATACGGACTATTATTGGTGTACTCAAAAATATAAGAATTCCTAATAATCCCGCGGTGCGACTGAATCTATTGCTGAGATAATTATATATCAAGTATGCGGTACCGATGCCAAAACACATATGGATAAAGTTTGGAATTATATCATTATTGAGATAGAGAGGGATAAGGTAAAGCAGGTCTATATTCATGGGATAATAAGAAAAATCAGCCCATTTTATTTCATAGAAACTTCCATTCATTAGCCAGAGTTTTGGAATTGCCAAGTGATGAATAAGGGCGTCTCTAGCGATGGGCGGAGTTAAGCTTAATGTTATTTCTATTAAAATTAATAACAGAATTGATATGCTGAGAAGATATATAGAAATGGCTTGAAATCTTCTAATATTATTTATTTGCATTGTTTAATTTTTAACAAGATTGATATTCTATGTCAAACATTAAATTGGTTTGTGTTGAAGAAAATAGCATAAAATAAATACTGGACAGAATAAGAAAAATTTGCGATTTTAATAGAGAAATAAATAAGTTCGAAAAGAGTTATTCGTGAAACACCAATTCCGAAAGCGAAGCGTATAACCTAACCACCTGAAGGTGGCGAGAGGTCACAAGTAACCTGAAGGTCNNAAGGTCACAAGTCGGAATTGGTGAGTTGAATCCCGCCGCAGGCGGGACGAAAGCGGAGGGTAATGAGACTCAAATTCCGTAACGAAGTGCAGCGGAATTTGTTAGCCGAATTATCCCGTATTAGCAGGGGTATAATACACCGCAGCAAGCTTAGGAATTGGTTTCCAAAGCTTGCTTTGGGGGTTCATACCCGTGATTTCAATTGGGGGTATATTTATGAAAAAAGAGAAAATTTTCCGGGAAGAAAAGATAACTCCGGATAGACTACTCTCCATCATCGGCGTATCACCGGCTGACAATCTACAGGGAATTCCTACCGCTCTGTCCTGGAAAAGTAAAATAGCAGGCCAGCAGGTCAGAGGTTTGTTCGGTTATCAAAAAATATTGGATGCAATCGGCAAGAATGTTTCTGTTTTTGGTCCCTGGGCAATGGCTGCGGCGTGGCAAAGCAGTATGCTGGATACATTCATTACCAGTCCGATCAAGGCACAGGCTCGTATGGCTGTGGGCTCGGGCAGAAATCCAGACCTCTTCGGAGACATGAACGGCTGGATATATAAAGGTTATTCCCGTCTGCTTTACACCTTAACCGGTTTTTTTATCAAAGACGGCAAGTTTGACAGGGAAAAAGCGTTAAGGATCTCAACAACGAAAAAGGGCAAAGATTTTCTGGGAAATTATATGGAAGAGTTTGCCCAACTGGAGCATAACTATAATAATGTTGGCATGACCCGCCTGAAAGCAATGAAAGAACTTTTGAAATGCCTTTTAGTTTTAATTACCGAAACGCCGTTGGAAAATGGTGTATTGCCTTTTGCCAAACTAAATCCTGATGGAACTTTGGCAATACCGTTTAAAGATTATCTTGCGGAAAACCGTACGAGACTGGAAAATCTCTTCTGCAAGAATGCCTTTGATATAAAAGAATACTCGGAAAGGGCCACTCAGGGGAAAATTGGTTGTTCCCAATATGAATATGTTGAAGGATCGTTAATACACTGTGTCCAGTTGCGCTATTATCCGTTGCCGGAAGGGGTTAAACGCAACGGCAAAATTATTTACATGGCTACACCGCTCATCAATAAACCGGAACTTTTTGATCTGGCCCCCGGCAAATCGGTTATTGAAGGGATGCATAGAGAAGGATACCAGGTATATCTTGTTGACCACGGAGATCCCGGCTGGGAAGAAACGGATCTAGGTTTGGATTTTTATGGTAAAACACTGCCCGATTATTATCTAGGTCTCATTAAAAAACGGCATCCTCAGGCAGAAATTTATGTAATGGCTTACTGTATGGGCGGAACGTTGATTCTGCCTTATCTTGCCCGCAGGGCAGAGGAACTTTTAGCTGCGCGTAAACCAATGGACATAAAAAAAGTAGTCCTGATGGCCTCGCCTATGAAATTTGATGATGAGGATAGCGGACACAAAGCCATGCGCTCGATAATCCGGGGAAGTTATGATCCTCTGCTGATGAAAGAGCTTTTTGGTGATGTTAATATACCTTCACAGGTTATTGAATCGGGCATGAATGAAATTCAGCCGGGTGTCTACTATACGGTTTTATTAGGTTTTTACGGTCGTGCGGAAATAGGGGATGCCATCGAAGATGCTGCTCCATTTCTTTATTGGCTGACACATGGAACTAAATTTCCAGCCAAAGTTCATGCTCAGTGGATACAAAATATTTTTATGGATAATCAAATATGGGAGGGCAAGTATTGTCTGCCTTCAACAAATCCCAAATTTGACGGCAAGCCGGTGAATATGGATATACTCAAGAAAGCAGGAGTAATCATCCTTGATTATAGAGGTTCCCGCGATCCGATTGCACCCCCCGGTTCCTGTATTGCCAGCGAAACATGGGGTCAGGTAGGTTGCGGGAATGTCGGTTTTACCGGTTCTGCCTTGAATCGTACTATTGAAAAAAATATTGGCCATATTTTCGTTGTGAGCCGTAAATATCTGGCTGAATATCTGGAGATGGTGAGTGAATTTTACCGCGCCTGAGCTGTATTGCATATTGCATGGCGGCGGACCTGTGCAAGTCTCCTCCTTGCCGCCTCGATATCATCTTTGATTTAGAAATGGTATTAAGTAATACCACGCTCCGTGGGACGGGATTTGAGTCCATAACTTGTTCCGGGGTTCATACCCGTTATTCTGCCCACAATATTTTTTTCCAATCCAAATTGGAGAAGGTTTCATGTAAGGAATGGTCATCATCAACCAGATGGTGTTCCATATACCGAAAGGCTTTTTGGGCAATTCCTTTGACGATATAAGGATCAACAATATTATCGTTAATTCCATGATATATGATAACCGGAGTTTGCAGAGTCTTTTGCGTATTCAGGTTGAATTCCGGCAGATTCAAGGCCGGAGCCAGTAAAATCAACTTTATTATTCGGGATTCATTGGCTACGGAAAATTGAGCAGCCATCAGGCCTCCATAACTGGAGCCCACCAGAATTAAATCATTTTTGGAATTAAGGAGGCTGGAGAGTTTTTTCATCCGCTCAGCAAAGCTTCCCACATAATCTTCGATAATCATCCCCGGAAAATTTTGTTGAAAATATTGCCCTTTAGTCCCCTGTGACGTGCTTTCCAGACCATGAATAAAAACCAATTTAGCAGCCATTATATTTGTCTCTCCCCAAATATTCAATTTTGCATTGCCTTGATTATGACAGTATGTTAGGACTCGCGCAAGAGGAGATTTTTTTCAGAGGAGATTTAATTATGGCTTTAGTTTTACCTTTCCGGGCGGTCCGGCCGCACCGCCAGTTTGTAGCGCAGGTGGCAGCATTACCTTATGACGTGATGACGCGAGATGAGGCCAGGATTGCCGTTGGGGGCAATCCTTTGAGTTTTATGCATGTTGAGAAATCGGAAATTGATGTATCCGACTCGACTAAAAGCAACGAAGCTCTCATATATCAGACGGCTAAAAATAATTTCACCAGAATGCAGGAAGAGGGGATTTTAATGCAGGATAAATTACCCTGCTTTTATATTTACCACCAGCAAATGGGTGAGCAAGTTCAGACGGGCATTGTTGGCGTAATCAGCGCCCGGGAATATGATGAGGGGAAAATCAAAAAACATGAACTGACCAGGCAGGATAAAGAAGAAGACCGCATCAATCACGTGAACATTGTAGATGCGCAAACAGGTCCGGTTTTTATTACTTACCAATCCAGTAACCGGATTGATTCTCTGGTCGCTAAGGTAGTAGCGACCAATCCCGAATATAATTTTACTGCGGAAGATGGCGTAATCCATACAGCCTGGATAGTAACCGATACACGGCAGATTGAAGAAATAAAAAAAGAATTTCTGTCAATTGAACCCCTTTACATTGCCGATGGCCACCACCGCGCCGCTGCAGCTTCCGCAGTTGCGAAAATGAGGAGAAAGAAAGAAAATCCACCGGCAATTCAGGAATATGAAAAAGTATTGGTCGTACTTTTTCCTCATAATCAATTAAAAGTTATGGATTATAACCGGGCGGTTAAAGACCTGAATGGTTTGACGCCGGAAGAATTTAAAGAAAAAATAAGTTCCCGTTTTATTGTCAAGGAAAACTTTGCCGCAAAAGCGCCGCAAAGATTTCATGATTTCGGGATGTATTTGCAGGGGAAGTGGTATCAGTTGACGATCAAAGAGGGCGCGTATAATGATCGCGATCCCGTTGCACGTCTGGATGCGGCGATCCTGCAGGAACATTTGCTGGGGCCGATTCTGGGGATTAATGACCCGCGTACTGATGAGCGCATAAAATTTATTGGCGGTATCCGCGGCATGTTCGAGCTGGAAAAGCTGGTGGATAAAGATGGTTATGCTGTAGCTTTTTCTCTTTATCCGACAACAATTGAGCAGGTAATGCAGGTTGCCGATGCCGGGGCAATTATGCCGCCGAAGTCCACCTGGTTCGAGCCGAAACTTAGAAGCGGAATATTTGTTCACAAACTCAGTTAATACCCTCGCGCTTTCTGTGGCTAACTTTGTTGGCTGTGTCGTCGGCTTCCTCAACGTATAACCTGAAGGTCACGGGTTAGTAATACGTTTGTGGAGCCGACTCTTTGCCGCCTCGTTATCCTTTGAAATCGAAAGGGTATGGTAGGTAAAATGAACGAAGAAACTCTGGACGAAATACTTGACGGGCGTTTGCGTGTTTTTCAGAAGAAAAATGGTTACCGTTTTTCGCTGGACGCAATTTTGCTGGCCGATTTTATTTCCTTATCGAAGAATTCTCAAGCAATTGATATTGGAACCGGCAGCGGTATTATTCCGCTGATTCTCGCTCTTAGTTATCCCCATTCCCGTTGGGTTGGGTTGGAAATTCAAGAAGCCCTGAGGGTGCTTGCCCAAAAAAGCGTAACTGTCAATAATCTGGATGAACGCATTAAAATTGTCCAGGGTGATGCGCGTATATATAAAAAATTATTTACCGCGCATTCTTTCGACGTTGTAACGTTTAATCCTCCTTACCGGAAAATCAATTCGGGCAGAGTCAATTCGCAGCAGGAAAAGGCGGTTGCCCGTCATGAAATCAAAGGTTCTCTGAAAGATTTTTTGCCGGCGGCAAAGTATTTGCTGCGGCCTGCGGGAAAAGTTTTTACGATCTATCCGGCGAAAAGATTAATTGAGATGGTATCACTATTCCGCGGTAATGGCATAGAACCGAAAAGGATGAAGCTGGTATTTTCGTCTGCGGAAAGTAACGCGGAATTTGTTCTGGTCGAAGCCCTGGCCGACGGCAGGGAAGAACTGAAAATTGAGCCTCCGCTTTATATTTACGATAAAAGTAGAAATTACACTCCACAGATGCATGGCATCTTCAGCGAGCTTGCTCTTTCTGGAACCAGCGGCGACGATTGATTTCTACTTGCATGACGCGCTTAAATATAGCGGCCAATTCGCGATCGGCTAAAGAATCGGTGCATTCGGCAATCATTTTTTTATCCCGCTCTTTCAAGAATGATTTTTTCAGGTGTAAAATATTTGCATCTGATTTTGCCTTATCATTCGCCAGCTCATGACCGACAGAAAATCTAATTTCCTTTATTGTTTCTTTACCGGCCAGCTTGTTTAATTTCCCGCGGATATCCTCTTTCATGAAATGCAGTTGTTGTACCCAGACGGAAGAGATTGTTTTTACAAACAGAGTGCCACCCCTCAAACAATCGGGTTGAGACTGCTGAGCAATCTGCCGGCCGACGGCTTTCGGCCAGAGCTTCAGCACAGCATTTTCTTCCAGTTTTACAGCCATGCCCCTTCGTTTTAAGGCCTTAAATAATATTTCGCCGATTGATTGTATGCGGAGCAGTGTTTTTTTCTTACGCATGGTATTTTTATTGCACAATTTAAAACATACGTCAATTAAACAGCTTTAATCTTTCTGAGTAAAGAGAGTCTCTGGTGGAATCAACAAGATAACGATATTGACTTTCAGCGTTTTCCAGCTGTTGCAATTTTTACTCTAATTCTTGAATTTTTTGTTCGAGCTGTTCTGGAGTATCGCTGCTTTTCATTTATGCTACCGTGCCGCGGCTAAATTAATTTTTTAAATTCTTCCGCAAAAGTTTTATAAACTCTGCTGTCGAATAAAATATGCCGGATGACTTTGATACCGGTATTTCCCCTGGCAAAATCAATACACGTTGTCAGCGCCAGATGAGCTGCTTCGTCAATGGGGTAGCTATAAACGCCAGTGCTTATAGCCGGAAAAGAAATACTTTGCAAATTATTTTGTAAGGCAATCTTTAAACTTTCCCGATATGCGCTTTGCAGAAGCTTTGCTTCGTTTTTTGTGCCTCCGCGATGAATTGGTCCTACTGTGTGAATAACGTATTTCGCTTTGAGGTTGCCGCCCGTAGTGATAACTGCCTGGCCTGTCGGGCAGCCGCCGATCTGGCGGCACTCCGCCATAATTGCCGGGCCCCCAGCGCGGTGAATGGCGCCGTCAACACCGGCGCCTCCGGCGAGACGTTCGTTGGCGGCATTGACTATGGCATCGGTTGATTCCTCAGTGATGTCGCCGCAGGCAAGGACTATCAATGTTTCATTTATCTTCTCTTCCATTGAAGCTACGCTCCACTTACTTTTGTTCCTTCTCCATAAATAAGCATTCGATATGTTTTTTCGATTCTATCCCAGTTCTCTTCCCTGTCCATTGACCAATAGCGGCCGATTACCGAGACGACCTTTCCTAATTTCAGAGATATAGTTTTTTCTTCAATTTTTTTGATGTATTGCGCGCCGCTTTCCGGAATTTCTCCGCGCCTTCCCAGCATGGAATGCATGTATAGCTCTTTAATTCCCTCCTTTTTGGCCAAATCCATCAGGCCGAAAAGATGATTAATGGAGCCATGTGAACTGAAAAAGGAGACAATCCCGATTAGATGCAAAGGTCTCCCCGCATTTTTTGCTTTTCTCATCATGCTTAAAAAGGCATCATTGTCGAAAAAAGTATTATCGGCTATTGCCCAGTCAATCTTCAGCCGGTCGGAAAAGATTTTACGTCCGGCGCCGATATGCAAATGCCCGGCTTCGGAATTGCCCACGGTGCCTTCCGGCAGACCGACTGCTTCTCCTGCTGCGTCAAGCTCAGCCATTGGGTGGTTTTTGATAAGATTGTCCATAACCGGTGTGCGGGAGCGGGTAATAAGATTTACTTTCACATTCTCATTGAGTCCCCAGCCGTCAAGAATTATCAGGAGCAATCTTTTTGCCGGTGCGAAGGAGGTATCTTCAATAAGCGATGAGCCGGTCATCAAACGAGGCGCTTTTAATCCCAGAATTTTTAAAACAGTGGGCGCCACATCGGTAAGTTCACCTTTTTTACTGAGAGCAAGTTTTTTATCCGGATGCAGTAAAATAAAAGGGACAGGACTGTCAGTATGACCGGTATCCACAGCGCCATCGGGATAAAACCATTTTTCCACAGTACCGTGATCGGCAGTAACGATAACGGGCATACCTTCTTTTTGCGCCGCTTCAATAACGATGCCGGTGTGTTTATCAACTACCTCTATGGCACGGATTACCGCTGCTTCATTCTCAATATGCCCCACAACATCCACATTGGGAAAATTAACAACGATGAAGTTACAATCAGAGTCATGAATTTTATCAACTGTTGCCGCTGATATTTTCTCAATGGACATTTCCGGAGCTTCGTCAAATAGTGCAACGTCTTTACGTGTGGGTACAACGATTCGTTCTTCACCCGGAAGAAGTTCCATTTTTTTCCCATTGAAGAAAAAACCTACATGCACTGCTTTTTCTGCTTCGGTAATTTTTGCCTGCCTAAGATTATGGCTGGAAATAATATCGCTTAACGTGTCGTGCAATGTTTCTTCCGGCGGGAAAGCAACCTGGGCTTTGAGCCCTTTTTGATATTCAATCATGGTGGCAAAATTCAGGTCGAGACCATCACTGACAGGAAACTCCGAAAAATTATTTTCGGTCAGGCTGCGGGTTAACTCAATTTCTCTTTCTCCCCTGATATTATAAAAGATGACGGAATCGCCACTTTTTATCCGTCCCACTGGTTTATCCATCATATCTGTTAAAACCAGAGGCAAAAGGATTTCGTCTTCCTGGCCGTCTTTATAGGCTCTGCGGACAGAATCCGACATGGGGAAATTGGAAGCTGGCATCATTTATACACCGATTAATCAATTAAATATATTTTGGCTGAGGTATTTAACGAAATAATAATAAACTGTAAAGAGAAACTTCAAACGAAAATTATGCGTAGTCCTTTTTGGGTTGAAAATTAAGAGGTTAAATGATAGAGACTCAATCCAGTCATTTCCGCAGGGGAAGCAGGTTGTGTCAGTGCCGCAATCGAGAAAAGAAGAAAGTCATCATAATTTATACGAAGATCTGTTAAAGGAGCGGGCAGCGGTATTGAGCCGCGCTGGCTACGCGGTGGAAGATGCCATTGATGAGTTGGCCAAAATAGACCGGATGATTAAGAAAAAAACAATGAACTGAAATTATTGTTGCGGCACAGTCAAACAACGGAGTTGCAAGCCAGGCAACAACGGTAATTGAAGAAATTAATTTAATTATTGAGCAATTTAATTCTGTTTGCGGCAGCGCTCACCTTAAATATTACTATCTGATTGTGACGCGCGAAGCACTGGGTTTACGCCGGCATGATATGATTCAGGAAATATACCGGATTCCGGCAAAAAAGAAAAAGATGCAGGTTTTTTAATGGACAGATTCAGAAAACAGCGGGCACGGATGTTGGAGACTCAGGTAAAAGCGCGCGGTATAACTGATGCCCGTGTTTTGAAGGCGATGGAAACTGTTCCGCGCCATCTTTTTATTGACGAAGGTTTGATTAATCAGGCCTATAATGACAGCCCTTTGCCGATTGGCGGAAACCAGACTATATCTCAACCGTACATTGTTGCCCTGATGACCCAGGCTTTGGAACTGAAGGGTAAAGAAAGAGTGCTGGAAATCGGAACCGGCTCCGGTTATCAAACGGCTATTCTGGCTGAACTGGCCGATAAGGTATTTTCTATAGAAAGAATAGCTGCTTTGGCTTCGCAGTCCCGCAAAATTCTTGATCGGTTCAATTATTATAATGTAGCCATTATGGTCGGCGACGGTTCGTATGGCTGGAGAGAAGAAGCGCCGTTTGACGCAATAATAACAACTGCTGCAGCGCCTGATGTGCCCCGGTATTTAGTTGAGCAACTGGCTGTCGGAGGCAGGCTGGTTATTCCTACCGGCGATCGCGATGTGCAAACTTTATACAAACTGACGCGACTTTCGGAAAACTTAAATGACATCAAAAAAGAAGACCTGGGGGGCTGCCGCTTTGTGAGCTTGATTGGGGAGAGCGGATGGAAAGAATGAAAAAAATATTGGCCTTCTGCTTTTGTATGCTCTTCGTCTTGACATTAATTCTTTCCTGCTCAACGTATTCATCTTACGGGCAAAAAGCGCCGGCAAAGGGTGTTTATCATAAGATAAAAAAAGGAGAAACTTTCTGGAGTATCGCCCGCGCCTATCAGGTCAAATTGCAGGAGCTGGCCGAAGTCAATAATATCAGCAATCCCGAGTTGATTGAAGAAGGTTCTGTCCTTTTCATTCCTGCTGTGAATCAGGTCATTGATGATGTTATGACGGCAGCCAAAGCAATGGATGCTCAGACCAAGGCTGCCAGTTCCGATATTGGTACTAATATCAAAACTTCGGCAGATTATAATGGTGCAACCGGAGAAAAGAAAATATCGCCGGTTACAGTAACTACGGATAAACTGAAAACGGCCAATGTTAAACCTGAGGAAGAAACCACGCCCAAAGGCGTAACTGGGGCCGGTAAACCTGCCGGTGAAAAGGCACAACCCAAAATTAAGAAAAAATCGCCTGCCGAAGAAAAAGATGAAGTTAGATTTGAAAAAAGACGGTTCATCTGGCCGGTGCGCGGCAGCGTGAAAACACGTTTCGGCATTCAACCCAATAAGACCTATTATAACTGGATTAAGATTGCCTCTGTTGCCGGAATGAAAGTAAAAGCGGCAGCGTCGGGTATAGTTATTTTCTCCGCCAAGTTGAAAGATTACGGTGAAACAATTATTATCCGCCATGAAGATAACTATGCAACTGTTTACACCCATCTGAAAAAAAGATATGTGAAAACTGATCAAAATATAAAAAAGGGAGAGGAGATTGCCTTACTCGGTGAAGTAGATGAAGCCGGGAGCGTTTATATGAATTTTGAAGTGCGGCTGAAAGGTAAGGCACGCAATCCTCTGTTTTTCCTTCCTTAATAATTGCCTCGGCAACCTTGCCAGATAACAAGTAATGCCTATATTATACCAATTCTAAATCAAAGCGCTATCTTTGTTGTCAGCGCCTGCCCCGCGCATGTAGGGGTTGTCGGCTTCCTCAGCGTATGTACAACGCGTGACCTTTAGGTTGTTCACTGCGCTCCTGAAATTCGAGTTTCACTGCCGCCTTGATATCATCTTTGATTTAGAAATGGTATTATTAACCAAACCAATATATTTTAAAGAGATGAATGATGAATAATAATTTTGAACAAGGGCCGATCAGACCGCCCAGCGAGGCAACAAGCCTTCTTGTCCGTGTAACGAGAAATTGCCCCTGGAATAAATGCAATTTTTGCCACACCTACAGCGGCAATAAATTTGAACTGCGCAGTGTGGATGAAGTTAAAAAAGATATTCAGGCAATGAAAGATATCGCTGATCAGATTACGCAGATTTCCCGGAAGCTGGGTGAGGAAGGCCGGGTCAGCAGAAATGTATTGAGGTATATTTACAACAACAATGATCAATACAATGAACTTTTCCATAACATAGCGGCATGGCTTTATTTTGGCGGGGAAAACGCATTTTTACAGGATGCCAATTCCTTAATTTTAAAAACACCTGAGCTTTTGGAAATTCTGAATTTTTTGCGTGAAAAATTTCCACGGATCGGAAGGATTACATCATATTGCCGTTCGCATACAGCCGCGAGAAAAAGTGTCGATGAGTTCAGTCAATTAAAAAATGCCGGGCTTACGCGGATTCACATTGGTATGGAAAGTGGCAGTGATAATGTCTTGGCTTTGATCCGTAAAGGCGTTACTGCGGAAGACCACATCAAGGCCGGATTAAATATTAAACAATCCGGTATAGAACTCAGCGAATATGTCATGCCGGGTTTAGGTGGCTTGCAATGGACTCGCGAACATGCGCGGCAAACAGCTCGGGTTCTTAATGAGATTAATCCGGATTTTATTCGTCTGCGGACTTTACATGTAGTGCCCGGTACCGGCTTGGATGATTTAAGGCAAAAGGGAGAATTTTCAATACTGACTGATGAAGAAGTTCTCCAGGAAATTCAGCTTTTTATCTTGAATTTGAATGTTCGGGAAACAGTACTGGCAAGCGACCATATCTTGAATCTGCTGGAAGAGCTGGAAGGAAAGCTGCCGGAAGATAAACCGAAGCTTTTATCCGTTATTCAAAGATATTTTGATCTGTCCGCTCAAGACCGGCTGATTTATCGCCTGGGGAGGCACAGCGGTTCTCTGAGGAAAATCAGCGATCTGGAAGATACAGAAACTTATCTGCGGCTGAAATCTGTCATAGATCAATACAGCGATCAGGGTGGTGACATAGATGAAGATATGGTGGAGATAATGAATAATTACATTTGACGGCTCTGTGAAAAATTTCCGGTATTTCCGGATATACATCTGTGTAGTTTACCCGGCGTATGCCAGATAGCTCAGAGGATATCAAATATATCTCTTAATAATCATAAATAAAACAAATACTTGAAACTGAAACCATCTCCTCTTTTGTTTCGGCAGGCGAAAAGGAGAACAATTAATTTCCTGGGAATTGCCTCTGTTCTTAACAGCTAATACCAATTCTAAATCAAAGCGCTATCTTTGCTGGCAGCACCTGCCCGGCAAATAACCTGAAGGTCACAAGTGCCTGGGTCGTCGGCTTCCTCAGCGTATGTACAACGCGTGACCTTTAGGTTATACGCCTCGTCGCCTCCCCCTTGCCCCGCTTACGCGGGACAGTTCAACTAACGAATCCCAGCTTGTGACCTCTTGCCACCTTTAGGTGGTTAGGTTGTTCACTGCGCTCCTGAAATTCGAGTTTCACTGCCGCCTTGATATCATCTTTGATTTAGAAATGGTAAATAGGGAGTCTGGTTAACTACTCAGTTTTTTTGTCATATCTTCTAAAAGGTATTAGTCATTGACTAAAAAGTGAAATGATGTTATTCTTTTTTTTTACGCACGGAAAGGCAGGTAAAATAAAATGTTTAAAGTAGGGGATTTGGCGGTATATCCGGCGCAGGGCGTTGGAGTCATTGAAGCTATTGAAAACAGGGAAGTAATGGGCAAAAAACAGCCCTTTTATATTATGAAGATCATGGGTAACGGCATGAAGATAATGATCCCAACGACTAGTGCTAAAGCCGTTGGTTTGCGTGAAGTTATCATGGAGAAAGAAATACCCAGAGTTTATGAAATCCTGCGGAATAAAGATGTTACCATCGATAAACAAACATGGAATAAGCGTTACCGGGAGTATCTGGAAAAAATTAAGACGGGCTCTGTTTTTGAAATTGCCAGTGTTTTGCGGGATCTTTTTATTTTAAAAAGCGATAAGAATCTTTCCTTCGGTGAAAGGAAAATGATGGATACAGCCAAAAATTTACTGGTTAAGGAAATATCTGTGGCCACCAATAGGCAGGAAGATAAAGTTGAGCAAGACTTACAGATGATTTTCACTGTGCAATAGATTCTGTTTATTAGTGAAACTCCAATTCCGAAAGCGAAGCGCATAACCTAAAGGTCACAAGTCGGAATTGATAAGTTGAATCCGCCTATGGCGGACTACGCAATACCGCGTAGCGGAGGGTAATACCCAGCAGCATTCTGCGGAATAGGTTTCCAAAGCTTGCTTTGGGGTTCATACCCGTGATTGCATATCTTAGATAAGGCTCTTTGAAAATTAAAAACAAGAAAATTGCCTTTACCATTTGTTTTCTAATAAGAAATCGCAAGTGATTCCTCCGCTTTGAAAAGAGCAGTGGTTTTAATCAGAAATTGCATAAATAATAACAAATATTACTGGAAAGGAGGTGAGGCGGTTGATCATCAGAACTCTATTGATCTTGGCATGTTCAATTAGTGGTTACGCTATAGCCTACTATATGGCAGCTCCCAATTCATCATATTTGATTTTTGAATCAATTATCGGCTTAATTATAGGATTATCGGTTGCCTTATTAGTTATAAAACTGGAGAAAGACATTCGTAAACTTTCCCTGAGAATCATTATCGGCGGCGTGATCGGTATGATCATCGGTTTGCTGATCGCATTAATTATGGGTTTTGGCTTAAATATGGTCAGCAAAATCAGAGAAAATCAGCAGGTTGTTCCATGGATTTATATGCTGCTGACTGGTATCTTAGGCTACCTCGGTCTTGTTCTGGGTTCCAAAAAAGTGGAAGAATTTAATTTCCGCGGATCAGGCGCGAAGATGAGTTCAGAGTTCCGCATTCTGGATACCAGTGTAATTATTGACGGCAGAATTGCCGATATTTGTGACTGCGGATTCATGGAAGGAGAATTAATCGTTCCCCGTTTCGTATTGAATGAATTGCAGTTTGTTGCCGATTCATCTGATTCGATGAAAAGATCGCGAGGCAGGCGCGGGCTGGACATCTTAAACCGCATGCAAAAAAGTTCGGCTATCAACATAGAAGTTATTGATCAGGATTTTCCTAAAATCAAAGGTGTTGATGGAAAGCTGGTCGCGCTGGCCAAGAAGATTAACGCGAAGCTTTTAACTAATGATTATAACCTGAACAAAGTAGCGGAATTGCAAGGTGTCCGCGTTCTCAATGTCAATGAACTGGCCAATGCCATGAAACCGGTTGTTTTACCCGGTGAACAAATGATGGTGAAAATTATCCGTGAAGGCAAGGAACTGGGGCAGGGCGTCGCTTATCTGGATGACGGCACAATGATAATCGTGGATAGCGCGCAGAAAATGCTCAATATGAATGTGGAAGTTATTGTAACCAGCGTGTTGCAGACGACAGCCGGCAGAATGATTTTCTCGGAATTGAAAGAAGTGGCGGAAAAGAAGAATCAGCAGAATCAACAGAATTCCAAAGCTTGATATTAAGGATAGGAAAAAAACAATTGCCAAAAAGCCCGGGAAAATAATTTTCCGGGCTTTTTTAATATGTAATACCATCGTTGAGGAAGCCGATCCCGCAAAGAGCGGGACTAACAAAGATAGCGCTTTGATTTAGAATTGGTATAAATTATGAAAACAATAGCAATAATACCCGCTGGTGGTTCCGGCAAGAGATTGAAAACGGATATTGCCAAACAATATTTGCTGCTAGATTCGTTTCCGGTAATCGTGCACACCCTCCGGGTATTTCAGCAGGCGGTGGTTATTGATGAGATTATACTGGTTGTGCCGGAAAATGATATTAAGTTTGTCAGTGAAGAATTTATAAAAAAATACGATTTAACTAAAGTTACAAAAATTATTGCCGGTGGCAGCGAAAGACAGGATTCGGTCAGAAACGGACTTGCTGCGGTTGATGATAATTGTGATATTGTGCTCGTCCATGATGGTGTGCGTCCATTTGTTACGGAGAAAATGATTAATGAAGTTATTGCAGCAGCAAAGACAGAGCAGGTAGTATCCATCGGTGTAAAAGCCAAAGATACAGTCAAGGAAACCGGTGATAATGATCTGGTTTTGAAAACCATACTAAGGAATAATTTGTGGCTGACGCAGACTCCGCAGGCGTTTCAATTTGCTGTTTTACAAAAAGCTTATGATGTGGCCTACAGAGATAATTATTACGGGACTGACGATGCCTCTTTAGTCGAGCGCATTGGCATTAAAGTTAAAATGATTGCCGGCTCCAATGATAATATAAAAATTACGACACCGGAAGATCTGTTGATGGCAAGTGCTTTACTCAAAAGCAAATCAGGATGCGAAATGCAAACACGCGTTGGTTATGGTTATGACAGCCATCGTTTTGTTGCCGGAAGAAAACTTATTCTGGGTGGAGTGGAAATTCCTTTTGATAAGGGGCTACAGGGTCATTCCGATGCCGATGCGCTGATTCACGCGATTTGCGATGCGCTTTTAGGTGCGGCAGGTGCGGGGGATATCGGCCGGCATTTTCCGGATACAGATCCCCGATATAAAGATATTTCCAGCCTGCTGCTGCTTTCCCGTGTCGGGGAGATAATTGCCGCTAAAGGTTTTACGATCAATAATATTGATGCGACAATAATCCTGGAGAAACCTAAAGTTGCTCCATTTGCTGAACAAATCATTGCCCATATCGCCGACACTTTGCATTTAGCAGCGGCGGATATAAATATCAAGGCCAAAACAAACGAAGGCATGGGCTTTGTGGGCAGAGGCGAGGGTATAGCCGTTGTGGCTGTTGCCACAGTGAATAAGGGATAGCTTATGGATAAATACAGAGTAAGATTTGCACCATCTCCCACCGGGGAACTGCACGTGGGTAACGCCCGCACAGCGCTCTTTAATTGGATGTTTGCCCGCCATCACGGCGGCACATTTGTTTTGCGCATTGAAGATACGGACGAATCGCGCAGTGCTCTTTCTTATCAGGTAAATCTGCTCAATGACCTTTCCTGGCTGGGATTGGATTGGGACGAAGGCCCGGAAATAGATAGTTCTTATAGCCAGTTGAATTCAACAGGATATCGAGGCGGCGAGGAAGAGGCGACGCAGTCGTATGACACAATACGTCGAGGAGCCGATGACGCTGCCAACAAAGATAGCCGAATGAAGGCAACTGGGTATTATGGTCCGTACAAACAGAGTGAACGCTTAAATATATATAATGAACATCTGCAGAAATTGGTGGCCGCTAATCTTGTTTATCCCTGCTATTGCACCGAAGCAGAACTTGATGAAGAACGCCAGGCGCTGATTCTGAGCAAGCGCATGCCGCGCTACATGGGCAAATGCCGCAATTTCACGGAAGCACAGAGGAAAGGAAAAGAAGCTGCGGGACTCAAACCATCGTTCCGTTTTAAAGTACCGGATGAGACAATCGAGTTTACCGATTTAATCCGCGGCGCGATGAGGTTTGAAGGCGCGGCTATCGGCGATTTCATTATCGTTCGATCCAACGGGATGCCCGCTTACAATTTCGCCGTTGTTATTGACGATCACCTTATGGGCATCACACATGTCATCCGAGGAGAAGATCATTTATCCAATACCGCTTTACAAATTATGCTCTATAAAGCATTCGGCTTTGCGCCACCTACCTTTGCGCATCATTCTTTAATCTTGGGTAAAGACCGCGCCAAACTCAGCAAACGTCATGGTTCCGTCTCTGTCGGTGAATTCCGCAAACAGGGAATTTTGCCCGAAGCGCTGCTGAATTATCTGGGGCTTTTGGGAAGCTCTTTTACTGATGGTCGTGAGGTTTTGACTCGCGAGGAAATGATTACCGGTTTTGCGTTGGAGCGCGCCTCCAAAAGCGGTGCGATATTCGATGAAGAAAAACTCCACTGGCTCAATGCCATCTATATCCGTAATCGTCCTACGGAAGATTTGGTAAAACAGTTGAACCCGTTTTTGGAACAGGCTGGCTATAAAATTGGTGAGATTGATTACGCATGGTTTAATCAGGTTATTGATCTTGTTAAAAATGATTTGACGACACTGGCCGAAATCGGCAGCCACATTGATATATTCTTTGATGGTCGATATGCAATTACTGTCGGAGCAAAACAGATACTGGAAAAAGAAAGCGCGGTTCAGGTTGTCAAAGTCTTTGCTGAGTATTTAAAAACTGCCGCAGGCAATCCGCAGGAAATCTATTTAGCTGCCATTAAATACATTAAAGAAAAAACAGGCGCCAAAGGCAAGGACTTATTCATGCCCATCCGCGCCGCGCTCACAGGCTGTGTCCACGGCCCGGAACTGGATAAAGTTTTTGCAATACTAGGTAAAGATGCAGCTTTAAAAAGAGTGAAGTCTTTTACTGGTTAATTTGTTTGGCCTACAGGTCGGTTTTATAGAAATCTCTTGACTGCATCTACAAGTATTTAATTCCAACAAATTATAATAATTAATATTACGGATTGACAGCTGCTAACGCAAAGATCAACTGCCGTCCGCGCCATGGGTTTAATTATCTTGACACACAGATGACGTATTCATATACTTTTTATAATACCAATCCAGATTCTCATCAAATAAATATCGAAAGGAGATGTCCATCCATGGAAGCACAAGACATCAAAACAATTGCCATCGTCGGAGCAGGTGATATGGGCCACGGCATTGCCGAAGTATGCGCAATGGCCGGGTTAAAGGTAAATCTTTACGATATCAAACAGGAATTTGTGGATAAGGGCAGAAATAAAATAAAAGAAAGTCTGGAAAAACAGGTGGCCAAGCAAAAAATGACGGCGGAGAATTGCAGTAAAATAATTAACAGCATCCAGGGATTCACCGTCCTGAAAGATGCGCTAAAAAATGTTGATTACATGATTGAAGCCGCTCCGGAAATTCTTGATCTTAAAATCAAGATATTCAAGGAAGCTGATGAGAATGCACCGCAGCACGCTATCCTTGCCACCAACACTTCCAACATGAGCATTACCATGATGGCAGAGGCGACACTCAGACCGGATAAGGTTATCGGGGTTCATTTCTTCAATCCGCCGGTCATGATGTTTCTGGTGGAAGTTATCCGCGGTGAGAAGACATCTGCCGAAACTATGAATGTAAGTTATGATCTGATTAAGAGCATGAAAAATTTCCGGGGGGCGATGGTTCCGGTGCGGGTAGAGAAAGATGTGCCGGGATTTATCTTCAACAGGATTAATGCGCCGGTTGGATTATATCTGGATATGTTGTTGGAGAAAGGCCTGGCCAATCCGGAAGCCGTAGATGCCAAAATCAGGTCATTAGGAGCGCCGATGGGCCCTTACGAAACCATGGATTTTGCCGGACTGGACGTTTACTGCCACGGTACGGAATATTTCGCCAAAACCCTGTCGCCGGAATTCCAGCCGAGTGGCTGGCTTAAGAAAATGATTGCGGAAGGAAATCTGGGCAAAAAGACCGGTAAAGGCATTTACACCTGGCCCGGAGGCGCAAGACCGGCGATAGACATGAGTAAGGCTGATCCCAACTTTGATTTCATGGATATTGTATGTCTTCAGGTAAATGAGGGCACTAGACTTCTGGATGATGCCGTGACCAATAGTGCCGCCGAAATCGATAAAGCCATGGTTAACGGTAGCGGTTCACCCTTCGGTCCCTTCGCCCTGGCCAAGGGAATGGGCTGGCCAAAAGTGGCCGAACGCTGTGAGGCTATCGCGAAGAGGTTGGGTGTTCAGTGGTTTATACCTACCGATACATTGAAAAAAGGCAATATTCAGATTTAAGTAATGTTCTTAAGCAAAGGAATAAAATTAAGGAGGTTAGTATGAGTTATAATAATATCATTGTGGCGACAAAAGATTTTATAAGTACCATTACACTCAACCGCCCCCCGACGAATTCTATTAATCTGGGCATTCGGGAAGAACTAAACCTTGCTGTTACGGAACTGGAACAGAGCAAGGATACCCGGGTTGTAATAATCACCGGCGCCGGAGAAAAGGGTTTTTGTGCCGGCATGGATGTAGCGGACATTGCGAACATTGCCAAAGGACCAAGCGGCAATGATGTATTGAACAAGATAGAGCGTTCCACCAAACCGTTCATTGCCGCGATCAACGGATATGCGCTGGGCGGCGGATGTGAAATGTCGCTGGCCTGCCATTTCCGTTTTATGACGGACAATCCCAAGGCGTTAATCGGCTGTCCGGAAGTTAATCTCGGCATCAGCCCCGGGTGGGGTGGAATCCAGCGTTTGCCAAGGCTTTTGGGAAAATCCAAAGCGGTGGATATGATTCTCTTCAGTAAAAGGCTTCCGCCTCCGGAAGCGCTGGCCATTGGTCTGGTGGACAAGGTTTTCCCCGCGGCCGACTTAATGAAAGAGACAATGGTATTTGCCCAGGCGCTGGCCAATCGACCGCCCCTTGCCGTTGCTGCCGTACTTGAAGGCATGAGCGTTGGGCTGGAGAAGGGTCTGGCAGAAGGCTTGCGCGTTGATCAGGAATGGTCAAGCAAGCTAAGCAAAAGTAAGGATGCTATAGAAGGATTCACCGCATTTTTTGAAAAGCGCGAACCGTTATTCAAGGGAGAATAAAAGATCGCAACTTTCTTTGACTAAGTTTATTGAACATGTAGTCGGCTTCTTCTTCGTATGGCTAGGGCATAAAAGATGATGTTTATGGTAATGACTAGCCCGCCGAGGATTTGTTGCATCGTCGCTGTCATGTTTTCGGGGTAGATAATCGGGAGCAGATACTGCGCGATAAAGTCGCCGCTATAGGAACCGCCGTCGGCAAGTTGGCGGAGGTAATTTTCGAGCGGGGTTAAGGGACAAATCCAGCCGAAGATTTCCACGGCCGCTCCCCATGCTATCGCCGGAAGATGCACAAAAGCCATTCGCGGCCAACAGATGACAAACAAACCGCCGCAGACAACAAATACGATGAACAGAAAATGCACTGCAATAACTGTATTGGCAAGTAGGTTGTACACATCTGCCCCTAAAAGACTAAAGAGGAATATTATTATGTTTCTTGGGTAAACGTATCTCTTTCTTATCTTTCAGCGCATCCAGCAGGGTCACAATTCTTTTTCGGGTATCGCGTGGGGCGATGATTTCTTCAATAATGCCCAGTGACGCGGCAAAATATGGATTATTGAATTTATCTTCATACGCGGCAATAAGTTCCGCTCTTTTTGCTTCGGGATCAGCCGCCGCGGCGATTTCGCTGCGATAAATAATGTTGCAGGCTCCTTCCGCACCCATGACGGCGATCTCCGCAGTCGGCCACGCCATCACATAGTCTGCGCCTAATTGTTTGCTGCACATTCCTATATAGGCTCCGCCGTAGTCTTTGCGGGTGACAACGGTGATCTTCGGTACTGTTGCTTCTGCGTAAGCATGCAGCAGTTTGGCTCCGTGGCGGATGATGCCGTTCCACTCCTGATTGGTGCCGGGCATATAGCCGGGCACATCGGCAAATGTCAAAAGCGGAATGTTAAAGGCATCGCAAAAACGGATAAAACGGGATGCTTTGTCGGATGCGTTTACATCCAGAGCTCCAGCCGTAAAGCGTGAGTTATTGGCAATAACGCCAACCGGTTTTCCCATGATGTGGATTAACGCGACAATCATATTCTGCGCCCATAATTCATGCAGCTCAAATACTTCGCCATTATCCGCAACCGCCTTGATTATTTTTTTCATATCATAAGTGCGCGCCGCCTTATCCGGAATAACATCATCCAGTTCCGGGCAGCTTCTCTCGGCGCTGTCAGTGCAATCAACTAAAGGCAGGAGTGAGTGGCAGCTATCCGGCAGGTAGGAAAGCAGGTTTTTTATTTTTTCGATGCAATCGGTATCGTTCTCCGTAACAAAGTGGCAGACGCCGCTTTTTGTAGCATGGGCTACCGCCCCGCCCAGTTCATCATGCGTTACTTCTTCACCGATGATGGCCTTGATAACATCCGGTCCGGTGATATACATATAGCTGCTGCCTTTAACCATAAAAACCCAGTCGGCAAGAGCCGGTGAATAAACGGCGCCGCCGGCAGTCGGCCCCATGATGGCTGTTATCTGCGGAATGTAACCGGAACCGATTGTGTTGCGATAGAAAATTCCGCCATAACCATCAAGCGCCGGGACGCCTTCCTGAATGCGCGCGCCTCCGGAATCATTCAGCGCGATAAAAGGCTTTTGCGCGGCAATGGCCATGTCCATCACTTTCCATATTTTTTTGGCGTGCATTTCCCCCAAACTACCGCCGGAACTGGTGAAATCCTGCGCGGCCGCAAAAACTGTGCGCCCGTTGACTTTGCCGAATCCGGTAATAACTCCGTCGGAGGGGATTTCTTTTTTGTCCAGGTCGAAGAGGCTGGAGCGGTGTTGAACAAAAAGCTGCACTTCCTGAAAAGTACCTTCATCAAATAAAATTGCCAAACGCTCGCGAGCGGTCAGTTTATTGGAGTCATGCTGTTTCTTAGTCTGTTTTTTGCCGCCCATCAGTTTTAAGGCTTCTTTTTTTTCACAGAAAGCGCTTATTTTTCCTTTAGTTGTATTTTTCTGTAAGTCAGCGCCCATCGGTATATTCTCCTTATAAATTATATTTTGTTTTAACTTGACCAATAATTACAGGTAAGCTATTATCCCGCGCAATCGGGCGATAATATTTTACAAATCATATGATTTAAAAAGCAAAACAATGAAATTCAATCTAATATTAACCTGTTTATCAAAAACTGGCAAGGAGGATTGATGAAATATATCGATCAAATTAAACTCAAAGGTAAAAGGGTAGTGTTCCGGTTTGACTTTAATGTTCCTATGGATGCCAGTCAGAACATTACTGACGATACGAGAATTCGTGCGGGTTTGCCTTCATTGAACTATGCTTTGGATGAGGATGCGATGGTTATTATAATTTCTCATTTGGGGCGCCCCAAAGGGAAAAAGGTTGATGAATTGAGCTTGGTGCCGGTTGCAAAACGGTTATCCCGTCTTTTGGGCAAGCAGGTACTGATGGCCAAAGATTGCATAGGGCCGGAAGTCGAAAAGATGGTGCAAGAGTTGAAGCCCGGCTGCGTATTGATGCTGGAAAATTTACGCTTCTACGAAGGAGAAGAAAAAAATGATGATGAATTTGCCGCAAAACTGGCAGCCTTTGCGGATGTATATATTGATGATGCCTTTGGCAATGCCCACCGGGCGCATGCTTCCAATGTGGGGATTACAAAATATGTGAAAGAATGCGGCGCCGGCTATCTGATGAAAAAAGAACTTAATTACTTTCAAAAGCAATTGGAAAAACCGGCCCGCCCGTTTGTCGCGATTATCGGTGGCTCCAAAGTATCGGATAAATTAACAACACTGATTAATCTGATTAAAAAAGTTGATAAATTGATTATCGGCGGCGGTATGGCCTTTACCTTCTTAAAGGCACAGGGCTTTGAAGTGGGGAAATCTCTGGCGGAAGACCATCTGCTTCCGCAAGCAAAAGACATTCTCGACCAGGCCCAGAAGCTGGGCGTAAAATTATATCTGCCCATTGACTGTGTTATCGCGCAAAATAAATCCGCGGAAGCAGTGACAAAAATTGTTCCGATACAGGAAATATATCCGGAATGGATGGGCCTGGATATTGGCCCCGCCACAATTACGCTTTTCCGGGAAGTAATTGCCAATGCCAAAACAATTGTCTGGAACGGACCGATGGGTGTGTTTGAAATTGATGCTTTTAGCCGCGGCACTTACGCGATGGTTCACGCTATGGCCAGCTCTCACGCCCTGACCATTGTGGGCGGAGGCGATACTGATGTAGCTGTTCAGAAAACAGGAGAGAGCGATAATATAACTTACATATCAACGGGCGGTGGCGCTTCACTGGTATTGCTGGAAGGCAAAGTGCTTCCGGCGGTTGCGGCGCTGGAAAAATGCGCGTAATACCATTTCGCTTTCTGTGGCTAACTTTGTTGGCATCGTCGTCGGCTTCCTCAACGTATAACCTGAAGGTCACGGGTTAGTAATACGCTTGTGGAGCCTCCTCCTTACCGCCGCGTTATCCTTTGAAATCGAAATGGTATTAAAATAGTAAAGGGGAAGCAAAAACTTCCCCTTTGTCTTTATCGCTCTTAATATAAATTTACCCACGGTTCAAAAGGTCATGCGCAATTTTAAAATTATTCTGGAATATGACGGTGCGGCCTATTGCGGCTGGCAGCGGCAGGATAATGGAATTTCCATCCAGGAAGTTTTGGAAAAAACAATCGGACTAATTACTGGCGAAGAAATAACTGTCATTGGTTCCGGCAGGACAGATGCCGGAGTGCATGCCTTAAATCAGGTGGCGAATTTCCAAAGTGGCACCCGTTTGTCTGCCGAAATTTTATACAGAGGGATTAACGGTTTATTGCCTCCCGATATTGCAGTCAAAGAGCTGGAAGAAGCCGCTCTGGAATTTCATGCCCAGCATGATGCCCGCGGCAAAATTTATATCTACAGGATTTATAACAGCCGTTTGCGCAGACCGGTGGGAAGAAACTATTTCTGGCAGATAAATTATCCGCTTGATTTGGCAAGAATGGAAAAAGCGTCTCAGTATTTAATCGGCAGGCATGATTTTTCCTGTTTTTGCGCCACCGGTAGTCGCGTTAAAGACAGGGTGCGGACGATAACAGACATTGCTTTTAAAAAAAATGAAACCGGCATGCTGGAAATTACTGTGGCCGCGGAAGGATTTTTAAGATACATGGTGCGCAACATTGTGGGCACGCTGGTGGAGGTTGGCGGAGGTAAATATCCACCGGAAGAAGTAGTGAAAATAATTGATTCAGGCGATCGCAATTGCGCAGGAGTAACAGCGCCGGCACATGGTCTTTTTTTAAAGGAGGTCAAATACTGCAGATGAAAATATTATTGCTGGGGCATAAGGGGATGCTGGGTAATGACCTGCTGATAGAGCTTGGTTGCCGTCATGAAGTTACCGGAATGGATATTGACGAAATTGATATTGTTTCGGCAGCGCAATGCCGGGAAGCTGTTGATGAAATAACACCGGAAATAGTTGTGAACGCCGCCGCTTATACCAATGTTGACGGCTGCGAAAAGGCAAAAGACGAATGCTTTGCCGTGAATGCCGAAGCAGTCAAAAATATAGCGGAAGCGTGCCGCGGGAAAAATATTTGCATTGTTCATTTCAGCACTGATTATGTTTTTGACGGGAGCGGCACCGAACCTTATAAAGAAGACCATCCCTGTAATCCGATTAATACTTATGGCGCCTCCAAACTGGCCGGTGAGCGCTATCTACAGGACTTGGCAAAAAAATATATTTTGATTCGCACAGCGTGGTTATACGGCAAAAACGGCAAAAACTTTGTGCGGACGATAATGGAAAAGGCCAGGATAGTAGGTCAACTGGAAGTCGTTGACGATCAGGTCGGTTCGCCGACATATACAAAAGACCTTGCGGCGGCTGTTGCTCTTTTGATTGACGGAAAAGCCACAGGCATATTTCATATAACGAACAGAGGTAGTTGCAGCTGGTATCAGTTTGCCGTAAAGATATTGCAGGAGAGTGGAATGACTGGAGTGGACGTAACTCCTATAAAATCAGATAAACTGGTAAGATTAGCCAAGCGCCCCGCTTATAGTGTATTGAGTATGCAAAAATTTATTCAGAAAACGGGGAAGATAATGCAGCCCTGGCAATTGGCACTGCAGGATTATTTAAAAAACGTGAAGCATTAGCGGTTAAATATCTTTATAAAGAGAAAGGCAGGGTGTAATTTACCCTGCCTTTTTTTGAGTAACAATTTTTAATTAATTCGGACGATGCGGGATTTCCGTGATTTTTGTTAATTACGCGAAAGATCTGTCAAATAATTCTTTTATCGCTTTTTTTCCGTTTTCTTCGAGAAAGCGCGTTCCTGTTCCGGTAAAGTGATTTTGTGTGATTGCTGGCGCATCACCTTTCTTTAGTTCAACCCAATCAATCCGGTTCCAGCTGAACCAGCCATTACGTTTCTGATCAAAGACATGCAGCGGTTTGTTGCAAATTTTACTAAACTCCGCGCCCCAGCCTGTTCCGCCCTTGACGGTCTTGTCTTCCAGTATCCCACCGATTACAAAAATTTCCTGCCCACTGTTAATCTGGTACCAGATGCTTTGCAAAATTTTTCGGAATGTTTGATTATCGGTATAACGGCGATTCATTAATTTTGATACATATTCCAGGCTGACATCGCCGTTTTTCAGTTCTTCATGATTGAGAACACGTAAGCCGCGTTCACGAACTATACTATGTCCTTCAAATGTAAAATTTACTTCTTCGATTTTAAAACGTTCGGCATTTGCGCCGAATTCTGCTTCAGCCCCCTGAGCTCCGCCGCTAAAGAGAATGCAATCTTCCTTTTTCATTACTGTTTCCCTCTTTCTTTATTTCAGTTTTATAATTAGTAATCGGATAGTATTAACCATTGTTCGCGGGTGCTTACATATCAGAGAAAAAGATTAAATGCTAATAATTTTAAGCAAATACCAAAGAAGGTATTTTCATAGCCACTAAATGGTAATTTTAATGGAATTATGTAAGCATCTGTTTATATGCAGAAATATTTACCAGTCGCTTTTATATAGGTAAAAGTTAACTAAAACTTTTAATTGTGACGGAAAATTCAGCAAATTTTTCTGATGCAAAATGATGAAACAAGACATATACTACTCAAGTATTGAAAAACATATAATACCAATTCTAAATCAAAGCGCTATCTTTATTGGCAGCGTTATCGGCTTCCTCAACGTATGTTCAATACGCCTCCTTGCCGCCTCGATATCATCTTTGATTTAGAAATGGTGTAAAAAATATGATTCGTCGTTAATTTACAATGTTACGTGGACATGTTTTATTTTGACCAACTGATTGGAGGTTTTTATGCGGGCGTATTTTAAAGTGCTGGCGGTTATTACTGTTTTATTGGCAATTGTCGTATTGCAGAGCTGCCTTGTAGCCACACAGGGTACTATTATAACTCCCGAAATCAGATCGTTGTATGAGGGCGACTACACAATCGACCCTTACATGAAAAGCAATATTCCCAAGTCCGTTGCAGTTTTGCCTTTTGTTGATTTGTCTACAAGCAAGGATGGCTCTGATATTGTGCGGCGCGGCTTCTACAATCATTTCAGTTCCCTGCCTTTTAAGGATATGGAATTATATAAGGTGGATAGTTTACTGAAAAAAGCCGGGCTTACCGACCCCGAAACGATCAGTAAAACATCTCCGCAGGAATTAGGTAAGATTCTTGGAGTTGATGCGGTCATCTTCGGCGAAGTTTCCAATTTTGATAAATTTTTTGCCGTTCTTTATTCTCAGGTTGCCGTTGGTGCGAATGTTAAAATGTATGATACCAAAACAGGTAATTTTCTATGGAGCGGCAAACACGTTGCGCGAAAACATGAAGGTGGCATATCCACCAATCCGATAGGCCTGATAGCAACAGTGATTGCTACGGCAATGAATGTGCGGGATATTCAATTGCTGCGTGCCAATGACGACCTGTTCCGCGAGATGGTTAAAACAATACCGGTGCCGTCAATTACCGAGATGCTGCGACCTCCGACAATTACTCTTTTAACTCAGGATACCAAAGGTCTGCCGAAAAAAGCGGGTGATGAAATAAAAGTAGTCATTCAGGGCGCTCCCAAAATGCAGGCCTATTTTGATATAGGCGAATACAAGAAGCACATTGATATGCAGGAAGTGGAGCCCGGCGGATATTATGGGGTTTATAAAGTATTGCCCGGTGATAACATCAATAAAGCGATTGTTATAGGTTATCTGACTGACGATGCCGGGAATACAACTCAATGGGTGGACGCAATCGGTTCCGTAACGCTCGATACGACACCGCCGGATAAACCGAAAAATCTATCGATTGTCGGACGCAATGCCCTGGTTATGTTAAACTGGGTAAAACCGGCGGCGGCTGATCTGGCCGGCTATAAAATATATCGTTCCAGTACGCCGCTCAGCAGTTATGCGGAAATTGCCAAAACAGAGATAAATGAGTACCGTGATGCTGGCCCGGGACTTGTCAATTCCCAAAAATATTACTATCGAGTCTCTGCCTACGATTATGCCGGCAATGAAAGCGAGATGACACAGATAACAGGTATGCCCATTGCTTCCGGGCCTACAGCCGTGTCCGGTGTGATCGAAGCCGATACAATCTGGTATTCCGGAGCGAGCCCCTATATTCTGGAGCAAGATGTAATTGTCAAAGACAAAGCGCTTCTGACAATTGAGCCCGGAACCGAAATCAGATCCCGAGGCGGTGCGTTGATTATTGAAGGAAGACTGAACGCTCAAGGAGATAATGAACATATCATTAGTTTCGAATCTGCGCAGGATGGAAAGCTCTGGGGCGGGATTACATTTGCCAGCGTTAAAGACAAAGAAAATATTATCAAATTTGTCCGTATTAAAAATGCCCGGACGGCAATCATCTGCCAATCTTCTTCACCGCGAATTGAAACGTCCGAGTTTACGCAAAATGATGAAGTTTTGAAAATCCAGAGCGCATTTTCCAAACCGGTCATAACAAATAATTCTATTTATAAGAACAGGGGAATTGCTTTATCGGTGAGTGATGGAGCCGTGCCGTTAATCAAGGAAAATTCCATACAGGATAATGATAATACCGGTTTAATGGTTCAATCGGCGGCGCCGGAATTTATACAAAATGTGATAGCCAGAAACAGTAATAACGGCATCGTGATACGAGGTGCGGGCGTAAATATCAGCCAGAATAATATTGTAGATAACAAACCTTATAACATTGTGGGTGATATGACCGGCGCTTCTGTGAAAGCCCTCGATAACTGGTGGGGGACATCCAAAGTTCCGGAAATACTGGCCGGGATACGGGGTAAAATTGATATTAGTTTTGTGCTGGATGCTGCCTATCCGGAAGGAAAGACACAAGCAATAACCGTTCTGGAGAAAAAATTGGGCGGTGCTATTAAGGCTGATGCCTATTTAATTTTATCCAACAGCCCCTATCGGGTGACGAAAGATGTTGTGATTGATAACGGAGCGACGCTTTATATTGAACCGGGTGTAGTAATTGAATTTGAGCAAAAAACGTCTTTGATCACGGAAGACGGCGGAATTGTCGCTCGCGGAACTAGAGATAATCCCATAACATTCACGGCAGCCGCCTCGTCACCGGCACCGGGTTTTTACAACAATGCCGTGCGCATATCCAGACAAACAAAAGTCAATAGTTCTTTTGCTTACTGCATTATCAAATACGCGACAACAGCCTTTGATATTTACGCCGGAGCACCGGAAATTTCTTATTGCCAGATTATGTATTCGGCGCAAAATGGTATTTTCTGCCGCAACGATGCTTCTCCGGAACTGTTCTATAACACTTTTGCCGAAAATCACGGCGAGGGGGCCATTAAATGCGTTGGCATGGCCAATCCCAAAATAAATAACAATAATTTTATTGACAATACGGTTGCCATTCAGAGTTTTTCCACAATTTATATTGATGCCCGCAAAAACTGGTGGGGAGCTAACCCGCCGGATCAAAACATGATTTGGGGAGAAAACATCAACATTAAACCTTGGCTGCAAAAAGAAGAAACCAGGGCTTTTCCGGGGAAAAAATAAGCTCGAATTCTTGTTGCAACATTAAAGGGATTTTGTTACTTTTCAAAAATAAATTTCGAATAGAGAGTTTGATTAGTTTGTCCGGGGCGATCAGTCTCAGGCGAATAACCAAAGGAGGATAATATGAAGTCAAGATTTGTGTCCGCAATGGTAATTACTGGCCTGTTGCTCCTTTTTTCAGGAGTAGGTATTTGTCAAGATAAAGTCAGCATGTCTGATTGGGTGGAAAAAGTAAATCAGGGTTCTGTAAACTGGTCGGCAGGTTACATTGAAGCTGTCGGCATTGGCGCCCCGGCTGATAAATCAATCGGCAAGGCCAACGCCCGGCCAATGGCACTGCGTGCCGCCAAAATAGATGCTCTGCGTAATCTGCTGGAAATTACAAAAGGTGTGCAGGTTGATTCGACCACAACAATAAAAGATTTCACTGTAGAAAGCGATGTTATCAATACACAAGTCAATGGTCTGGTTAAGGGTGCCGTAGTTGTAGATCAGCAATACATGTCGGATGGTACGGTAGAAGTTAAGTTAAGAATGCCTCTTTACGGTAATCTGGCGCAAATAATTATTCCGCTGGCGATTGAAAAACGTAAAGATTTAACGCCTCCGGAAGCACCTGCCGCACCGGCACCTGCAACGCCCGCACCGGCGGCTCCGCCTGCAGCTTATACCGGAATGGTTGTGGACGCCCGTGGCATACAGGCTCGTCCGGCCATGTCTCCCCGTGTTTTGGATGAAGACGGCAACGAAGTTTACGGTTCGGCCAATGTTGATCGCGAATTTGCTGTTCAGCAGGGTATGAGCGGCTATGCCCGTGACCTGAATGCTGCACAAAGTAACCAGCGCGTTACCAATAATCCGGCGACAATTAAAGCGATAAAAACAAGCGGCGCCGGTAAAGCCGATCTGATTATCAGTAATGCCGATGCCCGCCAAATCAAAGCATCAGCGGAAAATGCTTCTTTCATGAAGAAGTGCCGCGTTATGATTGTTCTGGATTAATTAAATTCCAGTAACCGGTCGATGAAGGCCGGATATTAATAGCCAGAAGGCCGCAGTCACGGTATTATTCAGTGGCTGCGGCCTTTTTTCTGATAGCAGATTGGTTTTTATCAGGATACCTTTATGGGCTGTGTCACTTGCTTGCTGCCGGGGTCTATACCATCTTAAATCAAAGATGATATCTAGGCGGCAAGGAGGAGGCAACGAGACGTATTGTACATACATTGAGGAAGCCGGCGACGCTGCCGACAAAGATAGCGCTTTGATTTAGAATTGGTATTAGGTATCATGATAAATTCAGCATGATGTATAGCACGTATTATCCATAATGGTGTAGTCCTCGAAAAGGAAAATAAGAATTGTGTCTGGTCACATTGTCATTTTATCTGAAGATATAGCCAATAAAATAGCTGCGGGCGAAGTGGTAGAAAGGCCGGCATCTATTGTCAAGGAGCTGGTGGAAAATTCCATTGATGCCGGTGCGGACGATATTCGTGTGGAATTAGAAAAAGGCGGCTATCAGTCTATTTTGGTAATGGACAATGGTTCGGGAATAGAGCGCGAAGATGTGGCGCTTGTTTTTGAAAGACATGCCACCAGTAAAATTCATGATTTTGCCGATATTTACAATATATCGTCTTTCGGTTTTCGCGGCGAGGCGATGCCCAGCATTGCTTCCGTTGCGCATGTCGAATTACTGACTCGCCGCAAAGATGATCCGGCCGGGACAAAAGCCAGCGTCACCGCGGGTATAATAAAGGAAATAGTCCCCATCGGTTGCCCTGCCGGAACTCAAATATTTGTAACGAAAATATTCGAAAATGTTCCCGCGCGCCGGAAATTCTTAAAAACAGAAGCGACAGAGCAATCCTTGTGCATTGATGCCATTACGCGTTTGGCCTTAGCCCATCCGGAAATTCGCTTTAAAGTAATGGTTAATGGCCGGGAGTTTTTTGCCGCGCCCGCAGCAAAGGATACAAATGAGAGGATTTCTATGGTTATGGGTGCTGATTTTTCCGCCCATAGTATTTCGGTCAATGCCCAAAAAAATAATGCCGTTTTAGCCGGATTCATTTCCCGACCGGAATTTACACGTTCCAATTCCAAAAATATTTTTTTGTTTGTTAATAAGCGCTTTGTCCGGGATAATAGCGTAACTCATGCCGTAATGTCGGCATACCGCCAAATTATCGAGGCACGGCGGTATCCCGCAGCTGTTTTATTCCTGGACCTGCCGCCTGCGGATGTTGATGTAAATGTTCATCCGGCAAAAATGGAAGTACGCTTTAAAGATTCACGTAGTATTCATGATCTTGTTTCCCAGACAATTGCGCAGAGCCTGGCGACTGCGCCAACGGATAAAGGCAATTTTGCTTACCGTTTGACAATGCGGGAAAAAATGCCGGCACCGGCACTCCGGCATCCTCAGGAGAAATTTTTATCTGATTCGTCAGGCTTATTTTCCCGGCAAAATATGCAGCAGGCAATTTCCGCCGATTTGCTTTCGCGTTCAGTTGCCGGCAAAGAAAAACAGCTAAATATTGCGGAATCCGCCGGGAGCAAAGATGTATCTTTTGCGAACGCCAGATATTTAGGACAGTTTGCCGATACATATCTGGTTTTTGCCGGGCCGGACGGTCTTCTGGTTATCGATCAGCATGCCGCCCATGAACGAATAATTCTGGAAAGATTAAAAAAATCATCAGCGCAAAGAATCATCAGTCAGCCGCTGCTTCTGCCGGAGGTTGTCAGTTTGAATCCCGGCCAGATAAATCTCTTTGCCGGATCCATTGATTTATTGCAGGAGTTGGGTCTGGAAGTCGAAATTTTCGGGCGCGATGCTGTTGTCGTCAAAGCACTTCCTGCAATTTTACCGAACATTCAGCCGCGCGAAGTGATTGCTGATATTGCCGATCAGTTAAGCGAGCAAAATCAAATGCCGGATTTGCTCGAAAGAAAAGAAAAAATATTGGCAGCGCTTGCCTGCCGTGCGGCAATAAAAGCGAACACTGTTTTATCCGCGGCCGAAGTGGCAGCTCTTTGCCGCGACCTGGAAGAAACACCATATAATCTTACCTGCCCTCATGGTCGGCCGGTCAGTGTCAATTTTTCTTTGAGCGAAATCGAAAGAATTTTCAAGAGGAAATAGGTCAATCGCAGGTATGAACCCCAAAGAAAGTTTTGAAAATATATTCGTGAGCTCGCGGTGGGGTATCATACCTTCCGCTGTGCGGGATTGTTCAACTTGCCAATTTCGCTTCGCTCGCGGAATTGGAGTTTCACAATGAATAAATTGCCACTGGTAATTATCAATTCTCCTACAGCAACGGGCAAAACTAAACTGGCGATTGATCTTGCTTTGGAAGCCGGTGCTGAAATTATCAGCGCTGATTCATTGCAGGTTTATCGTTATCTGGATATCGGGACAGCCAAACCAACCAGCGCTGAGAGGAATAAAGTTAAACATCATTTAATTGATGTAGTTGAGCCCGACGAAGAATATAATGCCGCCATTTTTACCGATCAGGCACGCTCAATTATAAAAAATCTGGCTGATGAGGGGAAACCGATTATTATTGTAGGCGGCACTGGCCTTTATATACGGGCGTTGCTCAAAGGAATCATTGAAACACCGAAGGTTGATGAAAATATTAGAACTTATTACCGTAGTCTTCGTGATCTGCAGGGAAAAGAATATCTATATAATCTATTGCGCCAAAGAGATCCCGCAGCGGCAAAAAGATTTAATCCTAATGATTCCGTGCGTGTCATCCGTGCGCTGGAAGTTTTGGAACAAAGCGGCGAATCAATAGTCTCTATTCAGCAGAGACATTCTTTCAGCGATTGCCCCTATAATACATATAAAATCGGTCTGACTTTTGATCGCGCGGAATTGAAGCAAAAAATTGCCGAAAGAACGGATAAAATGATTGCAGCCGGTCTTCTGGACGAAGTTAAAAGCCTTTTGCGACGCGGTTATAGTGAAAATATCAAGCCATTGCAATCATTAGGTTATAAACAGACAATAGAATTTTTGCAGGGGAAATATGATTGGGATAGGGCGGTGCAATTAATTAAGCGCGATACATGGCTTTATGCCAAACGGCAGATGACCTGGTTTGCCGCCGATAAAGAAATTAACTGGTATCATTCTGAATTATCAGGCAAAATTATGCAAGATGTTAAGTGTTTTTTGGAAAAAACCGGCGGGGTTGATAAGTGCAATATTGCTTGACTTCAGCAGCCTCTGCGGATAATTATATGAACCAGTGATGAGGTAAAAAATCATTTTTTTTGAAGGCACAAGAGGCTTTTAAAGGAAGGAGAATTATATCATGTTACATCAAACGATGATTAACAAATTAGTCATTCTCATTATGATTGTTACAGCGGTTTTGTTTTTGGCCTCCTGCGGACCTAAGGCACGCGTGGCAGAAAGTCAGTTGGATACCCCGGAACATCATATGTACACAGGTCTGCGGCTGCTCAACCAGGAAAAGTATGCTGACGCCCAGAGGGAATTTGAGCTGGCCATTCAGCTCAAAGCCAAATATTCCAAAGCATATACAGGCATTGCTCTGGTCAATCTCGGCACAGGCAATTTTAATGCGGCCTGGGAAAACCTCAACTTGGGCTTGAAATATGCTACTGCTGATGAGGAAAAGGTTTTTGTCAATGTCGGCAAGATTCGTTACTATACCCAAAGCAAGTCGGAAAAAAAGTGGCTTAAATTAGCCAAGGAACAATTTGATGAAGCTATCGCTCTGGACCCCAAATCTTCCGCCGCTTATTATTTCATGGGACTAGCCTATAAAGCAGGGTTGGAATTTAATTTAGCCGGACAGATGTTTACCAAAGTTCTGGAGCTAAAAACCGATTATCTGAGCGAGGCGGATGCCCAGTGGAATCTGATGCAGAAAATTCAACGCGCCATGCCCGGAACAGTAACGGGAAAACAAATTGCGATTCTTGACAGCATTACCCGTGCTGATGCTGCGGCATTATTCATGGAAGAATTAAAAATTGATGTGCTTTACAAAAAACGCACTCCAAAAACATTTGATACATCTTTCCGTGACCCGGAAAAAGCTAAGGCCAAACCACAGAAGCTTGCAGCAAAAGATATTGCCGATCATCCTTTAAGGGCTGATATCGAAGCAATTCTGGAAATCGGTGTGCGTGGCCTCGAGAACTATCCGGATGGAAATTTCCATCCGGCGGACATAGTTACTCGTGCCGCTTACGCCATGATGCTGGAAGATATATTAATAAAGGTCAGCGGCGATTATGCCATGTCGACGAAATTCATTGGTTCAACCTCTCCATTCCCTGATTTAAGATCTGAATTGCCTTATTTCAATGCCATCATGGTGGTTACGTCCCGCGGCATTATGGGAGCGAAGGATTTGACTACGGGTGAATTTGCACCGCTCAATCCGGTACCTGGTGTGGATGCTCTGCTGATCATCAAGAAGATTAAGGAAGAGCTGAAATTCAATTAATTTAATTTCACATATGAATTAAATACAGGCGGGACAGTATTGTTCCGCCTGTATTTTGATTAGTACTTGCTGAATAGTATATCAAGAAAATAGCGCAAAACACTGTATGTTTATATTAAGACGGACAGGTTAGTATAAATATTTAAGAACGATAAGAAATAAAAGGCTTTGTATAAGACGCACACAACATATGGACTTTTTGGGATGTCATCAAAACTGGAGTGTAAAGATACATGACTAAAAGAGAGTTAAGTAAATCGTTTGAACCGCAGGAAGCGGAGAAAAGGTTATACGAATACTGGCTTAAGAGAAATTTGTTTCATGCGCAGGATGAAAGTGAAGCCAAGGCTTTTTCCATTGTAATTCCACCCCCCAATGTAACAGGAATGTTGCACATGGGACATGCTTTAAATAATACTTTACAGGATGTAATAATCCGCTTCAAGAGAATGCAGGGTTACAACACTCTCTGGATGCCGGGAATGGATCATGCCGGCATTGCCACTCAGAATGTCGTGGAGCAGGAGTTGGCCAGAGAAGGAAAATCGCGCCATGATTTGGGACGCGAAAAATTTATTGCCCGTGTCTGGGAATGGAAAGAAAAATACGGTGGCGTCATTATCAATCAATTAAAAAGATTAGGCTGTTCCTGTGATTGGGACAGGGAGCGCTTTACAATGGACGAGGGCCTGTCTAAAGCGGTGCGCGAAGTCTTTGTCCGTCTTTATAATGAAGATATGATTTATCAGGGCGATTATATCGTCAACTGGTGCCCGCGCTGTCATACGGCCATTTCCGATCTGGAAGTGGAATTCAAGCAGGATCAAAGTTTTCTCTGGGATATTCGTTATCCTTTTGCTGATGGCAAGGGAGAAATAATTGTCGCCACAACCCGTCCCGAGACAATGTTGGGCGATACGGCCGTTGCGGTTAATCCGAATGATGACCGATACACAGATGTAGTGGGCAAATATGTAATTCTTCCCTTAATGAATAAAAAGATTCCCATTATTGCCGATGATTATGTAACAGCCGATTTTGGTTCCGGTGCCGTAAAAATTACACCGGGTTCTGATCCCAATGATTTTGCCATCGCCCAGCGTCATAATCTGGAAATTATCACGATTATTGACGGCCACGGTATCATCAATGAACAAGGTGGAGTCTATAAAGGACTGGATCGCTATGAAGCAAGGCAGAAAGTAATTGCTGATCTGGAAAAGGGTAAGTATCTGGTTAAAACAGAGCCTTATATCCATAGCATTGGCCAGTGTTACCGCTGCAAGACGGATATCGAGCCGATGGTTTCCAAGCAGTGGTTTGTGAAAATAAAACCGCTAGCCAAGCAGGCCATTGCGGCAATTGTCAAGGGCAAAACAAAAATCGTCCCCGGTACCTGGGAGGCCACTTATTTTGAATGGATGAATAATATCCGCGATTGGTGCATCTCCCGTCAGCTGTGGTGGGGACATCGTATTCCCGTCTGGTATTGTGCTGGCTGCAATAAAGTAATCGTTTCCACAACTGATCCCGATAAATGCCCGGATTGCGGCGGTACTAAACTGAGGCAGGACGAAGACGTTCTCGATACGTGGTTTAGTTCCGCGCTCTGGCCGTTTTCGACATTAGGTTGGCCGAAAAAAACAAAAGCGCTGAAAACATTTTATCCGACATCATTGCTTATTACCGGTTTCGACATTCTTTTCTTTTGGGTGGCCCGGATGATGATGATGGGAATCTATGTGATGAAAGAAGTCCCCTTTAAAGATGTTTACCTGCACGCGCTGGTGCGTGATGAAAAAGGGGAAAAAATGAGCAAGTCCAAGGGCAATAGCATTGATCCGCTGGTGATGATTGATAAATACGGTACGGACGCTTTCCGCTTTACCCTGACGGCGTATACGGCGCAGGGACGCGATGTGCGCATGTCCGAAGAAAGAATTGAAGGATACAAATTCTTTGTCAATAAAATATGGAACGCGGCCAAGCTGACATTGGTCAATCTGGAAGATTTCGACGAGAAAAGTGCGGTGATCGCGGAGGATTCGCTTCCCGATAAATGGATTAAAGCAAGACTCAACAGAGCTATCGAAGAAGTGACGGGCAGTCTGGATGAATACAGGTTCAATGATGCCGCCGCCGCCATTTACCGTTTTGTCTGGCATGAATTCTGCGACTGGTATCTGGAATTGAGCAAGCCCGCTTTCTATAGCAAGGTCAGTCCGGAGCAGCGGCGGGCGACACAACGCACTTTGCAAGATATATTCAAAACCATGTTACATCTTTTGCATCCCTTTATGCCTTTTGTCACTGAAGAACTCTGGCAGGTGTTAAACAGAAGCGATGAAAAATCGATTATGGTCAGTTCCTTCCCGGAAGCCAATAAGGAATGGGAGAATGCCTCCGCCGAAAAGGAGATGGAACTATTGATGGATATTATTACCAGCGTGCGTAATATCCGCGGAGAAATGCGGATACCGCCTTCGCAAAAATTACAAGTTATGATTTCCGTTCCCGATAAAGAAATAAAAGGTATGGTCGATGCGGGAAAGGATTATCTGGTGAATCTGGCAAATCTGGAGACGTTGACTGCGGAGGTAGCTTTGGTAGAACCAAAAGGAGTGGCAACCGGAGTTATCGGCTCACTACTGGTTTTTGTCCCACTCGCCGGAATTGTAGATATTGCCGGGGAAAAGGCGCGCCTGCAAAAAGAGATTGTCAAAGTTAAGAAAGATTTGGAACAATGCTCGCGAAAGCTCTCCAATCAGGACTTTATGGAAAAAGCTGCCGCGGCCATCATCAAAAAGGAAGAAGAAAAATTAAAAGATTCTCAGGATCGCCACGCGGCGCTGGAGAGTGCTTTCAATAAGCTGAAAGATATTGAAGGTTAATAAATTTGACTATCGTGAGACGGAAACACGATGACACACGGATTGATTCCCAAACAAATCAGAAAAATTATTGAAGCGGCGTTGATCGAAGACATCGGCACCGGTGATATTACTACAACCGCCATTGTCAGCCGAGATAAAATGGGCCAGGCTAAGGCTGTAGCTAAAGATGATTTCATTGTGGCCGGTATTGATATATTCCGGGACGTCTTCATCTTTCTGGATGAAAGTATCCAGGTTAAATACCTGATTGGCGATGGTCAAAAAGCAAATAAAGGCAATACAATAGCGGAAGTTTCGGGGAACTTGTTTTATATTCTGCAGGCCGAGCGTGTCGCTCTCAATATATTCCAGCGCATGTGCGGGGTCGCCACTTTGACCTCTAAATATGTGGAAGCCGTCAAGGGATCAAAAGCAAAAATTATGGATACCCGCAAAACTCTGCCCGGCCTGAGGTTGCTCGATAAAATGGCTGTAGTTATCGGTAGCGGATTTAATCATCGGATGGGGCTCTATGACGGTGTCCTGATTAAAGATAATCATATTGATGTAGCCGGTGGCATTACCGCTGCGGTAAATGCGCAAAAAACTCATTTAAAAAAAGCCATTAAAATAGAAGTCGAAACAAAGAATCTGCAGGAAGTTCAGGAAGCTCTGGACTGCGGCGTGGACATAATCATGCTGGATAACATGCCAATTGCTGCTATGAAAGAAGTCGTATCTTTCATAGCCGGTAGAGCGCTGGTGGAAGCATCCGGCAATGTCAGTCTGCAGAATGTTGCTGCAATTGCCGCGACCGGGGTGGATTTTATTTCTGTCGGTGAACTCACTCATTCCGCACGCGCTGCTGATATTTCTTTAAAAATTTCAACATGAATTATGCCGATAATATGTTTCACAATGGTTCAATCATCCGTCGTCCCCAAGCATGCGCCGGGGTTCCCTGCCAGACAGATGTTGATTGTTTTAAAATAATAAAGTTTGGTTCAATGTATAAGATTGAACCAGCAAAACTAGTATGGTGTCCCCGGAATTTCCTAATTTCCTAAGCGGGCGTATGCGGTCTTGCTCGCTTGTAATGCCCTCAATGCGGTTTGAAGAGACAGCGCTTTCTATGAGCGCATGTTCACGCAATGTCTTTAGGCGCTGTGGCGACTGTTTGGCAAAAAGCTCCTGTCGGCCCTTCGCCTCGCCGAGATCTGCAAGATACCATGCAGCAACTTCAGGCATGGTCGCAGGTTGTGTCGCGAAAATGCGCAGGGTCATCATGGATAAACACTACAAATAATCATAAGCTTGATCTTTCCATTGTCTATCTTTCTCATCCAACTCCCCGCAGGTGCTGACATTAATCAATCCTTACAACTCTCGCAGATCAACGAAACCCTGAAGCCTATGACGTTATTATACTAAATGCATTAGAAGTATTCTTTAGCCGTCATATAACAGCCTGATTATGGGTCCAGGCGAATTTCATACTCGTTGCTTCCGGACATGCGTGTTTCACCCGGCCTTCTTTTCTGCGCCTTAAGGGTATATCTCTTTCCTAAAGGCGAACCAGTATCGGTTTTCCCGACCGTCGCAACCCCGGCCTTTTCATCACTCTTTTTCACGGAAGACTCTTCCAGCGAATAAACTATGCGAAACAGCCCGCATCCCTTGGACTGCCGACCGCAATGAACTACTTTGCATGTGACCAACATCTTGTCGCTGATCGTTTTGAGAAATTTATTAACCCGCTTCACTTCGTTCCTTTGCAGATCTGGACGCAATGCTGGCTCAAGGAAGAATACGGAACCAACACTCGCTTTCTCACTATCCAATGTCTTGGCATTGGCAAAAATCTGCTGAAGTTTCTCAACACCATCCCCGGAAAGGGTTGACTTGGCAGCAGCCATCAGGGCAGCGAGATTAACACTGCATTTCTCGCTAACAGCGAGGTTTGCGTCAGCCACCGCAGCAGTGAATACTAATATAATTGCCAGGACCAATATCTTTTTCATTCTTACCTCCCTTTGGGGTCAGACTTACTTTATTGACACTGTTACTATTTCGGAAACAATTGCAGTTCGCACCGCCATCAGAACTTGTCCATATTATGGACACATAAGCAGAACATGTCCAAAAAATCACATATTGGGGACATTTCTATCATATCTTTTTGATAAGAACTTGCTTTCACTGGAAGTGAGTATAAGGTAGCCACGCTTGTACGTCAATGAAAAATGACCACAAAATGCTTTAGCAGGATGTTCCAAAAATATTCTGCAAAAACAACTTGAACAAATCAACAGAGAACTATAAATCTATAATAGTTGAGGCACAATATGGATTGGAATTTAGAAATACTGGAAAAAAGCCTAGCCGGTAAATTAATTGGCCATAAGGTATATTATTATCCGGAAATTGGTTCCACCAATGATGAAGCTTATCGTTTGGGTGTGGATGGTGTCCCGGAAGGCTCGGTCGTAATTGCGGAGAGTCAAACCAAGGGAAAAGGCCGCAATGCCCGGAGTTGGTATTCTCCCGCCGGCTTGAACATTTATACATCCGTAATTTTACGTCCCCCAATAGCACCGTCTGCGGCGCCGCAAATATCACTTGTGGCGGGTGTTGCGGTAGCTGAACAGCTGGAGCGATACTGTGCAGGAAGAGTTAAACTGAAATGGCCTAACGATATTCTCCTCACAGGTAAAAAAGTATGCGGGATTCTGGCGGAAATGAAGACGGCCGCAGATTCAATTGACTTTGTCATTATCGGCATCGGCTTGAACGTCAATATGCAGCTCCATCAATTTCCAGTGGAAATTCAGACAATAGCCACGTCCCTGCGGGAAGTTATAGGATATGAAATACCACGGCAGGAGCTGATAATCGGTATTTATGAAAATATGACAAAATGGTATAAGCAATTTCTGGAAGACGGCTTTGAGCCTATCCGCAAAAAATGGCTGGAGTATTCAGCAATGGCCGGTCAAAGAGTACAGGTTGTTTTTAGAGATAAAAAAATATGCGGCGAGGCTTTAGGCATTGATGAACAAGGTTCGTTAATTTTGCTGGATAAAAACGGGAAAACGATTAAAGTATCGGCGGGCGATGCGACAATTTTAAAGGAGTGATAGGTATGTTATTAGTAATTGATGTCGGCAACACCAATACGGTTTTGGGTTTGTATGATGGCGATAAACTGGTGCATGACTGGCGCATTCGCACGGAGATTGACCATACCATTGATGAATATGGTGTGCTTATTTTAAATCTGTATCAATCCAGCCGCATGAAAATTAATGAGATCAAATCGGTCTCGGCAATTATTATTTCCTGTGTTGTCCCTCCCATGCTTAATATTCTGGAGCCGCTTTGCGTTAAGTACTTTAATTTAAAACCGTTGATTGTCGGACCGGGGATTAAAACGGGGATGCCAATATTTTATGACAATCCTAAGGAGGTAGGTGCCGATAGAATTGTCAATGCCGTCGCCGCTTATGATAAATATAAGCAGGATTCCATTATCGTTGATTTTGGAACGGCAACCACCTTTGATTATGTTTCCCAAAAAGGTGAATACATGGGTGGCTGTATTGCTCCGGGAATAGTGATTTCCAGTGAAGCCCTTTTTGAGAGAGCAGCAAAGCTGCCGCGTGTCGAATTCAGCAGACCGAAAACAGTTATCACCAAAGATACCGTGAGCGCGATTCAAGCAGGCATTATGTTTGGTTATGCGGGTCTGGTGGACGGTATTGTGGAACGAATGAAAGCGGAAGTGAAATCCCAACCGCTGGTTATTGCTACGGGAGGCTTAGCGCGAATAGTGGCGCCGGAGACGAAGAGTATCGATAAGATTGAAGAGATGCTGACTCTGGAAGGTTTGCGCATAATTTACAATTTGAATACAAAATCATGTTAAATGTAGGATTGACAGGTGGTATAGCCTGCGGGAAAACAACTGTGGCGCAGATGTTCGTTCGCCACGGGGCTTGCCTGATTGATTTGGATAAACTGGCGCAAGCTATTGTAGCGCCCCAACTTCCCGCGTGGCAGGAAATTGTCGAATTATTCGGCAACAACATCCTTTTGGTTGACGGCAGTATTAACCGCAACAAATTGGCCAAAATTGTTTTTACTGATAAAGAAAAATTAAAAAAACTCAACAACATTGTCCATCCGCGTGTGCTCGGTGAATGGTCAAAAAGTCTGGGAGATATTGAGAAAAAAAATAAAAAGGCTATCGTGATTTCCGAAGTTCCTCTGCTGTTTGAGGCAAATCTACAAAATATGGTAGATTTATCTATTCTCGTTGTAATTTCACCGGAGGAGCAGATTAACCGGTTGATGACGCGCAACGGCCTAACGGAGGAGGAAGCGAAAAAAAGATTGGAAAGCCAGCTGCCGATTGAAGAAAAAATTAAAATGGCCGACATTGTCATTGAAAACAGAGGCGCGCCGGCAGAGACGGAGAAAATAGTGGCGAAGGTTTGGAAAGAACTCTTAATCCGTGAGGAAAATAAAAGGAAAAATTATTTTGGAGGGAAATAATGATTGGAAAGAATGTGGTTACTGATTTTTGCGCGATGGCTTCCGAGCCAGTAATTGACCCCACTTGCTATATTCACCCCCTGGCGGCGGTTATCGGCAATGCTATTCTTGGTAAAAATATCATGGTGTCGCCGGGGGCTTCTGTACGCGGCGATGAAGGTCAACCTCTGTTTATCGGCGATGATTCCAATGTACAGGATGGCGTCGTAATCCACGCCCTCGAGACAGAAATGAATGGTAACCCTGTAGAAAAAAATATGATGGATGTCAACGGAAAGAAATACGCAGTCTATGTCGGCAGCCGCGTATCGCTGGCTCATCAGGTGCAGATTCACGGCCCGGCGGTTGTTCTGGATAATACTTTTGTCGGAATGAAATCGCTGGTGTTTCGGTCTTATGTGGGACGCAATTGTGTTTTAGAGCCCGCAGTAGTCCTTATGGGTGTCAAGGTTGCCGATGGCCGTTACGTGCCTGCCGGATCGGTTATTAAAACACAGGCCGATGCGGATAGTCTGCCTGTCGTCACTGAAAACTATCCAATGAAAGATTTGAATAAGGGTGTTGTCCACGTTAATATTAATCTGGCGCGAGGTTATTTGGCCGCGGAGAAAAAATAGTCGGCTTGTGTATTTCGCGTGAATCAGAATTGCAATATATGAGAAAAACGGCAACAATTAATGAGATAATTGTAACAGCAAATAGAAAACAGAATCGCTGTCTTTCCTGCGGAACTGCGGAAAACATGAAAAACCGTAAGTACTGCTCGATTCATTGCCGCCAGAACCTGAGACAAAAGCTGAATACCAGAAGCGGTCTGCTGCAGGCCCTCAATACACGTTATGCGACGTTTTACTTTTCCGATACATCAATCATTATGGATGTTCTCCCTCACGGATGTAAAGAAATATTCAGATACACGCAAACTAGGACTTCCGGCCAAAAGCCTGCCGAGGACTTCAGCAAAATGACGAATATACTGGGTAATGCCTGGTGGGAAGAAGAAAAACGTACCAACAGAAAATATCTGGCTTCACGGTGCGTTCTGGAACTGGCGACCAGATATACAGTATCAATTACGTCGGTCAGGCCGGGGGTAATTAAGAATCCCAATGTCAAAACGGAATTCCTAAATTATCTGGGAATTGATAAAGCTGATCTGCGGTCTGCAGATTTGCGCAAAATCATTAAAAATGCTTATCGCCGGCAGGCAAAAGTTCATCATCCCGATAGCGGCGGCCATGCCATCAGATTCCGAAAGCTGCATGATGCCTACAAAGAGCTTTTGTGCTGGGCGGAAAATCCTACTTTTACGCGCCGCCGCGGTTTTCCCGACAGATGGTTTTATGACGGGGAAAATAAAAAATGGGTGCAGCCCATGCCGGTTCATGATTAACAATCAATTTTACTATTAATAAGCTTTTAAATCTTCCGGTGTATTGATGTTCAGAAATAACTGTCCGTCCTGATTGAATGGGGCTATTTTTCCTTCAGGTATTTTCAGCAGCCGCATTTCTTTGTAAAAACCGGTTATTTTCAGCTTGTGAGCCGTCAGTAATCTTTTAATCGGCAGAAGACATTTCTTAGAATAAATGGCGCACAGTGGTTGCAAGCCATCAGCCGGTTCGGGAACAATTATATCGTGTTTACCTATCTGCCCGATCAGATAACGGATGAAATCTTTGTTTAAGAAAGGCATGTCGCAAGGGGTGATAAGAGAATAATCATGGGAGGTATGAAATAAACCCGTATAAATTCCGCCCAGCGCCCCCTTCTCTTTGTAAATATCAGTAACGATAATGGCATCAGAAAATTCCATGTAAGCCAGAGGATCGTTAGTGACAATGATTATTTCAGAAAAAATTTCACGATAGACTTTCAGAATTATGTCAATCAGACGCGTGCCGTTGATCGCCAGGAAAGCTTTCGGTGCTCCCATGCGGAAATTATGACCACCGGCCAAAATTATTCCGCTTGTGTTTATTTTTGTCATAGAAAATATTACCAGCCTTGCAGGGGTAACGTTAAAAGGAAAATAATTTAATCTTTTTAATCACACAAATTCTTGAACTGCAATTGCATTTTTTTCTTTTCCTGATTTGAGATACGCAATCGTTAAACTAAAAATCATATGAAAATATTAATATTTTTATTGACACTGGAAATAGAACCCTATATTGCTCTCTCGATTAAGTATTTCATCAATTAGGGGAGGTATTAGATGAGTGAGGGAACAAAAGTGTTCGGTATGCCTGCAGAAAGCGGCAGATGGTTGTACGTAGTTCTGGGATTGGTCATGAATATATGTCTGGGCGCAGTATATGCTTATAGCATCTTCCTGGGTCCGGTGAAGAAAGCTTTTGATGTTTCGGCTTTCATGGCAAATCTGCCTTTTATGGTATTTCTTTCCTTTTTCGCCATTCTTATGTTTTTCGGCGGCCGTATCATGGAAAAACTGGGGCCGCGCAAGCTCATCATTATCGGCGGCATTATTGTGGGATTGGGCTGGCTGCTTTCCAGTTATGCTTCCAATATCTGGATACTGACACTTACTTACGGTGTCATTGCCGGATCAGGCGTCGGATTGGTTTATGGTTGCCCTGTTGCCACAGCAGCCCGCTGGTTTCCAGACAAAAAGGGATTGGCTGTCGGTCTCATGCTGGCCGGTTTCGGCGGCTCGGCATTGATTACCGGTAAGGTCGCAAGCCTAATGATTCCTGCTGTAGGATTATCTTCCACGTTTTTATACTTTGGAATAATATTTGGTATTGTTTTAGTGATACTGGGGCTTCCTTTCCAGTTTCCGGCCGCCGGCTGGAAACCTGCAGGATGGACACCGGCTGCCGGTTCTGTAGCCGCTACCGATTTTGCACCGGGCGAAATAATAAAAACACCTGTATACTGGGGACTCTTTTTATGCTTTATGATTGGTTCTATTGCCGGCTTAATGGCAATTGGAATTTCCAAACCGGTGGGTAACGAGATTATTAAAATCTCCGGTGAAACAGCCGCAACTCTGGTCGGTGTTTTCGCCTGTTTCAATGCCTTGGGTCGTCCGCTTTTTGGTTTTATTACCGATAAATTTACCGCCCGTAAGGCGGCAATGCTTAACCTGCTGATCATCCTGGTGGTTTCGATCTTAATGATCAAGGCCGGTGAAGGCGACACCAATATTTATATAATAAGTTTTATTGGCTTCTGGCTTTGTCTGGGCGGCTGGCTGGCTATAGCACCGGCGGCAACGGCCACTTTCTTCGGTATGAAAAATTACGCCCGTAATTACGGTGTTGTATTTTTCGCTTATGGTTTTGGCGCGATAATCGGCGGCATTATTTCCGGTCAGGCCAAAGATGTATTCGGAACATATACATACGCATTCTATCCCACTGCATTATTGGCTGCTATCGGAATTGTGCTATGTTTTCTCTTTGTCAAACAGCCTAAAAAAGCATAATACGCTATTAGTGATTTGTGCAGAAAGAAGCCCCCTGTGCAGAAAAAGGGGGCTTCTTTTATGATTGAAACTGACTGGCAATCACGGGTATGAACCTCAAAGCAAGTTTTGGAAAACGATTCCGTTTTGCAGCATAATTATATTGCCCCGCTAAGCTTCGCACGCGGGATTAATTCGACTTACAGATATTGCTGCACTGCGCTTGTAATATCTGAGTTTCATTAATTCAACTAACCAGTTTCCATGCACTGCGTTTTTGAAATTGGAGTTTCACTAACAAAACTTTTAAAAACTTCTGACAGTTATTAGTGAATTATCTTCCTATCAATAACTACGGGTTGAACGCCCTCCCGCTCCACCATCGTATTTACATCCGGGTTGTCTCTGAAACGCAGAACGTTCAGCATAAAAATTTCCAGTTTGTTGAGTACATTGGGGGGCAGAAGATTGCCGTCAATTTCAATGGAAATCATCGGATATTTACGCTCCCGGGCCCAGGGAGTAAACAAACCTTCAATGACGCGGCCTATAAGACAGGCGAAGGGGGATATGTTGACAATGCCGGAATATCCATCCATCATTGCCGTTGCCGCCACTCCGCTGGAGATGCTTATTTCCGAATAAAGTTCATGGCTTACAAAATGCTTTTCGGTATTTTTCATAATTTCGTTTATATCGTGCGGAGTTTTCGGAATCAGGTTTGTGGAACCAAGAGTATCACTGACCTTTTTTGCAACATTATGTTTGTATGCCTGTTCAATATTCCAATTAATCAGGTCCATAAACTCTCCGGCGAATACCCGGCGATACCAGGGAATTAATTTCAATTTCTTTTTCAGTTCATATTTCCGGACAAAATCGCAATAATATATCCACTCAGCGACATTCGATACCTTACCGATTATTCCGCGCCGGCTGAAATGGTCAATCAGTTCATCCACGGCAAAGTCGTCACGCCGGACATAAATTTCACCGACGATGAGCACCTTGGAACAATCTTCCATCCTTTTTTTCAGCGGGATTAGCGCAATCTCATCTGCTATTTCTTGTAAAACAGGCAGCACCTGTTTCACATCAGTTTCGGCGACACTGATCATTTTATGCCAGAGCTTATCGTATATTCCCATAGCACGTACAGGATCGGCCGCGCATGTTCTCAGCGATGTTTCCACATCTTTCATGTAATCGCCGATAACAACTGCCCACCAGGCATTTTTGGAAAATTCTGCGCCCAGTTCATTATAAGAATTATCCGAATCCATGGTGAAGACAACAACGTTATCCAGGCGCAAATCCTTGAACAGGTTTTCATAAAAAACAAAATACTGGCCGGTGCGGCAGGGGCCGGTAGTTGTCGGAACAAACAGCAGATAAATTTCGTCTTTGCGGTATTTCTCCGAGGCAAGATACTTCAGGACGCTTCCCAGAACAAGATGAGAAGGAACGCACTCTTTGCCGGAGGCATGATTCCGCGCCAGCTGGAGAGTGTGAATATCCGGAACGGGCATTGCTTCCGCATTGACGCCGAAGCCTCTGATAGTCGCGGCAATCAGTTCTACGGAAAGCCTTCCCATGCTGGAAAGCAGCAGCTTGACCCGCGGATTGTTGCGAATGGGAATCTTTTCATTGGTTATATTATTTTTTATATAAATATCTTCGCCCTTGCTGTTGACGAATCTCAGGCCGTTATCATATCTCTGTTGCTTGATATCGGTGAATTTAGATCTATATCCTTCAATAATATCAAGAAATGCTTCAACGCGTGTATCTACGCCGGCATCGGCAGTGTGCGAATCCAGTTCCAGAATCAGGAAGGGTTTGGTGCCCATCATCCACTTGAGATAATGCAGCATGAAAGAATCAGGCGCGCAGGAAAAATTTGATATATAAGTGACAAAAATATTATCCTCGTCTTTGAGAAGCATACCCGCCTTCATGTCCTGCTGGCCGTAATACCAGTACATATTAGGATAGATGGGTTTATCCGCAAAAGGCAAAATATCAAAAGGAATAACTGAGAACCCTCTGGTGGAGAATTTACGGGGGATGCCCATATTGGCATCGGTCGTGAAAGCATTATAAGGACGTCCTAAGAGGGCAATGACCGACCGTTTGGATTTTCGGGCTTCGGCCAGCGCCATTTTTCCTAACTCATCGGCCTTAGCAAAATATTCCATCTGCATTTTGTAAGCGATGTCAAATGCTTTTCTGGCTTCTCTTTCCGGGAAGCCAAGCTTAACTCCCATTTCGATAAAAGATTCGCTGGCCTTTTCCACGCCGTACATGAAGCTAACAATAGGGGTTAAGTATTTATCTTCAGGAATTTCCGGGAATGCTTTTTTTATATAATAGGGAAGACCCTGCGTAATCGGGCAGAAGTTTGCCGGAGAGTCCTTTTCATAACTTTCCATGTCTTTAAAATGAGGCAGGAAGATGTAATCCAGATTGCGGTCGAAGATATCCTGAACAGCACCGTGGGCAATTTCCGCCGGATAACAATAGCTGCTTTCGACGCGGGCTGTTCCCTCATGGGATATATTTCGAGAAAGAGAAGTTTCGACTCCTAAAGAGTGGAAAAACCAGGAATAAAGGGGCCAGAGCGTATAGATGGAAAAGCAGCGCGGTATGCCGACAACATATTCCTTTCTCTTTATCAGATCGTGGGGATTAGGGGCGCATACATTAAAAAGCAAATCGTTGCGCTGTTCTATGTAGTCAAATACCTCGGTTTCATTGAAGGTCTTTTTCTTGCGGATATTGGCGTATTTATTACATCTGCCGCCGAACATATATTTGTTATTATTCACCTGGAGAACGCGGATCGGGCAGTAGTTGTCGCAGGCTTTACATTGGAATTCTTTTTCATAGATAATTTCGGTAGCAAGAATCTTATCAATATCGTAGGAAGCTTTGGTCAAAAAGCCGTCATTTAATTTCTGCTTGGCCAGTATGCCCACGCCAAAACAACCCATCAGTTCAGGATCAGGCGGAACGAGTATGTCTTTATTTAGCAGCATGGCAAAAGCAAGCGGTATGGCTTTGTTTTTCGCCACGCCGCCCTGCAGGACAATTTTATTGCCGATTGTTCTGTTGCCGACAACCCGGTTTAAATAATTGGAAACGATGGATGTGACAATTCCGGCAGTGATGTCTTCACGGGAGGCGCCCTGTTGAATAGCATTGCGAATATCGGAATTGATAAAAGCGGAACAGTGTTCGCCGAACTTCAGCGGTTCTTTAGCCTTAATGGCAATATCGCCGATTTCCCAGGCATTGGCGATGTTCAAATCGCCCTGAGCCGATTCTTCCAGAAAGGAGCCCGTACCCGCAGAACAAGCTTCATTCATGGCATAGTCAATCGGCACTTTATTTTTCAGGAAAACATATTTGGCGTCCTGTCCGCCGATTTCGAAAATTGTGTCAATATCATCTTTATAAAAAGTGGTGCCGACGGCATGGGCGATAATTTCATTATAAACAGCCGGAGTTTCCAGAAACACGCCCAAAATTTCTCTGGATGAGCCGGTTGTTGAGGCTAAACTTATACTGATCTGGCCATCACCGATATCTTCCTTAATTTGTTTTTTCATTTCCACGAAACAGTTCTTTAGTGCCGCCACCGGGTCGCCGTGGGTGCGTCCATAGAATGATGCTGTGATCTCATCTGTTTCTATATCTATCAGGCAGGCTTTCGTTGTTGTCGATCCACCATCAACGCCAAGGATATATTCGCGGCCGGCAATAACTTTTCCTTTTTTTGAAGGGAGATAAGTTACTCTTGTTTCGGCGGTATTCAAATTTTTAAAGCGCTTGAACTGAACCTTACCTGTCTTAAAAAGCTTATTGATCGGTGGTAGAACACTACCGGAATTTTTTGCCAGAAGAGCCGCTCCATATGCTTCAAAATATGGTGCCTGCGGGGGAACAATAAATTCGATACCCGGCATTCTCTCCCGGATAAAGCGCAGAATATATTGATTCAGCGTGACGCCGCCAACCAGAAGTACCTTGCCTTTGGAGATTCTCGCCCTTTTCAAAAAATCAATGACTTTTGTTGCCATTACATCACTGAGCGACAAAACGATATCGCCTTTTTGCGCCTCACCTTTATTCAAACGGTGTGTGCAGTCGCTTTTCATGAAAACAGAACATCGCGAAGAAAGCTTCATTACACAGCTATGTTCGGGAATAGAATTGATTTCATCAATGTTCATATTCATTCTGCCCAGCTGCTGTTTGAAAAACTCGCCGGTACCGGAGGCGCATTTGTTTCCGGAAAAACTCATAATTATTTTTTTATTTTTATCTATGGTATAAACGACCAAATCCTCACCACCCAGAGAGACCAGTGCATCTATGTCATAATTCATATGCTGAAGCGCTTCTTCAATACAAATAGGTTCAATCACGCTGTTGATATTTAAAAGACGTCTTCCTTCAGTGCCGGTGGAAAGTGCTTTAATGTCGGCAGGTATATTTTTGGACGATAATATTTTTTTGAGAGTGTAAAGAAAATTTCCTTCATGCGGTTCCACTTCGCTCCAGAGAATGCTGTCACCCTCCAGCATGGTCACTTTAACATTGGATGAACCGATATTAATTCCTAAACTGTGCATTAATGAAACCTCCAAACAATAAAAAAGTATGACAAAAAACCAATAGTTGATAATACGATTGAGTTTCTACGTCAAGCATCATATAAAAATATTTTAATTTTGGGATTGTTTTATCAGGTAAATTAATAACTGAGGGCAATTGCAAATTATAATAAGCTGTTGAAAGAATTAATTAATAACACTCTTTATACCGCAAAGATGCGTAAAGACTGTTATTAATTTTATTCGATCCACTTTTTATCAGGTAGAGTAATGAAGACGAATTAATGCCCTTCTTCCAGCGCCCCCGATATGTACATCATTGCCAGTAGCATGAAAACAACTGTTTGAATAATGGAAGTAAAAATCATCAATACGAAAATAGGCAATGGAACAAGGAATGGGACCAGCATCAGAACAACGAAGAGCACGAGATCTTCACCCGCGATATTTCCGTACAACCGCATGGTCAGAGAAAGCGGACGTACAAAATGACTGATGATTTCAATCGGCAGCATCAATGGAATGAGCCACCAGACTGGCCCCATGAACTGCTTGAAATATTTCAGACCATGCGTTTTTACGCCTACGACGTGTGTAGAGAAAAAAACGACCAGCGCCAAGGCCGCGTTGGTGCTGATGTTGGAGGTCGGCGATTCAAAACCGGGAACGATACCAATCAGATTGGAGACAAGAATGAAAATACCCAATGTGGCGATCAAAGGGAAAAATGTGCGACCGTGATGCCCCATGGTATCATTGACGAGGGAATCAAAACCGCCGATGAGAACTTCCATGAAATTTTGAAAGCGTCCCGGATAAACTGCCAAATGTCGGGTAGCGACAAATGATAATAACGTCAGCAAAATGACGACAAGCCAGGTATACATAACATGTGCCGGGATGTAATGGTTTTCCAGGAAGAGCATGTTCAACTAACCTCCTCAGTAGAGTTTTTTTTTGCCAGAGCGGTAATTAATGTGACTGCAATGTTGATCACCACCACGGAAAGTCCGATAAGCAGGCCGATGACGTTTACAGTGTCATAGGCAATCAGAAAATACAGAACAATGGCAGTTATGGCCAGACGGATGTAATATTTAACCATTACCGGCCCTTTGACGTTTCCACTCAAATTATTAAAAAGACCGCGCAGGCTGTGGCCCAACCAATGAAAATTAAGGATACTGATGAACCCGCCGATTAACACGCCCAAAGCAAATTTTAATGGAGTAAAGATTATTGATACAACGAAAAGAATAGCCAGAATTATCCAGTTGGCTATTTCAATTCTTTTTAGGAGCGGGTCTTTTGCGATGTGGTTCACTTTTTAAGCTCTTTATAATCTGTTCTTCATCCGGAAAGTTTTTTTTAATTAAAACATATATATTACGGAACCCGGCAGCGATTCCAATTAACAGTAGAAGAAAAGTGAAAACGTGTCCCGAATCAAATTTTTTATCTAAATAAACTCCGAGTAAAAGACATCCAAAAATTGCCAGAACCATTGCTATGCCGATACTGCTGGCGTATGCCATTTGCACTGCATAATTTTTGGTTTCTTTATCCATTTTATGGAGCGCTCCGTAACATGAAAACTAGTCAAAGTCAAACAAAAACTGACCGCCGTTCATAGTTTATGCCGGTTATTCTTATACCATTCAATTGTTTTTTTTAAGCCGATCAGCAAATCGGTTTTTGCTTTAAACTGGAATTCTTTTGCTGCCTTGCTCGTGTCGAGCATCCGGCGGGGCTGGCCATCCGGTTTGGATTTATCCCAGACGATTTTTCCCTGAAACCCGGTAATTCTGACGATTAATTCAGTGAGCTCTTTAATGGATATCTCGAAACCGGCTCCGATATTGACCGGTTCACTTTTGTTGTATGATTCGGTAGCCAGACAAATAGCTTCGGCGGCATCTTCGACATAGAAAAACTCCCTTGTTGCCAGGCCCGTGCCCCAAACTTCAATTTTGTCCGCATGGTTATCAATGGCGTCAAAGCATTTCTTGATTAATGCCGGAATAACATGTGAGGAACTGGGATTGAAATTATCACCGGGCCCATAAAGATTAACCGGCAGCAGGAATATCGAGTTGAAACCATACTGCCGACGATAGGCCTGCGATTGTACCAGCATCATTTTCTTGGCCAGTCCATAGGGAGCATTTGTTTCTTCCGGATAGCCATTCCAGATGTCTTCCTCTTTGAAAGGAACAGGTGTGAATTTCGGGTAAGCACAAATTGTACCGAGCGCGACAAATTTTTCAATTTTCCGCAGATAGCCTTCATGGAGTAATTGTGCGCCCATGATTAAATTGTCATAAAATAATTCCGCCGGTTTCTCCTGATTAAAGCCTATACCGCCGACTTTGGCGGCAAGATGAATAACAAATTGAGGTTTTGTTTCTTCATACATTCGGCGGATATCAATGATGTCTGTCAGGTTGTATTCAGGCAGATCAATGATTTTAATTTGACGGCAGCCTCGTTCCTCCAGTTTTTTGATCAGATGTGTTCCTAAAAAACCTTTTCCGCCGGTAACGCTGATACGTTTTTCTTTCAACATGCAATCATCCTTACTGTTTTTTGTGAAACTCCAATTCTGAAAGCGCAGCGCATAACCTAAAGGTCACAAGTCAGAATTGGTAAGTTGNNTTGCAGGTCGAATTATCCCGCGCAGCGGAGGATATGAACCCCACGGCTTGCTGTGGGGTTCATATCCGTGATTTATGTCATACGTTCGCTGCTGTTACAGGGGAAACCGGCGTCAACAAGAGTTTTTTCTTTTTTGGCAAGTTCCATATCCGATGCTATCATCATATCAATGAGCTTTTCGAAATTTACTTTTGGCTTCCAGCCAAGAATCTTTTTGGCTTTGGCGGCATCGCCCAGGAGAACATCGACTTCCGTCGGCCGGAAATATCGCGGATCTACAATAACATGTTTGTTGTAATCCAAATCAAGTTTGCTGAAAACTCTTTGCACGAATTCCCTTACCGAGTAGGTTTCACCGGTGGCGATTACATAATCATCGGGTGTATTCTGCTGGAGCATAAGCCACATGGCTTCCACGTAGTCACCGGCAAAACCCCAGTCTCTTTTTGCTTCGAGATTTCCCAAATAGAGCTTATCTTTGAGGCCGAGCTTTATTTGTGTTGCCGCTCTGGTGATTTTTCTGGTGACGAATGTTTCTCCGCGCCGCGGTGATTCATGATTAAAGAGAATGCCATTAGAGGCAAAAATACCATAAGCATCGCGGTAATTCTGGGCGATGTAATAAGCGAAAACTTTAGCTGCGGCATAGGGACTGCGCGGCTGAAATATTGTTTTTTCGCTTTGCGGCGGGGGAGCGGCGCCGAACATTTCGCTGGACGATGCCTGATAAAATTTTGTTTTGATGCCTGATTTACGAATAGCTTCCAGAATTCTCAAAGTTCCCAGTCCAGTAATATCGCAGGTGTATTCCGGAATATCAAAGCTGACGCGGACGTGACTTTGGGCGCCCAAGTGATAAATCTCAGCGGGTTCAATGGAATGGAGCAAATCCATGATTTGTCCGGAAACACTTAAATCTCCATAATGAAGAAATATTTTGGAGTTCGGCTCATGGGAATCACGATAAAGGTGATCGATGCGATCAGTGTTAAATGTGCTGGAACGGCGGATTAAGCCGTGGACTTCGTAACCTTTGTTCAATAATAGCTCGGCTAAATATGAACCATCCTGCCCGGTAATGCCGGTAATAAAAGCTTTTTTCATGTTATCTCCTCAAATGGACATTAATCTTTTCTATAATTTATAGTCGCCAGTAACGAATGCCCAATGAGCGCGCCTTTTCCGGTTCAAACAATGCTTTTATGTCAATTAAAATAGGACATTCTTTGCGGCAGAGCGCAGCAATTTGGGTGAGACCCATATCCTGATAGGCACGGTGCGCCACAGAAAGAACAACAGCATCAACATCATGGATATCTTTCAGTGGCAGCAGTTCCACTCCGTAATGAAAGCGGGCAGCTGCGGGATCAGCCAACGGGTCATGAACCAGAACTTCCACGCCATATTCTTTCAACTCACTGATGATATCAATGACGCGAGTGTTACGCAAATCAGGAACATTTTCCTTGAAAGAGAGTCCTAATATGGCTACACGCGCGTCATGAACTTGCTTGTCGGCATTAATAAGCATTTTGATGGTTTTCTCGGCAACATATTTACCCATGTTGTCATTAATCCGCCGGCCGGATAGAATTACTTCCGGGCGATAACCGATACTTTCCGCCTTGTAAGTGAGATAGTAAGGATCAACGCCGATGCAATGGCCGCCCACAAGACCGGGGCGGAAAGACAGAAAATTCCATTTTGTTTCTGCGGCTTCCAGAACTTCGGTAGTATCAATGCCCATTTTATTAAAAATTATTGCCAGTTCATTCATGAGAGCTATATTTATGTCACGCTGTGTGTTTTCAATTACCTTGGCTGCTTCGGCAACTTTAATTGATGAAGCGCGATGCAGGCCGGCTTTAACAACAGTGCCATATATTTCAGAAAGAAAATCAAGAGTGGCATTGTCGGAAGCTGAAATAATTTTTACTGTTTTATCAATTGTGTGTACTTTATCGCCCGGATTGATGCGCTCCGGAGAATAACCTACGGCAAAGTCTCTGCCCAATTTCAGGTTTGATTCTAGCTCCAGGATGGGGACACAAATGTCTTCGGTGACGCCCGGGTAAACAGTGGACTCATAAACCACGCAGGAGCCAGCCTGTAAATGTTTGCCGATTATGGCCGAAGCATTTTCCATAGCATTTAAATCGGGAACATGAAAATGGTCAACCGGTGTAGGTACGGCTACGATGAAAAGCCGGCAGGGAGAGAGCTCGGTGGGGTCCGAGGTGAAATGAATATTAGCCTTCTTTAATTCGGCGTCGGTCAGTTCCATTGTGCGGTCGTGGCCCTTTTTTAATTCGGCAATATTGGCTTCGTTGTTGTCATAGCCAATGACGGAAAAATGGCGGGATAAATGCGCGGCCAAAGGCAGCCCAACGTATCCGAGTCCGATAATGGCAATCTTATTTTTTTTATCAAGAAAAGATTTAATGGTCAGTTGCTTTACCATGATTAGTTCCTTAAAGTCTAAACGTTAGCTTTTTTGATTGCTGAACATTACAGGATTGATTGACGGTTGTCAATCCCGCGACTTGTAATTTCCGCTTACGCCGTGGGGAGGAATGCGGCGTTGTCTGCGGGAGGTCGCATAATTCAGGGGAGCCTCTGGCTCCTGCCGGAGGGGGCTCCACTTGATCGGTTTACATCTCTTTCAGTGTATTGCCCAAGGCGTTAAGCGCAAATGATATATCCGCATCAGAATGAGCAAAAGAGCCGAAATTGGCTTCAAATTGGGAAGGAGCCAGCCAGACACCGTGTTTGATCATGCCATGAAAAAAACGGGCGAATAAGGAGGTGTCTGATTTTTGAGCAGAGGCGAAATCATATACAGGGCCTTCCTGAAAAAACGGTGTAAACATCGAATGAAATTGATTTATGCAAACAGCAATTCCTTTAGCGGCGAATAACTTTTCCGCCACCCGGCAAAGCTGCTCCGCTTTTTTCCCCAACTCACCGAACGCTGCGGCTTTTGCTTTAAGGATGTGAAGGGTAGCCAGGCCTGCGTTCATGGCCAAAGGATTCCCCGCAAGAGTTCCCGCCTGATAAACATCGCCTGCCGGTGCAAGTTTCTCCATTATTTCTCTTTTTCCGCCGATAGCACCTACAGGCAAACCGCCACCGATGATTTTACCCAAACAAGTTAAGTCGGGCTTTATGCCGATTAAATTTTGATAGCCGCCATAAGTAAAACGAAAACCGGTAATTACTTCATCAAAGATAAGAACAATACCATTTTCCGAGGTAAGCTCTCTGAGTTTTTCTAAAAAACCAGCTTGCGGCGGAATTACTCCCATATTGCCGGCTACAGGTTCAATGATGACTGCGGCCAGCTGTGAGCCGTAACGCTCCATCGCTGTCTGCATTGCCTCGATATCATTATAAGGCAGGCTTATGGTAAGCTCAGCTATATTTTTCGGAATTCCTGAAGATCCGGGTATCCCTAAGGTAGCCACACCTGACCCTGCTTTAACGAGTAGCGAATCGGCATGGCCGTGGTAACAGCCGTCAAATTTGGCAATCATATCCCGGCCGGTATAACCGCGAGCCAACCGTATTGCCGTCATCGTTGCTTCCGTACCCGAATTGGTCATCCGTAAAAGTTCTATAGAAGGAATGGCCTCAGAGATTAATTTTGCCATCTGCGTTTCGGCCTGAGTCGGTGCACCGAAACTTATTCCTTTTTGAGCAGTACTAGAGATTGCCGCAACAACTTCCGGATGGCTGTGCCCTAAAATCATCGGCCCCCAGGAAAGAACAAAATCAATATATTGTTTTCCGGAGGTATCAAATATTTTACAGCCGCTGGCTTCACGGACGAAGATCGGTTCTCCGCCGACCGCTTTCCACGCGCGAACGGGGCTGTTTACGCCGCCGGCGATAACCTGTTGTGCCTCGGCAAAATAATCTGCAGATGTTTTAGTCATGTAAAATACTCCGGAGAAGTTTTTTTGTATTCCTGAATGCTTTCCAATATCAAGTAATCAGTGATGCCTAAAGATAATGTTATTTTACTGACAATTGTCGAGATGTTTTCTTCTTGCGCATGCAGCATTGTAAACAGGTTATATTTTCCCTGAAAAGCCGGATTACGTTCATAGCAATGCGAAATAAATTTATACGCCGCCATTTTTTCACCGGCGCCCACAATTTGTTCGGGCGGCACCGACCAGACAACCAGCGCATTTTTATTATAACCCGCTTTTTGATGCTGTAAAATAGCGGTGAACTTGCGAATAGCCCCGTTATGTAAGAGCTTCTTTGTTATTTTTAGAACTTCATCTTCCGTAAGTGTGCAATCATCAGCAATGTTGCGAAAGGGCCGGCTTACCAAAGGTATATCCGACTGAATATGCCGGGCAATTTTTTGTTCCAAAACGGTTAATTTTTGCATAGCATAATTTCTATCCTCATTTAAAAATAAAATCAAGTTGCTGCTTATGGGGAAATACTACTTGACAATTAAGTGAGTCACTATTAAAAATATTTGCTAAGGAAAGTTTAAAGAAAGGAGGCGTAGAAGGTACAAAGATTCAGTAACAGACATTACAAATTAAAAGGAGGTTCCAGATGAAAAAAAGTTTTATGCACGTTGTACTTGCTGTTTTGTTAGTGATTGTTTCTGCTACTTTTGCTTTTGCTGCAAAAGATGCAGACCCAGCGGGCGCCGTTGATTACACAAAGGCGATCGTGATTGGTTGCTCTTTACTGGCAGCCGGTTTGGCTATGGCTTTTGGTACAATAGGGACCGGTTTGGGAATGGGCAATGGTTTGAATGGCGCTACCAATGCAGTAGGCAGAAACCCGGAAGCTCAGGGAAAGATCCTTCTGACCATGATGGTTGGATTGGCAATGATTGAGTCTCTGGCTATCTATGCGCTGGTTGTCGCGCTGGTTGTGCTTTATGCCAATCCGCTGATTAAGTATGTCGGCCTCGTCGGATAAAAAACTATTGGTATTATAGAAATCAGGGAGGGGAGCGTGCATCGACTTTCTCTCCCTTTTTTAGTTCACCTCAAATTCCCGAAGCGAAGCGCACGGAAATTTGTTAGGTGAACTTATCCCGCGTAACGAAGTGAAGCGGGGTTAGTGACACCTTTTTCCACAAGCATAGCGCAGTCCTGTTTGTTAGTCTAACTTATCCCCGAAGCGTAGCGTAGGGGGTTAGTGACACCTTTCCCGTGAGCGAAGCGCATAACCTAAAGGTCACAAGCTGAAATTTGTTAGGTGAACTTATCCCCGAAGCGCAGCGCAGGGGGTTAATGACACCTTTATCCCGCGCAATGAAGTGAAGCGGAGTAAATGATTCCACCTCACAAGCTTAGCGCAATACCATAATCATTTAATTTACTAAGACGAAGTTATCTTGACAACAGGTCTAAGTATGAGCAGTAAATCATCCTTCCTGAACTAAACAAATAGTCAACATCAACACCATACTTCATATTTTATTGTAAATATATTCTTGACATTCAAGACTGAAATTCTTATACGATTACAAGCAAGTAATGGCTTATCTAATTATTGGAAAGCAAAAATTGAGGGAAACAAAAAAAGGAATAAAATGGAAAATCTGCAAAAAAACATAATCGGAATAACATTCGGAATAAGGTTTGCGAGATCTTTTAGAATACCAGATATATCAGGTTGTATTATGGATAATATTCTTTACAGCGAAAACACACCATTTGGGACAAAATTTTTTCCTAACCTCCAAGAAATTTCCAGTCGAGAAAAAACATTATATAATTCTGAAACATCTGAGTATCTAAGGATAAACACGGATGATTTGATTTTGGGAATAAAGATTGATAATGATTTTCAGAAAAAATTTGATTGGCTTAAAATTGATGTTTTTAAATATTTCAGTAATACGTTGTTCCGTGAATATGAAATCCAAAATATTCGTAGAGTGGGGATTGTTTTTTCTCATAAACTTTCAAAAAATAAAAAATTAAACGAAGCAATTTCTTTGATATCTGGAAACACAATAAATTCTGCTGATAATATTAATATTTCTTTTTCTAAAAAAATTGGAGCTATTGAAGCTCTTTATAGAAAGAATGTGACTGACTATAAAAACACTATTTATAATTTTAATGAGGTGAAAGAAGCGATTCATGCTGCTCTTGATTATCAATATTACTATGAACCTGCGATACAAGACTTGAGGGAGTGTTTTGTTGATAAAATTCTTGATGACGCAAAAGTATTTTTAGAAAACAACTACTATAAATGGCTTACAATACATGAAAACAAATAAAGTAGTTAGGACTGAGCACATAGGAAAGAATTTTCAAGAAAAAGAAGCTTACAGGCTTTTTTTGGCTTCAAAATTTGAAATTGATAAAACAGAAACCGAGCCTGTTAATATAAACAAAACAAATGAATCATCTTATGATGAAGATGAACCACAAAAAATATCAAGAAATCAAAAAAAATCATTTAAACTTGCCATTAAAGATTTTTTACATAATAATTGGGTTAGTAGTATCATTATTGGGCTGTTAATTTTGTTTGTGGGCATATTTATTAATGCTGTAACAACAATAAAAGTTAATGAAGAAAAAATTAGTAATGTCCAAAAGGATGTAGAAGATATCAAAAAAGTTACTAACGATAAACAACATGGCTTATCTGCATTAGAAAAAAATTTTGAGGTTTTTAAAACAGAAGTAAGTAAAGATTTAGAATATATTAAAAAGAAAATTAAATTATAAACCCATTCACCTCACACCTCGAAAAAAAACATTGACACCGCACCTCTTGACAAATTATCAACCTCAGATACTCCAGTTCAAATAGTAATCTTCAATTATTTTTCAAGTAGCATTTGTGGACTCGTAGATGAACTAGTTAAAAGTGACTAGACTTAATTTAACAGAGTTTGCAAAGTCAAACATTGGTTAGGGCAATTTATAATGAGACTCACATTTCAGAAACGTAGTACATGACCTGAAGGTCATCTACGACTGAAATGTGTAAGTCGTAATGAGACTCTCTGAAAACGAGCGCAGCGAAGTATGAAGAGTAAGTCGAATTATCCAATAGCCAAAGCTATTGGAAATTATCCCGCAAACAAAGTGCAGCGAATCGGGATTAATGACACCATTGTTTGCGGTCATTATTCATCCACGACCACTCTTCCGCGTAAGCTCTTTTTTTCTGCTTGCTGATGCTTGGCCGTGAGAATTTTCTCTTTTGCTCTTTTGCTGCGTTTCCTTTTTTGACGACGAATTTTTTCGATTTTCTCTTTTTCTGCTTCAATAAAACCCTTTTGTACACGTTCAATTTTGTCCAGCAGAATCTTGCGCGCCAGATAGCGATTCAGAGATTGCGAACGTTCGCGCTGGCATTTTACAGAAAGGCCGGTGGAAATATGGACAAGATGAACACAGGAAGAAGTTTTGTTGACTTTTTGACCGCCCGGACCGGAAGAACGAACGAATGTTTCTTCAAAGTCACTTTCGGAAACACCCAGTTCCTTCATGCGGGTAGCAAGAGCATTTTCTTTTTCAGTAGAAACAGGCATGATCTTTTAATTTAAGGAATTGTGTAAATTTCGTCGTCAATCAAATGAATCCAGTTTTGCGTCAGAATTTCCTTGGCTTCATCTAATTTATCCATGCCGATGATTAAAATTGTCTCTTTGCCGATGCGATTAATAGTTGTGTAAAGATAATGAATGTTAATCTCGGCTTTGGCTAATGGCTTCAATATCGCATTCATTCCGCCCGGATGCAGGGGGACTTCGACAGCCAAAACTGGTGTTATTTCGACATTAAAATTAAAACTGGATAATAGAGCTGCCGCCCGGTCGGTGTCATTGACGACCAATCTCACCATGCTGTTTTCCGCGGTACTGCCGGCGGATACAGCTTTAATGCTTATGTCTTCCGAATCCAGAATATGGGTTAGCCTGGCGAACGAGCCGGGCACATTGCCTAACATTACGGAGATTTGTTTTACAGCCATAAAAATATTCCTATTAATTCTTCACAAAATCAAACCCGATGGCAAAAGCTTTACGGTTGATTTCGGTTACAGATTTCTTCTTGCCGCCCATAATGGTCTCAATGCTTTTAAGATAATCTTCGGCAGGCAATATCTTGGTTATTTTAATGAACGTCCCCATCATGACAATATTAGCTGCACGAATATTGCCCAGCTCCTGAGCGATGTCGCCGCAGGGGATAGCATAAACCCTGACATCCTTGCGGCTGGGACGGGCTTCAATAATTGAAGAATTTAAAAAAATTGTGCCGCCGGATATAATTTTATTTTGAAATGTTGTCAGTGAAGGTGAATTCATTACCACAAGATAATCCGGCTCGGAGGCAACCGGTGAGGCAATTTCTTCATCACCTACGGCGATCGTACAATTAGCGGTTCCGCCTCTTACTTCGGCTCCATATGCCGGAAGATAAGTTACCTGATACCCTTTATTCATAGCGCTCTGGGCAAGGCTGAAGCCCATCATTAAAACGCCCTGACCGCCGAATCCGGAGAAAATAGTTTTGATTAACATGGATCGGCCTCCCCGGTTTTTTTAACCGGCGCTAAATTGTCTTTGAAGACCCCCAGAGGAAATTCTTTGCTCATTACTTCATCTATCCATTTACAGGAATCAATGGCGTTCAGTTTCCAGTTTGTTGGGCAGGGTGAAAGGATTTCGATCAGAGAAAATCCCTTTCCATCAATCTGGCATTGAAATGCCTTTTTAATAGCTTTCTTTGTTTTGTTGACACTGGCCGGAGAATTGACGGTACAGCGCTCTATATAAGTTGTTCCCCGTAATTGGGAAAAAAGTTCGCATACTTTAACCGGGTAGCCGTCCAGTGTTCGATTTCTTCCGGCGGGAGTGGTTGTTGTTTTCTGCTCCAGCATGGTCGTCGGCGCCATCTGGCCTCCGGTCATACCGTAAACGGCGTTGTTGATAAAAATGACAGTGATGTTCTCCCCGCGGTTGGCCGCATGAAAACTCTCAGCAATGCCGATTGCCGCCAAGTCTCCGTCGCCCTGATAAGAAAAGACAATGCGATCGGGAAGTGAACGCTTGATGCCCGTAGCCGTAGCCGGGCCGCGGCCATGCTGTGCTTCAATCATATCTACATCAAAGTAATTATAAGCGAGAACCGCGCAACCGGCAGGCGGGACACCGATAGTGATTCCTCTGATGTCCAGCTCATCAATAACTTCGGCGACAAGCCTGTGCACAATGCTGTGCCCGCAGCCGGGGCAGTAATGATAAATTGCTTCTTTTAAACTTTTCGGACGGCCAAAAACTTTTTTTGCCATAACATTCTTATCCTACTGTTCGCTGCAAATTAATCCTTCTTATCGTAATGACGGGCAATTACGTTAGCCAGTTCCGCGGGCGTGGGTACAACGCCGCCCGGACGGCCATGAAATTCAATATTGGCATAACCCTGAAGGGTAAGCCTCACATCTTCCAGCATCTGGCCGGTGCTCATTTCGAAGACAAGAAAATTTTTCACTTTTCCTGATAATGCGCGTAATTTCAACTCCGGAAAGGGCCAGAGGGTGATCGGCCGAAAAAGACCAACTTTCATGCCGTTGTCACGCAGGCGCTTGATGGCTCCTTTCGCAATGCGGGCAGCAGTGCCGTAAGCGACAATAACAAACTCAGCATCATCTGTTCTGTGCTCTTCATGGAGAGTTTCGTTGTCAACAATAATTTTGTATTTGCGTTCTAATTTCCAGTTGTGTTCTTCCATTTCGATGGCATCAAGAATGAGGCCGCGGATGAATTTACTCTTTCCTGCGCCTGCTCCCTTAAGCATGAACTTTTCACTATATTTCCGGGGCTTCGGTTTTTTGAAGATAACCGGTTCCATCATCTGTCCCATCATGCCGTCAGCTAGAATCATCACCGGAGTCCGGTATTTATCGGCCAGGTCAAAAGCATCCATTGTCAAATCGGCCAGCTCTTGGCATGTTGCCGGGCCGTAAACAATTGTGCGATAATCACCATGTCCGCCGCCGCGTGTAGCCTGAAAATAATCGCCTTGTGCAGGGCGAATGTTGCCCAACCCCGGACCGCCGCGCATTATATTGACGATAACGCCGGGAAGTTCACAGGCGGCCATAGAAGAGATGCCTTCCTGTTTCAAAGAAATGCCGGGGCTGGAGGATGAAGTCATAACTCTGGTGCCTGTGGCACTGGCGCCGATAATCATATGAATGGCGGCAATTTCGCTTTCGGACTGGATAAAGACTCCACCCGGCACATTGCGCATGTGTTCCGCCATATATTCCGTGAGTTCATTCTGGGGTGTAATCGGATAACCGGCATAAAAGCGACATCCTGCTCTGATTGCCGCTTCGGCTATTATATTGTTGCCGGACATTAGTATTTTATTCACGATAGACCTCGATGGCCACTTCCGGGCACATGATGGCACATAATGTACAACCGGTGCATTCATTTTTATCATTCAGACATACAGGATGGTAGCCGCGGGAGTTGTATTCCTTTGTCGGGCTGAGGCAACCCTTTTGGCAGGCATAAATGCAAAGGTGGCATTCTTTGCATAACTCTTTATTAATCGTAATGTAACCTTTCAAAATCAATCCCCATCAGACAATTTTGCCCGTAACTTAATAATTTCCAGCGAAGGTATCTTGCTCAAAATAAAGGTAAAGTCAAGGGATAATTAAAGGCTAAAGACTGAAGGATGAAGATTAAATAGAAAAAATCTTTTCCTCTTAGCCTAACAGCCCTCAGTCTTTAGCCTTCAGCCTTTCTTTCGCCTAAATCTTTGTGATTTGAAATCCTTCCAGCTTGATAGCTACCGAGCGTTGAAGAAGTTCAATGGAAATTACAAAAAGTTCCTTTTCGGCGTCACTGCTGAGTACTGTTCCTTCAATTCCGGCAAAAGGGCCGTCAATTATTTTTGCGGGTTCACCAGCGCCGGGAAACTTGAGGAAAAAGACCTCGACTTTTTTGCTTAATAACCGCCGGATAGCTTCAATCTTGCTTTCGGGAACCGCTACCGGTGCGGCATTTTCTTTTTTCCCCAGAATACGCACTACGCCAGTAGTTTTTAAAATAGCCAACTTTGTTTCATTGTCCAGCAGATTTGTTTCTACAAAAATATAGCCGGGGAAAAGGGGGGTAAATATTTTCTTTTTCCTGTCTTTTCTCTTGCTCCAGATTTCTATCTCAGGTAAAAAAGCTGCAAGGTTTTTTTGCATAAGGCCGGAGTATACCTTATATTCATGGCGGCTTCTTGTATGTACGGCATACCAGGGCATGTAATAACCTGTTAATCATTTGCGTAGCATTAAGTATATGCCCGTCTATAATAACCAGCAGTATTTTGCAATGGAGAAATAATGAAGGTTTTGCGTCTCAGCGGAATTAAACTTGCTTTGGGTGAAAGTGAAGAACAATTAATCACGAAGGTGGCATCAGCTCTGGAGATAGCACGCAGTGATGTGCAGAGCCTGGAAGTAATCAAAAAAGCTATTGATGCGAGGCGCAATAAGCCTCCGCATATAGTTTATGTAATTAAAATAATTGTTTCAGCGGTCATTACCTTACCGGCAGAATTGAAAAACGGAATTAAAATGCAGGAAATTGCAGACAAGGCGGCAATGCCGCGGCTCGCGGCAATCTCGGTTTTACAGTTTCCGGTTGTTGTTGCCGGCAGCGGTCCGGCCGGGCTCTTTGCTTCCTATATTCTCGCGCAAAGAAATGTTCCCGTATTGCTGCTGGAAAGAGGTGCCTCGCTGGAAAAGCGGACAAATGATGTGCAGAAATTCTGGGAGCAGGGGATTCTTAATCCCTTCAGCAATGTTCTTTTTGGCGAAGGAGGCGCGGGAACTTTTTCCGATGGCAAACTCACCTCGCGCTCCAAAAATCATTATTCGGCCTGGGTAAAGAAGATATTAGTAGAAATGGGAGCACCGGAAGAAATATTGACCGATGCCAAACCGCACATAGGTACCGACAGGTTATGGCAGGTTGTGATAAATTTACGCAACAAGCTTAACGAAATGGGCTGCACAATCAGATTTGCAGCACAGGTGACCGATTTTATAATAAGGCAGCAGCAGCTCGCAGCAATTGTGGTTAACGGGCAGGAGGAAATTAAGGCCGAACATTTAATCCTGGCTATTGGTCAGAATGCCGATGATACTTATGAGCAGCTTTCCTCCCGCGGTGTCAAAATGGAAGCAAAACCTTTCGCCATGGGACTGCGGGTGGAACATCAGCAGAAATTGATTAACTCCATTCAATATGGAAAATGGTCAAAACATCCGCAATTGCCACCGGCGGAATATTTTGTAACGGCGGCAATCAAAAGTTTAAACCGTTCGGTTTATACTTTCTGCATGTGCCCCGGTGGCTCAGTCATCGGCTGCAGCGCTTTTCCCGGATATGTTTTAACAAATGGAATGAGTAACTGCCGGCGCAATGGTGAATTTGCCAATAGCGCGGTAGTGGTAAATGTCCGCGTGAACGATTTCGCCGTTGATGGACAGCCTTTAGCCGGGCTGGACTTCCGGCGGAAGTGGGAAAAACAGGCTTTTACTCTCGGTGGCAGCAATTATCATGCACCCGCGCAAAGGCTTGCTGATTTTCTGGAAAATAAAAAAAGTGATGCTGTGGGGCGAACAAGTTTCCGGCCCGGCGTGACGGCCTGCTCATTGCGTGAGGTTCTGCCCGCATTTGTGGCCGATGCTTTGAGACTGGGTATACATGAATTTAATAGAAAAATGCCGGGCTTTATTGCCGCAGATGCGCATTTAATAGGTGTAGAAGCAAGAACTTCTTCGCCTCTGCGTATTTGCCGGAAAAATGATGGCCAGAGTGATACTGTTAATGGTATTTATCCCTGCGGCGAAGGTTCCGGTTACGCCGGCGGCATTATCAGCTCTGCGTTGGACGGGATTAAAGCTGCGGAGCATTTGTTGGCCAGTTTAAGTTAAGCGGCTGTCAATCATAATGTCGCAGCCTATTTTTCTTATTTTTTGAATGGATAATTTTTTGGCTGAATCCAATGAAGTAATATGAAGATCTCCTACCGCCGAGATTCCTTCCCCCAGAATTTTTGGAGAAATAATAGTTATCAGACGGTTGGCCAGATTGTCCCTCAAAACAGATGTGATAATCTTCGCGCCACCTTCCACCAAAACAGATGATATTTTTCTCCCGGCAAGTATCATCAACAATTTTTTCAAATCAACATTACCATGTTTATCGGTATCTACAGTTATTATTTCGGCGCCGCTGTCTTGAAAAAGTTTAAATTGGTGATTGTCAGCTTTCTTTGTCGTGGCGATTAAGGTTTTGGCTTGGGCGGTCACGGCAAATATTTTAGCTTGTAGTGGAATTTCTAATTTTTTATCCACAATAACGCGCAGGGGATTGTGTCCGCGGACATGTCGCACCGTAAGCTCAGGATCATCCTGAAGAACGGTACCCGAGCCGACTAAAATGGCGTCATGCTCGGCTCTTAGCCGGTGAGTAAATTTTAACGCTGCGGGCGAACTTATCCACTTGGACTGACCCGTGGCTGTGGCTATCCGGCCATCCAGAGTTTGCGCATATTTTAAAGTAACAAAAGGCAGGCCTGTTTCCATATAATGAAAAAAAACTTCATTAAGCTTACGGCATTCTTGTTCCAGAATACCCGTTATCACTTCAATTCCTTTACTTTGCAGATAATTTATTCCCTGACAGGAAACCAGAGGATTGGAATCCAAAGCGCCAATAATAACGCGTTTGATTTTATGTTTCAAAATGCTATCTACACAAGGCGGAGTTTTCCCCTCGTGGCAGCAGGGCTCTAAAGTGACGTAAAGAGTTGCCCCGGTCACATTTTTATCGGCATCTTGAAGGGCATTGATTTCCGCGTGATGGTCACCGTAGCGTTGATGATAACCCCGGCCGATGATTTGGCCGTCTTTGACAATTAATGCTCCGACCAGTGGATTAGGGCTGACAAACCCCCGGCCTTTTTGAGCGAGTCTCAGGGCTAATCTCATATAATATTCATGATTGTTCATGGCTTGGACAATTACTCCATAACCTGCCCCGATGTAAAGAAAATTATTGTTGAGATGTTCCCTGATGTGATAAGGAAAAGGAAAATTTCAAGTTCTTCAAGCTGATTTAAAGAAATGAAAGTCAAGGAGTGATCATGAAAGGTATTGTTCTCGCAGGTGGATTGGGCAGCAGGCTCAATCCTTTAACAAAAGTGACAAACAAACATTTGCTTCCGGTTTATAATGAGCCGATGATTTATTATCCGATCAGAATTTTAGTCAATGCCGGTATCGATGAAATTTTGATTGTAACCGGCGGCAACAATGCCGGTGAATTTTTGCGGTTACTGGAAAATGGCAATGATTTCGGATTAAAACATATCAATTATACTTATCAGCAGGGTGAAGGTGGTATTGCGGCGGCATTAAGTCTGGCCGAATTTTTTGCCGACAGGGATAAGATCGTTGTTGTTCTGGGCGATAATATTATTGAAGGAAATATCAAGCCGGCGGTAGAAAAATTTCGCACCCAGAAAGACGGCGCCCGCATTTTGTTAAAAGAGGTTGCCGATCCGCAAAGATTCGGCGTGCCCGTCTTTGCCGGAGAAAAAATTATCCGTGTCGAAGAAAAACCGGTAAAACCGGCTTCTAATTATGCAGTTATCGGTATCTACATGTATGATTACCGGGTGTTTGAATTCATTCGCTCCCTAAAACCTTCGCAACGTGGTGAGTTGGAAATAACTGATGTCAATAATTTTTATATCAAAGAAGGAAAGATGCAGTGGGATTTATTGGATGGCTGGTGGTCGGATGCGGGAACTTTTGAATCTTTGCAAGCCGCCGGGAATATGGTGGCCAAGACAGGAGCGAATAAAATATGACGACGACTTCGTAAAAAGTCCCCGGCATGCGCCGGGCAGGCATATGCGAAGTAAATCCGGCGTATGCCGGATGCGCTGCATCACTCATCACTGCGGCCTACACAAAAGCAGGCCTCATTCCTCGTGATTTGCGCGCCTTGCCTCTGGAGCTCTTGTGCCCTTTAGGGTATTTTACGAAGTCGTCGGAAAATAGCAATATTTGTTTTTATTGGAGTATAAAATTATGATTGATGGCGTAATAGTAAAAAAACTGAAAGTTATTCCTGATGAGCGGGGACGTTTGATGGAAATTCTGCGATCCGATGATAATTTTTTTGAAAAATTCGGCCAGGTCTATATGACGACGGCATACCCCGGCGTCGTTAAAGGATGGCATTATCATAAGAAGCAATTCGATAATATGGCTGTAGTCAGGGGAACGATGAAGATAGTTCTTTATGACAGCAGGAAGGAATCGGCTTCATTTGGCGAAATAAATGAAATATTTGCCGGCATTCATAATCCTGTTCTGGTGCATATTCCGCCGTTTGTTTATCATGGATTCAAATGTATTTCGGCAGATGAAGCAATTGTTGTCAATGCGCCGACAGAAGTTTATAATTACAAAGAACCCGATGAATATCGTCTGCCGGCTCACGATAATGATATACCTTATAAGTGGGATAGAAAAGACGGCTGATAAAATACCGTATTGCCGTTGCGCCCGTGGAGCTTCTTTTTACCCCGGCGATATGCCTTTAAATGTGTGTTTGCGTTTTGAAATAATTGAAATAATTCTTGACTTTGGCACAGTAACGGTGTATAATATTAGACAGCTTGAAAAAGGCAAACCACTTGAAAAAGTGGGACGCAAAGTTACTGGCCTACGTCCGTTAAAGCAGGGGATAAGGCGGCAGAGCTGCCGGGCAAGTTCAGAGAATCACTAATATCTTGCCTAATACATCCCGAAATTTTTAACACTTCTGAAATGGAATTAAACAATGTTGTTAAATGTGTTTGCGTTCATTTTCGGTGCAGTTGTCGGCAGTTTTTTAAATGTCTGTATTTTCCGTTTACCTACGCACGTCTCCATTGTCCAACCGCTTTCCCAGTGTCCGCATTGTCAGCATGCTATTCGTTTCTATGACAACATTCCACTTATCAGTTTTATTGTTTTGCGGGGGAAATGCCGTGATTGCGGCGGAAAAATATCATGGCGCTATCCGCTGGTGGAATTATTAACGGCGCTGCTTTCTTTGTTTTTGTTCTTAAAGTTCGGCCTTACCTTGATTTTCTTAATCTTTTTTATTTTCACTGCAGTGTTGATTGTTATTACTTTTATTGATCTTGATCATCAAATAATTCCTGATGTTTTGACATTGCCGGGGATACCTGTCTTTTTCCTGCTGGCGATTTTTGTGGTGAAAATTCCCTGGCTGGAAGCATTGATCGGACTTTTAATCGGCGGCGGCGTGCTTTTTGCGATAGCGTTTGTCTATGAATTAATAACTAAACGCGAAGGAATGGGGGGAGGGGATATTAAGCTTCTAGCCATGATCGGCGGTTTTTTGGGCTGGAAATCATTGATATTTGTTCTGCTGGTCAGTTCCTTTACCGGAGCGATTGTTGGTATTACCGCAATGATTATAAAAAAGCAGGACATGAAGTATGCAGTGCCTTTCGGACCGTTTTTGTCGTTGGCGGCGATCGCTTATATTTTCTGGGGCGATGCCTTTATGCGCTTATTATTTATGCGATATTGAGAAAGGGTGCATGAAAATCACAATAAAATGTGCTTAAATAACCATTTTATAATGTTGATTTAATTAAACTAAAGAATTGACAGGGTTTATATAAAATCGTAAAATATTGTTATCAAAAATGATATTTATCGTTTATTGTGAAACTCCAATTCCGAAAGCGCAGCGTAGCGGAATTGGTAAGCTGAACAATCCCGCGAAGCGGAGGGTATAATACCCCGCAGCGAGCTCACGGAATGTTTCCAAAGTTTGCTTTGGGGTTCCCGTGATTGTCCGTTGAAGATGATTTTAGTTTGGTATGTTAATTGCTCTAGTAATTCTGAATAGTATTTTAAGCATATAGTTGGAGCATATCGTGAAAGTCAGGAAAAGAGAAGGTTTTAGTCTGGTGGAAATAATTATTACTATGGCGATACTTGCTATTGTTTTAACTATAGCAGTGCCTACGTTTACCAAGTATAGAAAAAATATTAATTTAAGAAATGCCGCAAGAGCGATTGCTGCTGATTTTGCGTATTTGAAACAATTGGCTAAAGCAGAGAGTGTCCATTATAAAATTATGCTAAGCGCCGAAAACAATAATTACAAAATTATAAAAGGCGGTGCCAATGGTATTCCAGCCGAATATGATGAAACAACGGCAATTGTAAAAAGTCCGAGTGCTTTTAGTAGTGATATAGTGATTTCTGCCAATCCGGCTCCAACATATCTACACTCGCAAGTTATATTTCAGCCACGCGGGACTACGTCGGCAGGAACAATTGTGTTAGCTAACGATTTTGGTTCAATAGCGAAGATAGTTTCGGGTTTGACAGGTAGAGTGCATGTCTCTTTTAATATGAATTAGTAAAAAGTTATTTATGTGATAAACGATATTATTACATAAATTAGATATGTTAGGCAAAATATTAAGAAGTGTCTATGTAATTTTTTGAACATGCAATTAGATAATTTGCCTGGTGTAAAAGATGAAAATTAAAGGCTATACCATTGTTGAACTTTTAATTGTTATTGTTATAATCGGCATTATGTTAGTGGTTGCCTCTTTTTCCTGGCAGAAATATGTGGCAAATTCAAATCTAAAAACAGGGGCAAGAAAAGTAGCAGCAGACTTTGCCCTGTACAGGGCAAGAGCAATTGCCGAGGGAAGAGACTATACAATTACAATAAATATACAGCCTAATAATAATTATACAATTTACGCGCCGGCTACCGGTGGTACCGGTGGTTTACTTGAATATAATCCTGCACCTGTTACTCCTACAGATACTCCTACAGATGCCTCGCAAACTCAAGACGCTCAGATAACTGCAGTTGATTTTACGACGTGCTCGATAATAAGATTCACGGCACGGGGATTAGTTGAACATTGTGCGGTAAAGCCTGCAGCACAAAATGATTATGGCACAGTCACCTTAACCAATCGCCGCGGTTCAAAAGTACCAGTAGAAATTGATTCAAGAGGTAGAGTTGATGTTAATGTCAAAGATTATATGCTCTAAAGGAATGGGGCTGGTGGAGGTCATGATTGCCCTGTTTTTAGCCACTGTGTCTGTAATGGCTATTTTTTCTCTGCAGGCGCCAGCATTCAGGACAACAGCCCAATCTGATTATTTTGGTAGAGCAGTGGAAATACTGCAGCGGCAACTGGAAAACACAGAAGTTTACTTAATGAATGTCTGTAATACGGCTGCAAACACAGACACAGGGATACCAGCAATACCAACAGCCGTAGGTGGATCCGCAACCTCAACATATTGTGTTCTAACCAGCGGCAGCAGCGCGCCCCCGCCTTGCGAGACTATTATTGCTATTATTGATGGCGATGCTATTTATAAAGTAAGTACGACTATCACATATATGCCACCTGTGCCTCCAAGCGTGACTTCAAGTTATTTTCGTGTTGTCGTGAGAGTTACATGGAGTCGGAATACCACAGGTATTTCGCAAACCATTTTTGTCTCGAGACAAGAATATTTTAAGGTTAGCTGCTGATGATTAATAAAGGATTCACGCTCGTTGAGCTTCTTATCGCCATAGCCGTAGGCAGTTTAATTATGGCGGCTGTGTACGGTGCCGTAAATATGTCCCAGCGTACTTCATCAAGCATTGAAAAAAGAGTGATTGCCCAGCAAGATGTCCGAGGAGCATTGGATTTAATGGCATTGGAAATTCGTATGGCATCTTATAACCAAAGTTTGAACAATACTATTTGGCGGGATCCTATTTGTCCTTGCATCAATGCCTCAGCAAACCCTACTTATAAGGGTATTCAGGCGGCAACGGCCAACAGTATTACAATCGAAATGGATATTAATGATACTGGCGTGATAAACACAGATAATAACGCCAACCCCAATGAAATTATTACATACACCTACGTGGCAGGTGAAAACGATCTTCGCATCACCAGAGAGACAAATTGTGGCGGTGCATCGTCGTTTATCGGTGATACCAAAGCCAGGGCAGACAGTGGACATCCCCGAGTAGTTCGCGTTATCAATGACTTGAATGGTAATAATGTGTATGATACTGGAGATGTGCCTCTATTCAGATATTTTAGATATGATAACATTGAGATATTTCCGGGAACCGATCCGACACAGATACCCAATATTAAAACTATAGAAATATCTATTGCTGTAGAGACAGAAAATCTTGATCCAACAACAAATGCGCGAAAGAGACTGGTTTACTCAACTCGCGTAATACCAAGAAACCATGGAGTAAGCGCACACTATTGATGAAAAGTAAGTTCTGCCATGAGGTTATAAATATGAAAAACATAAAATCCCAGAGAGGATTTATTCTTTTAGTCGCAATTATTGCTTGTGCAATTCTTGCTGCATTAGGTGTTTTAGTATTTTCATTATCTACCGGGGATTTAAGAACCAGTGTTGCAACTTTGGGAGGGAAGAAAGCTTTAGGCGCTGTGGAAAGCGGTTATCATATATTAACACAGACTTTTGACCCTATGGTAACAAGTCCCCTTTATGGTATAACCATGAATACTTGGATTGCGGTTGATGCCGCCAACGACCCCGGATCAAGATATAAAATTACAAATGTTGCTTTGAGCTTAAAATATCCGCCGCTGATGCCTGTTGGCTATTCTCAGCCATGGGGCATGGCTAGATATGATATTACAGTAATGGGCGAAAATTCTTCATATAATACACCAAATAATGCGCAGGTAGATATTGGTGTCGGATATGGTGTGGTAGACCTAACTCTAATTTACAAGTAAGAAACTTTTCTAACAATGGTATTGTTAACCTAGCTGGAGGTGAGTAAAATGTCAAAATATAGATTTGTTACAGGTTTAGTTGTTTTAATAATATTTGCGTCTGTATCATTTAGTATAGCTTTAACGACCTCTGGCGGATCAGAATCAAATACAGTTTCTTCGACCCCTTCGCCCTCGCCGACTAAAATACTTAAAGTTGTGGGAATTGTGGCAAAAATTACTGATGATACTCTTTATCTGGAAAACAATAAAAAATATGATCTCCGCAATGTCAAAGTTACCTATAATAAAGGTAAAAAAATTAAAAAAACTGCGGAGATGTTCTTTGTAAATGGTGTTTTAAAAGAAGTAGTAATTAATTAGTTTAAAGATAATCATTAGGAGGTTTCCTATGAAAAAGGTAATAAAATTTGCCGTTGTTTTTATCGTATTAGCAATAATACCATGCCTGACACTGCTAAATATACAAACTGCATATGCTGATGATCAGGATTTGTTCACGGAAGGCGCATCTTATGTGCCCAATGTTTTGATTATTCTGGATAATTCCCAAAGCATGGACGAAGATTTTGTGGGAAATCTCGTTGGTCCCTGGCATACTAACAGCAGGCTTGTGGAAGCAAAAAGGGCGTTGCAGGCGATTGTTAATAAATATGCTGGTCAAATGAGGATAGGTTTAATGACTTACAACCTGCCCGGTGTAAGTAACTACAATGTTCATAATACGGTTTATTTTGCGTCATATGACCCGAAATCTTATTGCCCCAGTACGGATGACACCGTTTTGGCTGCTTGTCAGGATTATTGCAAAACCGGTAACACGACTTCACGGGATATCTGTCAGGGTACAGCTCCCGTTTTGGGTCTTGGTGGTTCTGGCTGTCGAGCTTTGAACTCTGTTTTTGATGCCACATACCAAGATGAAATAATCGCGCATTACTCTGTGGGCAGTGAGCCAAGAAACAGGTATTGTAATATTATATATCCTAAAACGAACCGTTATCCTAATCCAGCGGATTTATCCAATTACGTTTATTATAAAGTGCCGGGAACATTTTATGATGGTAGTAATTGGGGCAATGGCTTTGGTTATTCTACGGGATATAATCCTGACGAGTTTGTGGTGGATACATATCCTTTTTATCACACTAAGACCGGAACGGCTGATGATTTTACAGGATACAGCGGCAGTCCGTTTGCTACATGGAGTTTTACTCAAACGGACGAAGATACCGCTCTGGGATTTATTGATTACGGCAAGAGAATTTCATTTTATTATGTGGGTAGAACATGGTTTGCCAACACCTCACCCGGTGGTGGTTATCTTCATGTTCCGGCTGCTACAAATCTGGCTGATAATGTTCAACTAAATAAACTACTGGCTAAACTGGACATGAAAGAAGGGGATGAGTCCGGTTATATGAGTTGCGGTTCTGGAAACACCTGTAGTTATATTGTCGATGCCGGCTTAACGCCTATAGCCGGAACGCTCCAAACGGCTATTGATTATTTTAAGGGCACCAGCAGTCCCATTCTGGATTCATGTCAAAAGAATTTTGTTATTTTGGTTACCGATGGACTACCCAGTGTTAATGAAAGCGGAGCAACAGGTACGGCAGCGGCTTTGATGCCTGCGGTTATCGGTAAGGTTGATGCCTTGCGTGCTGTGCAAAAGCAATTAGGTGGGACATCTTATACATTCAATATACTGACTTACGTAGTGGGAATGGCATTAACTACGGACGCTGAGCCGTACCTGGATAATATGGCTGCCCATGGCGGAACAGCAGTAAATGGGAAAGCATTATATGCTAATAAACCAGATGACATTGTCACCATGTTGGACAATGCTCTTTCTGATATTGTCACCCGTTCATATTCTTTTTCCACTTCATCAATTTCATCATCCCGCACATATGATGAAAATTTTATTTATGAAGCGACATTTAAACCTGTTTCCAACGATCCGTTCTGGCAGGGATACCTGAAAAAGTGGTCATTACAACCCGATGGCAGCCTGAATACGGTAAAATGGGAGGCTGGCGCTGTATTGCAGTCAAAGAGTGCAGCAGATAGGAATATTAAGACGTTGATTGGCGGAAGTCTTGTTAATTTCAAATCTTCCGATATTGAGAGTCCTGCCCCTGTTTCCTACACGAAAATGAGTGTTGCCGATCAAGCCACTGCCAATAAAGTTATCAAATATATCAGGGGCTATGCCACGGACACCGATGGCACTACTATCAACCCGGATAACTGGAAGCTGGGAGATATCTTCCACTCGAGCCCAATTACTCTGGGAACGCCATCTCTGTTCTTTCACGATATTATTGATACGAATAGTGCTTTCGAGTCATACAGAGATTCTCATCCACGGGCTAGTAATTGTTCAGACGGGGGGACAGGCTGTCTCGGTTACGGAAAACGTATGGTTATTGTAGGCGCTAATGATGGGCAATTTCATGCTTTTAATGCATCGACCGGTGATGAATTTTGGAGTTTTATTCCACCAAATCTTTTGCCTAAACTGCAGGATATTTATCACACGACCAGCTCATCAACTCTCCCACATGATTTCTATGTTGATGGTCCGATAACTGCTACGGATGCCTGGCTGCCTGGTGCTTGGAATGCTGGAAACTTAAAAAATGCAGCAGACTGGAAAACTCTGGTAATGTTCAGTTTGGGGAAAAATGACCGTGATTATACAACTGCGGACAAATCTGCTATACGGACGTCAACAAAATACTGGAGCTCTTCGGCATCATCCTGCGATACTGGCATACAAGAGACATGGGATGCAACTCATCTTCAATATTGTGGTTACTACGCATTTGATTTTACCGATGCTCCGGCCTCTAATCCAACATTTAAATGGGCGCTGCAACCTACTGCAACGGAAGCCCCATATCTTGGCGAGCCATGGAGTGCCATTAGTACTGGACGCGTGCGAATTAACGGCCAGGAAACATGGATCGGTGTTATTGGCGGCGGTTACGACGCGGCAGATTGTTCCAGTGGTGGCTGCGACGCCCTTAAGAGGAGAGGTAAGGGTATTATTGTTTTTGATTTAAGCAATGGCACGCCTATTTGGTCTTTTAAGCACGATAGCACTAATGGGGATATGGACTATTCTATCCCCTCGCAGGTTTCTTTGGTGGACAGTGATAACGATGGATTTATTGACCGCGCTTATGTTGGTGATATTAAAGGCAATATGTGGCAGATCAAGTTCTGCACAAAAGCAGATCTGCAAAGCAATCCTGGTTGCGACAAGTCCAGTTGGAAAGGTTCTTTGCTTCTGGATAAGCTGTCCGGTTCAGCTAGTTATCCAATATATTACCCGCCTACTGTAACTAGGGATAGCAATGGTGATTTGTGGGTTTTCTGGGCAACGGGCGATAAAGTTGATCCGACAGGAAACAGCTTGGCCGCAAGGGTTTATGGTTTAAAAGCGCTTCTTTGTAAGGATGCAAATGGAAATCCTTCTCCCTGTGCAAGAGGTGATTTGGATGATATAACGACTAATAAAAACGCGTATTGTGCGGATACATCATCAACAAAAAAAGGTTGGGCGTTAACTCTTACAGCCAACGAGAAGGTACTCGCTCCCCTGGTTGCCTTCAATAATGTCTTGCTTTTTACTTCATTTATTCCGGCCGCAGGAAGCAGCGATCTTTGCACAAAAACCGGCACAGCCTATTTGTATGCCATTACAATCGATTCAAGCACGGGTTATTGCAACGTCGGGCAGGGTGCACTTGATGGTGGTGCTGTAAGCATAGCCATAGGAACTGGAATTGCGACAGGGGTAACGATATCATTTGGGCCAACTGGGGTGCCGGTTACTTATACTACGATAAGCGGCGCAGGTGGACAAGAGGGAAAAACTGGCCTGGATCCTTACAAGCCTTCTCATACGTCAACAAAGACGAACTTGATCTACTGGAAGGATCGCCGATTGCAATAGAATAGCAGTTGGCGATAGTAAAAAAGTTTAGGAAAAGAAAACAATTGACATGGCGCCAATGTCTTTATAGTGTTGCAATATATCTAATGAGGGCTGATTATGGGTACGGAAAAAAAATATTGCGCGATTTGCGCCTGGCGGGTAAGTTGTCAAAAGCGTTTTGGTATTTCCACCGATGCCACGGGAAATGTCCATTGCCCGGACTATTCCCGCGATTTGTCCATTAAAGACAAAGATATTGAAGAGGCTGTTAAAAGAGATCAAAGCTCCTGATCGATTAAATAATATTGTCAGCGATAAAACTACGGTGACAAACGGCAAAAGATAAAAATTGCGGTTTGTCACTTTTTTTTATATGTTTAGGCGAAACAGGGAAACAACACAGCAGCAAAACAGATAATTTATTTGTGAAACGCCAATTCCGCAAGCGAAGCGCATAACCTAAAGGTCANNTTGCTGGTCGAATTATCCCGTATAAGCAAGAGTATAATACCCTGCAGCGAGCTTTGGAATGAGTTTCCAAAACTTACTTTGGGGTTCATACCTGTGATCCTCTGTGGTATGATGGGCAGCATGTCGCGATATATAAAGATTTCTTCAGACATAATGACGTGAGAGCGAAAGGATTTATTTTTTCATGAGAAATAAAATTATTGCGTTAATGGATAATGCCGTCCGGACAGCAATTCAAAGAGGTTTGCTACCGGAAATAAGTTTGCCTTACATTGAAGTGGAAATACCCGGCAATCCGGAGCATGGCGATTACGCCTCTAATGTTGCGCTGATTCTGGCATCACCGGCCAAACAAAATCCACGGAAAATTGCCGAAATTATTCAGTCGAATTTGTCCGATCCGGAAAACATTATTGCCCGGACACAGATAGCCGGTCCCGGTTTTTTAAATTTTTTTATTAAAGAAAATATCTGGCGGCAGACACTCCAATTCATTGAAGAAAAAAAAGAAAACTTCGGCAGCAGCTCTATGGGTAACGGCAAAAAAGTACAGGTGGAATTTGTTAGCGCCAATCCTACCGGGCCTTTGCATATTGGCCATGCCCGCGGGGCAGTTGTCGGGGATGTTATCGCTAATTTGCTGAAAACGTCCGGTTATGATGTGTCCAAGGAATATTATATCAACGATGCAGGCAACCAGATGAATAACTTGGGGAAGTCAGTATTGTTACGTTACCGCGAATTATCAGGAGAAAAAATTGAATTTCCGGAAAACTGCTACCGTGGTGATTATATCAAGGACATTGCCAATGATGTCATCAAGAAAGACGGCAAAAAATATCTTACCGCAGACGACGAGCAAACAATCCGCCATTTTACTACGATAGCAGGCGGCGTTATTCTGGACGAAATAAAAGACGATTTGCGGGATTTCGGCGTTAACTTTGATAATTATTTCAGCGAAAAAGAATTGTATAAAAATGAAGGAGTAGCCAGGCTGCTGGATTCTCTGCAAAAAAAAGGATTTATTTATTCAGATGGTGAAACCTTATGGTTTAAGACAACCGATTATGGTGATGAAAAAGACCGTGTCGTTGTCCGGAAGAACGGCGAACCGACATATTTTGCCGCCGATATCGCTTATCATAAAAATAAATATGACAGCGGTTTCGAGATGATTGTTGATATCTGGGGAGCTGATCACCACGGCTATATGCCGCGACTTTGGGCTGGAGTTCAGGCGCTCGGCCATGATAAAGACACATTGAAAATAATTTTAGTTCAATTGGTGAATCTGCTCCGCGGAGGTGTTCCGGTCGCTATGTCCACCCGTTCCGGCGAATTTGTTACACTGCGGGAGGTTCTCGATGAAGTAGGCAAAGATGCCGCCCGTTATAATTTCCTGATGCGCCGCTCCGACAGTCATCTGGATTTCGATTTGGAAGTTGCCAAACAACAATCCAATGAAAATCCGGTTTATTATGTTCAGTATGCCCACGCACGCATCTGCAGCATTATTAAAATGGCTCAGGAAAAGGACATGGCCCTGCCTGTTTATGCCGATATTAATGCTTCCCTGCTGTGTGAACCGGAAGAAATAAATTTAATGAAGATGATGGCGCGGTATCCCGAAACCATTTACGGAGCCGTCAGGACTCTGGAGCCGCACCGTATTACCTTTTATTTAAATGAACTTGCCTCTTTGTTTCACAGCTACTATAATAGAAATAAAGTTGTTTCGGATGATGTCAAATTGACAGCAGCACGATTATTTCTGGTGAAAACGATCAGCATTGTTTTGCAGAACGCCTTGAAGATATTAGGTGTTAATGCACCGGAAAAGATGTGATTCCAAGTTTAAATCAAAGCGCTATCTTCGTTGGCTTTGTCATCGGCTCCTCAACGTATTAAAATATACGTCTGCGTCGCCTCTTCCTTGCCGCCTTGATATCATCTTTGATTTAAAATCGGAATATGATATTTACAGCTTTGGAAAAAGTCCTCTGGGGAGTTTCACGAATAAAAGGTAAAAGATTATGGCTTCCGGAAACACTAAGAATTTTGAGTTGAAACTGGGAAGAGCGGGATTAATTATAGTAATTATCGGAATGGTTGCTCTTTTATGTTCCGCTTTTATTTTTGGCGTCAGTGTTGGGAAGAATATTGATACTTATCCGGAAAAAATTGCTTCGTTTCCGCAGAGGTTATTGGCGCTAGTCTGGCGTCCGGCAAAAATCAGAGCGGCCCAAACAACTACGGACGGTAAAATTACGCAATCGCAAAATAAAGCGTCGGAGGAAATTGACCTTACCTATTACAATACGTTGACCAGCCAAAAAGGTGCTGCTAAAGAACAGACTATCCCCGAGAAAAAGACAATTACCGCAGTGCCGCCACCTGCAGCGCAGCCCGAAAAAGCTGAAGAAAAAACTGTTTCGCCCGAGCCCAATTCGGATGTCCAGAAAAAGCAGCAAAAGACGGCAAGTGAGGAGCCGAAAGATGAAATAGAAATAAAAACAAGCGAAGCTGAACCAGCAGCAGCTTCTTCCAGCGTAAAATATTCGGTGCAAGCAGCCTCGCTTAAGGAAAAAGTAAAAGCAACGCAAATGATTAAAAAAATATCAGCTCTGGGTTTTAAGCCGCAAATTGTGGAAACGACTGTTTCCGGCAAAGGGAAATGGTATCGCATAATTGTTTACGGTTTTACAAGTAAACAGCAGGCACAGACGGCAGCTGAAAAGATTGCCAAGAAAACCGGAACGAGCTGTGTTGTAAGACGAATCAGTGTTTCCGCCCCCAAAAGTAAAAAATGAAGTTGGATGTAAAAAGATTATGTTTGAAAATTTGTCGGAAAAACTAGAAAGTATTTTTAAGAAATTAAGAGGTCGCGGAGTTTTGAATGAGGAGAGTGTTGGTGCAGCGCTCAAAGAAATTCGTATTGCTCTGTTAGAGGCCGATGTCAATTTCAAGGTGGTTAAGGATTTTACTGAAGACGTCCGCATACGGGCGATTGGTCGGGAAGTAATCGATAGCATCACCCCTGGCCAGCAGGTTGTAAAAATTGTTCATGAGCGGCTTGTTGATCTCATGGGTGGAGTAAGTGCCCATATTAAGTTTGGTTCGCATATTCCCGCTGTGATTATGCTGGTGGGTTTGCAGGGCTGCGGTAAGACAACAACAGCAGTAAAGCTGGCCCGTTTATTATCACGGGAAAAGAAGGTTTGTCTAGTCTCGGCTGATGTTTACCGGCCTGCGGCCAGAGAACAGCTCGCCGTCCTGGGCCGGCAAATTAATGTTTCTGTTTTTGCTGCGGAGAATTTGAATGATCCGCTAGAAATTTGCCTGCAAGCTATAGAGCAGGCCAGGCGTGACGGTTGTGAAGTAATAATCATTGACACAGCCGGAAGGTTGCATATTGATGAACCGCTCATGGATGAGCTGAAGAAAATCAAGCTGAAGGTCAATCCGGCGGAAATTATCTATGTTGCTGATGCCATGACGGGACAAGATGCTGTTAATGTTGGCAGCAAATTTAATGAATTGATCGGTATTGACGGCGTCATTATGACGAAAATGGACGGTGATGCCCGTGGTGGCGCAGCCCTGTCCCTGAAAGCGGTTGTCGGAAAACCGATAAAATTTGTGGGCATAGGTGAAAAAGTCGATGCTCTGGAAGTATTTCATCCGGAAAGAATGGCCTCACGAATTTTGGGGATGGGCGATATCCTGAGTCTTGTAGAAAAAGCGCAGGCGGTAATTGATGAAAAGACCGCTCTGTTACTGGAAAAGAAAATAAGAAAAAACGATTTTTCGCTGGAAGATTTCCGTAATCAAATAACACAAATCAAGAAAATGGGATCGCTGCAGGATATTTTAGGGATGATTCCTGGATTAGGAAAAATGAAAGCACTAAAAGGTCTGCAGCCTGATGATAGTGAAATAGTTAAAGTAGCGGCAATTATTGATTCCATGACAAAAAAAGAGCGTTTTAATTACCAAATTATTGACGGCCGCCGTCGTAAAAGAATTGCTGCAGGTAGCGGAACATCCGTTCAGGATGTGAATAGATTACTGAAGAATTATGCCGAAATGAAGAAAATGATGAAAAAATATAATCAAAAAGAAGGCGTTAAATCACTTATGCGGAATTTTCCCTTTTAAAATCAGAAAAACTATGATAAAATCTAAAATTACGTTAAATTATTTTGAAGGAGGTTTCATTTAATATCAATGGCGGTTAAAATTCGACTAACTCGTATGGGTGCGAAAAGCAAGCCCTTTTATCGTATTGTGGCAGCGGATACTGATTTTCCGCGTGATGGACGGTTTCTGGAAATCCTGGGTAATTATGATCCAAAAAAGAATCCGGCAGAAATTAATATAAAAGAAGATCGTGTTCGTGATTGGTTGGCCAAAGGGGCCAAAGCAACACTGACCGTTTCCAGCTTGTTAAAGACAAAAGGTATCGAAGCCAAGATTAAGTAAGATATCTCTGGCATTTTGATCAATTTAAGAGCGGGATGACGGCAACAGGCCGGACATCAATTATAAAAGAAAAATGATTTTCCAAAGGAATTAATCAAAATCTGTGGAGGATGTTACGATGAAAGAGTTGATCAAGTATATAGCTCAGGCTTTAGTGGATAGCCCGGATAAAGTTGAAGTTACGGAAGTCTTAGGTGAGCAAACATCTGTGATTGAATTACGCGTAGCAAAAGAAGATTTGGGTAAAGTCATTGGAAAGCAGGGCCGAACCGCCAAGGCTATTCGTACTATCCTGAGTGCCTCCTCAACTAAAATTCACAAACGGGCAGTTCTGGAAATAATAGAATAGACAAAATGGATCTTTTTGTTGCTGGTGAGATCGTCAAGCCTCGTGGTCTCCGCGGCTGTGTAAAAGTGTTATCACAGTTGGATAATCAAAGTATCATTACCGCGGAGCTGAAGTATATTTATATTGAGGATATTTCGGGGCGAAAAACACGTTACAACCTCAGGAAGTTTGATATATCCGGTAAATTTCTATTTCTCGAACTCGAAAACATAATTGATGTAGATTCCGCTAAATCCTTAATCGGGAGTAAAGTATTTTTACCTGTTGATGTTCTGGCCGATCTGCTGGAAGGTGAATATTACTGGCGGGATATTATTGGGATGGACGTTTACAATGAAGACGGAAAACCCCTCGGACGTATTGAATCTGTTTTTCCGACGGGAAGCAATGACGTGTATGTCTGCAAGGGAGAGCGGGAAATACTTTTGCCGGCGATTGCCGATGTAATAAGGAAAATAGATCTCGATAAAAGGATTATGACTGTAAGATTGTTGGCAGGGCTGTAAAGTGATCAAATTTGATATTCTCACAATTTTCCCCGAGATGTTTTCATCTCCCCTCAATTTCAGCTTGATCAAAAAAGCTCAGGAAAAAGGTCTTTTAAATATTAACCTTCATGATATCCGCAATTGGGCTCATGATAAACATAAAATGACGGATGATTCGCCCTATGGTGGCGGTTGCGGCATGGTTATGAAAGTGGAACCGGTGGAAAAGGCGTTGGCCGCAATTAAGGACAGGGAAACTCAATCACAGGTAATTTTAATGACGCCGCAGGGTCGGCCTCTTACGCAGAAGATTGTCACAGAGCTATCCGAAAAAAAACAATTAATAATTTTTTGCGGCCGCTACGAGGGAGTTGATGAGAGGATCAGTACAAATTTAGTTGACCGGGAGATATCCATTGGCGATTATATTTTGACAGGCGGTGAACTTCCCGCTTTGGTATTGATTGACGCGGTTTCCCGTCTTATTCCCGGAGTCCTGGGCAATGCACAGTCAACAGATAATGAATCTTTTTCCCATGGTCTTTTGGAATATCCGCAATATACCAGACCGGCAATATATAAAGGCTGGAGTGTGCCGGATGTTTTAATTTCGGGAAATCACGCTGAAATTGAATTATGGCGTAGGCGCGAATCAATTCGCAGGACATACAGGCGCCGGCCTGATTTACTCAAAGGAATTGACTTGTCAACGGAGGATATGAAAATATTGGAACAAATTAAGTCAGAAGATACATAAACTCTTGATTTTAAGAAGCGATTGAGGTAAGAAAAACAGTTTTTTTAAAAAGGTCGCTTCTATCCGCTGAAAGTGAACGGAAAAGCGCCTATGCTCTACATTGCTCTTTTACATTATCCGGTTTATAATAAAGATGGCAAGGTTGTGAGCACATCCATTGCGAATATGGATCTGCATGATATTGCCAGGGCGTCGCAGACATACGGTGTGCTGGGTTTTTATGTAGTTAATCCCATACCGGCACAGAGAGATTTGGCTGCGGAAATTATGAATCATTGGCAGACAGGTTATGGCGCTTCTTTCAATAAATCGCGTAAAGATGCCTTCGGGCTTGTGAGGCTTAAGGCAAATCTGGAGGAAACAAGCGAGGAAATTAAGGTGGAGGCTGGATGTCTGCCGCGAACAATTGTTACCGGTGCTAACTTAAGAAATGAGCTTTTAACTTTTACGGAATTGAAGAAATTGATAAGAAATGATAATTTGCCTTATCTTTTAATTTTTGGTACAGGTTCGGGGATTGCTGAAGAAATTATCAATAATGCTGATTACCGTCTGGAACCGATAAAGGGAGCGGGAGATTATAATCATCTTGCTGTAAGGTCAGCAGTAGCCATAGTTTTAGATAGGATTGCGGGAAATTAAAAATTATTGATTAATGCGAGTTTAGCAGGAGGAAATATAAAATGAATATTGTCGAAATGATTGAGAAAGAGCACATGAGGGGAGATATTCCCGGTTTTAAAGCTGGTGATACAGTTAAGGTATATGTGCGCATCATTGAAGGACAGAAGCAAAGAATTCAAGCTTTTGAAGGAATTGTTATTCGTAAGCGCCGTGGTAACAGCCGTGCCAATTTTACGGTGAGAAAAATTTCTTATGGTATTGGTGTGGAAAGGACGTTCCCTTTGCATTCACCGGTTATCGATCGGATTGAAGTAATTACCAGAGGAAAGGTTCGCCGTTCGCGTCTATATTACTTGAGAAGCTTAAGAGGTAAAAAAGCAAGGATTAAGGAAGAAACAAGTAACTGAGCCAATTTGCCTTTATCTGGGCGGTTTTAATATGCTGGGCAAAAAGAAGCCAATAAAGCGCCCCTATGAAAGCAGGATGGTATAAAGGCCACAATGGAATGGGAAGGAATCATTCCTTCATCATCTACGATGGACACTTTTGAAAAGCTTGCTTACCAGAATGGTTATCGGCTGATTGCGGGCGTTGATGAAGTAGGCAGAGGGCCGCTCGCAGGTCCTGTTGTGGCCGCGGCTGTAATTTTCCCTCCTGATTATCTCAATGACCAAATTAACGATTCCAAACAGCTTTCCGCAAAAAAGAGAGAAGACCTTTACAAAGTTATCAAAAATGATGCACTGGCCGTGGGTATTGGCGTTACTGATGCCGATATAATTGACCGCATAAATATTCTCCAGGCATCGCTTCTGTCCATGCGTGAAGCTGTTTTGGAACTAGTGCACCAGCCCGATTTCCTTTTAATTGATGGTTTACACAAAATTCAACTGCCGGTCGCGCAGAAACCACTGATAAAAGGCGATACTTTGAGTGTGTCTATTGCCGCTGCTTCAATCATTGCCAAGGTTTCCCGTGACCGGATTATGGAAATTTATCACCGACAGTTTCCCCAGTATAATTTTCTGCGCAATAAAGGTTATGGAACTAAAGATCACCGCGCAGCTCTCAAAGAATTCGGTATGTGCAAAATTCATCGCCGGTCATTCCATCTGAAGAATTCCGATGTAAATCAAATGGTGCTGGACTTATCCGAATGAAAGATAAAAGCAAAATTACAACAGGCAAAGAAGGAGAATGCATAGCGGCCACTTTTTTAAACAAAAATGGCTATCGGATTTGCGAAACGAATTTCCGCTGCCCTATCGGCGAAATTGATATTATAGCGAAAGAGAAAGATACTCTTGTTTTTATTGAAGTCAAAACCAGAAAATCCAGGGAATTAGGCTATCCGGAGCAGGCAGTTGGAATAAAGAAGCAACGAAAAATGTCGCAGTTGGCCCTGTGGTATCTACAACAAAAAAAGTTTTCTGATATAAAAGCTCGTTTCGATGTCATAGCTATTACAATGCTTCCCCATGGAGATGAAATTAAATTAATCAAAAATGCCTTTGATTTAATATCTTCCTAAATGCCGGGCTGATTCTTAAAATGGCTCAAGCCGGGCTTGCCAATGGGATAAACATTGAAGCCGATCTCAAAACATTTCTTGTGGTCAATTATATTGCGGCCATCAAAAATAAAAGCCGGTTTGACCATTGATTGGTATATCTTTTTGTAATCCAGTTTTTTGTATAAATCCCAGTCGGTAAGAATGGCGATGGCATGGCAGCCCTGCACGGCTTCATAGGGATTTTTAATGTAGCTTATCTCGCCTGCCTCATCTGCCAAATCCAGCGCGGCGTTTCCCATTGCTTTAGGATCGGAGATGACCACATCAGCACATTCTGCCAGTAGCCTGCGGGTGATGTAAATTGCCGGGCTTTCTCTGGTGTCTCCGGTGTTGGCTTTAAAAGAAAAACCTAAGATACAAATTTTCTTCCCGGCCAGCGTGTTGAACATGGTGCTTAAAATGTGCAGGATAAAGCGTTCCTGTTGATATTTGTTGATTTTTACGACGCTTTCCCAGTAATCAGCCACTTCCGGCAAACCATAAAACCTGCACAGGTAAACAAGATTTAAAATATCCTTTTTAAAGCAGGAACCGCCGAAGCCGATTCCGGCATTGAGAAACTTTCCGCCGATGCGGCTGTCCAAACCTACGGCTCGGGCTACTTCGGAGACATCGGCATCCGCTATTTCACACAAGACGGAAATGGAATTGATCGAAGACACCCGTTGCGCCAGAAAAGCGTTGGCGACTAATTTGGAGAGTTCGCTGCTCCAGATATTGGAAGTGATAATTTTTTCTTTAGGAACCCAGCGGGCATAAATTTCCACTAATTCTTTGCGTGCTTTTAACCCGCTTATTGTTTCGCGTGAGCCGATAAGGACTCGATCCGGGTTTTCCAGGTCTTTCATTGCCGAGCCCTCAGCCATGAATTCCGGGTTGGAGAGGACTTCAAAAGATATTTTGCCTTTGGCCGAACTCAGAATTCTTTCCATGGCTAAGGCGGTTTTCACAGGTAGAGTGCTTTTTTCGATGATGATTTTGGATGATTGGGAGTACTTAAGGATTTCGCGGGCTGTCTTTTCCAGGAATTGCAGATCAGAGGCCATTCCGGCGCCGGCGCCGAATGTTTTTGTGGGCGTATTGACGCTCACAAAAATAATATCATTTTCTTTGATTTGCCCGGCGATATCTTTATCGAAAAACAAATTCTTGCCGCGTGTCTTTTTGATAATTGCAGCAAGCCCCGGTTCATAAACAGGTAACTCGCTGGAATTCCAGGCGTCGATGCGTTCATGATTAATATCAACGACAGTGACACGGTAATCGGGGCACTTGTGTGCGATCATGGCCATCGTCGGGCCGCCAACATAACCGGCGCCAATGCATAAAATCTTTTTCTTAAATTTCATTTTAACTTATCAGTCCTCCGCTGGTTAAGAAGTTTTTAGCACATCATGAAAATATTGGATCGTTTCTATTAAACCCTTCTCTAAATCAATTCTGGGGCTCCAGTCAAGCTTGTTCCCGGCGAGAGTTATGTCCGGTTTACGTTGTGTGGGATCGTCCGCGGGCAGGGGTTGATGGATAAGCTGCGAACTACTGCCTGTTAATCTGATTATCAATTGCGCCAGTTCCAGGATCGTGAACTCACCGGGATTGCCGAGATTTACCGGGCCGTAAAAGTCATCTCCGGCATTCATCATGCGGATTAAACCATCGATCATATCGTCAACATAACAAAAAGATCTGGTATGGGAGCCGTCACCATAAATTGTGATATCTTCGCCTCGCAGGGCCTGAATGATGAAATTGCTAACTACACGTCCGTCGTTGACGGCCATACGCGGTCCATAGGTATTGAAGATTCTGACTATTTTTGTATTAACTTTGTTTTGCCGCCGGTAGTCCATCATCAGGCATTCAGCGGCTCTTTTTCCTTCATCATAACAACTGCGAATACCAACAGGGTTAACTCTTCCCCAGTAGGATTCGTTTTGCGGATGTATTTCAGGATCACCGTAAACTTCTGAGGTGGAGGCCTGAAGAACTTTTGCTTTTGTTTGTTTGGCAATGCCTAAGACTATTATAGCTCCCATCACATTGGTTTTAATTGTCTTGATTGGGTTATATTGGTAATGTATCGGAGATGCCGGACAGGCCAGATTATAAATTTCATCAACATCCAGGTTAATCGGATTGATGATGTCATGATTGATTAGCTTAAAAAGGGGATTACCCAGAAGGTGCGCAATATTGTCTTTGTTTCCCGTATAAAAATTATCCAGGCAAAGAATATTGTTCCCTTCACCAAGTAATTTGTCGCAAAGATGCGAGCCTAAGAAACCGGCACCACCTGTAATAAGAATGCGTTTCGTCATACAAATATATTAGCCTTTGATTAGTTCAATATGGTAATTTCTGTCTGGCTCTGCTATTAAACCTGAAACAGGCGGCAGATGTCAACCATAAAAAATCATTTTCGGGTTTGTATGGATAAAAATAAAAATGAGCAAAGCGGAACACTCTATATCGTTGCCACTCCGATCGGCAATCTGGAGGATATTACTTTGCGGGCAATACGTATACTGAGAGAAGTAGATCTTATTGCCGCCGAGGATACGCGAAGGACAAAAAAATTACTTAATGCTTATGAAATAAAAACACCCCTAATCAGTCTTCACGAACATAATGAAAAAGAAAAAAGCACCATGATAATTTCTAAAATCATGTCGGGCATAAATGTAGCTTATGTCTCTGATGCCGGCACTCCCTGCATATCCGATCCAGGTCATTACCTGGTCGGTATTGCCCGGGATGGAGATATAAACGTGGTTCCTATTCCGGGGCCATCGGCAGTAGTTACTGCCTTGAGCGCTGCAGGTTTTCCTGCTGATAATTTCCTTTTTTGCGGGTTCCTACCGGCAAAAGATAATAAGCGGCGGCAATTTTTAGAATTACTTAAAAATGAGGAAAAAACAATTGTCTTTTATGAATCGCCGGTGAGATTTCCGGCGACTCTCCATGATATTTACGATGTGCTGGGCGATCGGGAAATAGTAGTTGCACGCGAAATGACTAAAACATTTGAAGAAATTAAGAAGGGGAAAATTGCCGATTTTATAGGGAGTGAGAAGTTCGTTAAGGCAAAAGGGGAATTTACCATTGTTTTAAAGGGAGAAGAAAAGAAAATAATTCCCGTTACCGATGAAGAGATAGAAGAAAACCTTCTATACCTCTGGAAAAATAAAAATTTATCATTGCGTGATGCTGTCACTGAAGTTGTCGTGCAAACCGGTTTATCCAGGAAAAAGATTTATAGCCTGGCTGTTAAGCTCCGTTTATAAACAATTCCGGTAAATTGCCTGTAAAAATTGACCGCATATATCGCTTGAACTGTTTTAGGCACTGTGGTAACTCCGTCAGTAAAATCAGCGTAGTGTTTCTGGTTTTTTAAAAGGCATGGTATGGGAAGCAGGAGATAAAAAAATGGGATTAGATTCTGTAATTACTGATGACAAGAAGATTTATGATTTAACTGAAGTTTATGAGGAAAAAAACGGCAGAAATGGTCAGGAAGTAATTGTGGTTGATGGGCGCGGTTATGAGAGAATGCCTAAAAATAACAATGATATACATCCTCAATCAGCCGTTATTGAAGATAGTTTAGCAACAAAGAATATGAACGATGAAATTATCAGGCGCGCGACGGAGATAGCGGAAAGAGTTGCCCGGGAAATCATTCCCGAAGTTGCCGAAAGAGTTATCCGGGAAGAAATTGAAAAGTTAAAAAAATTGAGCGATAATGAATCATCGAAGGTCAGTTAGGCAGATGAAAAGATTCTTGTTTTTATCATTTCTTTTTGTTGTTGTTTTATGTTTCACTTCTGCTGATGCGCGGGAAAACGAAAATCTATTGAATCTCGATGTTGAAGGTAATGCCAAAATTAATCAGAATAGTGATGTTGCCGGTGCGCGAGATGAAGCAATTCTGGACGCATTGGAAAAAGCTATATATCAATCAGCATCGTTTTTGTTATCTATGTCCATTAACGATGAGAAATTTCAAATTGTTAAGAATGCGTTGAATGAAGAAACAGACAAATATGTAAGTAATTATAAAATTACAGCCGAAAATAAGCAATTGGATACTTACTCAGTTAATGTTAATGTTTCTGTAGTATTATCGGATATGAAAAATGACCTGACAAAAATGGGTTTTCTTCAGCTGTCAAATAAAGATAAGACTAATTTGGCTGTTTCTTTAAAGGTGAATGGTTTAAAAAAATATACTGATTTTTCGCGTTTGAGAGAATTATTGCAAAAACATACAAAAGGGGTGAAAAATATTTATCCCTGCCATTTTGAATGGCAACGGGCTCAGCTGGAAATTGAAATTATAGGAACAGCGCAGGTTTTAGCCGATGAATTGGCAAGAACGGGCGGGTATTTGCTGGATACAAGAATGATTGATAAGAATCAAATGGAAATAACTTGTCTATATAATAGGGGAGGACAAAAATGAAAAGATGCAAATGGCTGTTTCTTATACCGATTATTATTAGTGCTCTAATAGTTGGTTGTGCATCGAAAACACAGCAGATATTGAAACCGGATCAGGAAAAGAACACCGTAAAGGTAATTGCCGTGCTGCCGGTTGATAACAAAACTCCTGATGTTAAGGCACCGCTTCTGTTAAGATCAAAGGTACTAGATGAACTTTACTTCAAAGGTTATACCAAACTTCCGCTGGAAGTAATTGACAGGAAGCTGGAGCCGCTATACAGCAACGAAATAAAAGGCACAAAAGGTGTTGTTGCTCCGCAAGTGCTCAAGGAACTAGTCGGAGCGGATGCCGTTATGTATTGCACGCTTACGGAAGGCAAACGTTCGGTAAGTATGTTCTATGCGCCGGTCACAATAGCTGCCCGTTGTGAACTGCGCAGTGCTCAAACGGGAGAAGTTCTCTGGAATGCTCAGTATAAGTCAACCAGTAGAAATTTTGATTTCACCAGTAAAAGACTGGAAATGAAGACCAGCGAAGCTTATGAAACGCTAATGGAAGAAGTTGTCAATAAAGTGATGGAAACGTTGCCGGACGGACCGAATTTACGAGGATGAACGAGTTTTGATTTGTCCATAGAGGGAATGCATTTTTTTAGTAATAGAGTTGATGCTTAAAGAAACAGTGGAGATACTTATGAAAAAAAGTATGCAAATTATTGTGAGTATTTTAGTCATGTGTATCTTTTCCACTTATGTTTATGCCAAACCACCGGCAATAGTGAAAATGGCAAAAGGAGAAGCCAGGATAACCGTTCTTGAAGGTAAAGCACAGGCAATGTGTACCGGTCAAAAAGAATTTAAGAATCTGAAGATAAATGATTCGCTCAAACCAGGTTGCGAAGTAACTACCGGCGAAATGAGCCGGATGGAACTCCTTCTTCCCGATAAGAGTATTGTGCGTTTTGCAGATAATACATGTTTTAAAATTATGCAAGCTGATGCCGGTCAGCAGGGTCAGCGGGACGTAAAAATATTTGTGGCAGTAGGGAAAATTTGGTCAAATGTACGTAAAGCCCTTGGCGGTAAAGGCGGTTTTGAAGTATCGTGCGATAATGCCGTTGCCGGGGTACGCGGAACAATTTACAGGATGAATGTCGAAGATGACAAATCGGCCCTGGTAAAAGTGTACGATGGCGAAGTCAGTGTTGCCGCTGCCACCGCGCCAAGAGAGCAGAAAGCTGCAATTGCCGGACCGCCGAAGCCCGTTGCCGGACCCGCGACAATTGCCGGACCGAAGCCTGTTTCCATGGAAGAGTGGGTATATGTCGTTAAGTCTATGCAGCAAATAAGCATTAAGTCTGATGGTAAGGTCGAAGAGCCAAAGGAATTTACGGAAGCTGATGACCGCGATGTCTGGGTGGACTGGAACAAGGACAGAGACAATAAAAGATAGAGGGATTTAGATATCAAGCTAGCTAAATGAATATACCTAATTTTTTATCTTTACTACGGATCATACTTGTTCCGGTGGTGGTGATATTTCTAATTCAAGGGTCATACTGTAAAGCTCTAATTACCTTTACTTTTGCCGGTTTAACGGATGCTTTTGATGGCACACTGGCCAGATTATTAAACTGCCAGACGAAACTGGGTGCTTATCTTGATCCTATTGCCGATAAGTTACTTTTAACCTCGAGCTATGTAACTTTATCCATCTTAGGTATTCTGCCCAGCTGGCTTACCGTGCTTGTTATAAGCCGCGATTTTATAATACTTCTGGGTATAGCAATTCTGTCGTTGATATCGGTTCCCTATGAAATCAAACCGGCTTTTGTCGGTAAAATGACTACTGCGCTACAGTTAGGTACTATTTTCTTTGCTTTGCTGTTTCAGGCGGTTTCTCACGATGTCAGTTACGATTGGATTATAATTCTTTGCTGGCTGACGGGAATTTTTACTATTATTTCCGGATCGATTTATATAATCCGCGGGATCAAATTTATCAACCGTGTTGCCTCAAAATAGGCCAAAAAGGGTGATATTTGCTTGACACAGCAGCATTTTGCTGCTAGTAGTCCAAAATTCTGAAGAGAGGTAATGTAGGCAAGTAGCTCAGGGGGAGAGCGCCATCCTGACGCGGTGGATGTCCAGGGTTCAAATCCCTGCTTGCCTACCATTTTTTGATAATCAAATGCTATAAATGCCAATTTATGAAGGGCATCAGCGAAATGGTGATGCCCTTTTAAAATGAATTAGCGGTAAATAGATTAACATTTTTAGTGCGTGTAAGAAATTATGGATATTAGAATTACTTATCCCGATAAAAGCGAGGCAACTTTTCCAGCAGGAATTCCTATAGGTAAGGCTATTGCCGCCTGGAAAAAAGACGCTGTTGCTACTACGGTGGCGGCTAAAGTCAATGGTGTGCTTGTTGATGTCAGTTATCCCGTGCAGGAAAATGCGACAATAGCTTTAATTGATGTCTCCATTAAAGATGGCCTATCGGTTCTGCGTCACAGTATATCGCATGTCATGGCTCAGGCTGTACAGGATGTTTTCCACGGTGCCAAGGTCAGTATTGGTCCATCCATCGAAGATGGGTTCTACTATGATTTTGACTATAAAGAAACTTTTACGAACGAAGATTTTGCCAAAATTGAAAACCGTATGAAGGAAATCGTTTCTGACAATTATCCTTTTATTCGTCAGGAGATGCCTCGCGCGAAAGCAGCAAGTCTTTTTCAGGAAAAAGGTGAAACATATAAAGTTGAGTTAATCAATGATTTGCCTGCAGATGTGAAAAATGTCAGCATTTACAAACAGGGAGATTATATTGATCTTTGCCGCGGACCGCACATTCCTTCAACGGGAATGATTAATGCGTTCAAATTGCTGAGCGTTGCCGGTGCCTACTGGCGTGGTGACGAGAAAAATAAAATGCTCCAGCGTATTTACGGCACCGGTTTTGCCGATGAGAAAGAACTCAATGATTATTTGTTTCTGTTGGAAGAAGCTAAGAAAAGAGACCACCGCCGTCTGGGACGGGAATTGGATCTTTTTCAGATCAACGAGGAAGTGGGTCCGGGCCTGATAATATTTCATCCCAAAGGAATGATGCTGCGCTATATAATTGAAGAATGGGAAAGAAAAGAACATTTAAAACGCGGCTACGATATGGTTATGGGGCCGCAAATTCTCAAGGTTGACCTCTGGAAGAAATCTGGCCACTTTGATCATTATCGCGAGAATATGTATTTTACCGAAGTGGATGAACAGCCATACGGCATTAAACCCATGAACTGTCTATCCCATATGCTGATTTATAAATCCAAGATTAGAAGCTATCGCGATTTGCCGCTAAGATATTTTGAACTGGGTACAGTGCATCGTCACGAAAAGACAGGCGTCCTGCATGGTTTAATGCGGGCACGTCAGTTTACTCAGGATGATGCCCATATACTTTGTACACCGGAACAATTAAATTCGGAAATTCGGGCTATTGCTGATTTTGTTAATTATGCCATGGGCATTTTTGGTTTTGAGTATGAAGTAGAATTGAGCACCAGGCCGGAGCATTCCATCGGTTCCGATCAGGACTGGGAACTGGCTACTACCGCTTTGGAAAATGCTCTTAAAGATAATAAAATAAGTTATGAAGTAAATGAAGGGGATGGCGCATTTTATGGTCCCAAAATTGATTTTAAATTAAAAGACGCCCTGAAAAGAAAATGGCAATGCGCGACCATTCAGTGCGATTTTACTCTACCGGAAAGATTTGACTTGAGTTACATCGGCCCTGATGGCGAAAAACACCGGCCGGTAATGTTGCATCGCGTTATTCTGGGCGCTATTGAACGCTTTATGGGTGTGCTCATTGAACAATACACCGGCGCTTTTCCTGTCTGGCTTTCGCCCACTCAGGCGATTGTGCTGACAGTGACCGATAAGCATATTCCATACGCGCAGTCCGTATATGATAAACTGATGGCGGCCGGTATCCGCTGTGAAAAATGTTTTGATAATGAAAAATTGGGGTATAAGATACGTCAATCGCAGATGCAAAAAATTCCTTATATGCTGGTTATCGGAGATAAGGAGGTCGCAACTGAGACTGTAGCGCCCCGGGAACGTGACGGGAATAATTTAACACCGCTTTCCGTTGTTGAATTTATTGTTTTGGTACAGGATAAGTGTGAAAAGAAGCTCTAGCCTAAAAAAGAGCTTATTATTGCAGGAGGTGACATATAGCTAAGGATTTGAGGATCAACAGGGAAATTAAATCGGCCACAGTTCGAGTAATTGACGAAGAAAGCAAACAACTGGGGGTTATTACACTAGATGAAGCGATAGCCCATGCGGAAAGGGTTGTTTTGGATTTAGTAGAAGTATCGCCCACTGCCGAACCGCCTGTTTGCAAAATAATGGATTACGGCAAGTATCGATACAGGCTGAGCAAAAAAATGCATGATGCCAAAAAGAGCCAGACCGTAATTCATATTAAAGAAATAAGGTTAAGGCCGAAAACAGAGGAACATGACGTACAGGTTAAGATTAAGCATATTAAGAAATTTTTAGAAAAGCACGATAAAGTAAAAATATCGATGATGTTCCGGGGACGCGAAATTGCTTTTACTGAGATCGGGCGCCGGTTAATGGATGAAATAAAAAGTGAATTAGCCAATGATTGTGTTATAGACCAGGAACCGCGCCTTGAAGGACGGAGTATGGTTATGGTTGTTTCACCAAAAAAGTAAATAAATGACGATAAAGGGGTGATTTCATGCCAAAATTAAAGACACATAGAGGAGCTGCCAAGCGCTTTTCAATTACCGCTAAAGGAAAAGTGAAGCGAAGTAAAGCATTTGCCAGTCACATCCTCACCAAGAAGACAACAAAGAGGAAGAGAGCTCTAAGGAAGGCCGCGCTGGTGGAATCAGCAAATTACAAAGAAATTAAGAGGCTTATTCCTTATCTGTAAATAGAAATATTACATTTGTTTTAAATTAGGAGAGTAGTGAAATGTCCAGGATAAAGAGGGGTGTTAATGCCCGCAAGAAAAAAAGAAAGATATTTAAACTAGCTAAAGGTTTTTTTGGTGCGCGTAGCCGTCTGCTCAGAACCGCTACTGAAGCTGTAAACAAGGCGATGAAATATGCTTATCGTGACCGGCGGGCGAGAAAAAGAGAATTTCGTCAACTATGGATTGCCCGCATCAATGCGGCAGCCCGTTTCAACAACATCTCTTACAGCCGCTTGATTGATGATATGAAGAAATCGGGCATTGAGTTGGATCGCAAAATGCTGGCGGAATTGGCTGTTAATGATCCTCAAGGGTTCGCTCAAGTTGTTGTCACAGCGAAGGGCAACTAGGCATGTCAGGTGAGCTTCAACAGCTGGAGAAGGATGCTCTTGCCGAATTGGCGGCGGTAACAACTGAAGAGCAAATTCTGGCTGTAAGAACAAAATATCTGGGCCGTAAAGGGCTGTTAACAGGTCTTTTAAGAAATATTGCCCAGGTTCCTGATGCAGAAAAACCTCTATTTGGAAAACGCTGCAATGAAGTGAAGAACAGCGTCAACTGTAAAATTGAGGATGCTCTTAAAGTTCAATTAACCCGGAAAAGAGAAGATTTACTTCTCAAAGAAAAAATTGATGTTACTCTGCCGGGGAGAGTGGTTAAATGCGGCCGCATCCATCCCGTGATTCAAGTGCGCCGGGAAATTTGTGCAATTTTTGCTTCTTTTGGCTTCTCTATAGTAGAAGGGCCGGAAGTTGAGCTTGATTATTACAATTTTGAAGCTTTGAACATTCCGAAGGATCATCCTGCCCGGGATATGCAGGATACATTTTATATCGAAGAAAATATTGTATTGCGTACACATACCTCTCCGGTGCAGGTACGCATTATGGAGAAAATGAAGCCGCCGGTGCGGATTTTGTCTCCGGGGAGAGTTTACCGTCCAGATTCCGACGTTTCCCACACACCGATGTTTCATCAGATTGAAGGACTGCTTGTTGAAAAAGGCGTTAGTTTTGCTGATTTGAAAGGGATGTTAACCGCTTTTTTAAAAAAGGTGTTTGGCCGCGAGACCACTTTGCGCTTTCGTCCCAGTTTTTTCCCCTTTACAGAACCTTCTGCCGAAGTTGATATTCGCTGTGTCATGTGCAATGGACGAGGTTGCCGTGTCTGCGGACAAAGTGGCTGGCTGGAAATTCTCGGATCGGGCATGGTTGATCCGGCAGTGTTTCAAAACGTCGGGTACGACCCGGAAGAATATACGGGATTCGCGTTTGGCCTTGGTTTGGAACGCATTGCCATGCTCAAGTACGGCATCTCTGATATTCGATTATTTTTTGAAAACGATATAAGATTCCTTAGACAATTTTAGGAGAGCCTTTCTTTATGCTAGTTAGTATCAAATGGCTCAAAGATTATGTAGATATTGATTTAACCGCGGTTGAACTGGCCGATAAACTGACAATGGCCGGTCTGGAAGTTGATGAAATCAGGAATATCAAACCGACGTTTAGCGGTGTTGTAGTTGCTAAAATTATTTCCGTAAAAAACCATCCCTCTGCAGATAAATTATCTCTTTGTGAAGTAACTGACGGTTCCCAGAGTTATCCTGTTGTCTGTGGTGCAAAAAATATTAAAGCCGGCGATATGGTGCCTCTGGCGAAAGTAGGGGCAACAATACCCGGAGGATATATAATCAAATCATCAGTTCTGCGTGGCGAGAAATCGGCTGGAATGCTTTGTTCTGAAGCCGAACTGGAAATAGGTGATGATAAATCCGGCATCATGCAGCTGCCGCAAAACTTACAGCCGGGATTGCCGCTCGAACAGGCCCTCGATTTGGATGATACAGTTTTAGATGTTGGAATTACTCCGAACAGAGCGGATTGCTTAAGTATGATCGGTATTGCCCGTGAAGTCGCAGCTCTCACCGGTAAAAAATTAAAGATGCCTGTTTATAATGTACGCGAAGCAGCTGAAGATATCCGCAAAACCACTTCAATCAAAATCATTGATGCAGATCTTTGCCCGCGTTATACCGTGCGTATGATCAAAAACGTGAAAATCGGGCCGTCACCCGCATGGATGAAAAGGAGGCTCGATGCAGCAGGATTGCGGGCAATCAACAATGTTGTGGATATAACCAATTTTGTTATGCTGGAAACTGGTCAACCTCTGCATGCTTTTGATTTTCGCTTTCTGGAAGAGGGACGTATTGTTGTACGCAAATCCAAGTTTAATGAAGAATTTATATCACTTGATGGAAAAAGCAGGAAGTTGGATGGCGATACGTTACTGATTTGTGATGGCGTTAAACCAGTCGCTATTGCTGGAATAATGGGTGGTCTCAATTCCGAAGTAAAGGAGGATACACAGCTCATCCTGTTGGAAAGTGCATATTTTAATCCGACTTCCATTCGCCGGTCGGCTCGTAAGCTTGCCATGCCCACCGATGCCGCATTTCGTTTTGAGAGAGGGATTGACCCGGAGGGAGTGCTAATAGCGCTGAATCGGGCAGCCCAGCTGATTGCTGAACTTTCCGGCGGCAGTGTTTATAAGAACTATATTGATGAATATCCACGAAAAGTACCTTCGGCAAAAGATATTCCACTACGGTTGAACAGAATTAACGAAACCATTGGAACGGCCATAAAGGGAAAGGATATAATAAAAATTTTAAAGAGTATCGGCATGAATGCAATTGATGTCGGCAAAGATAAATATCTTGTTACCCCTCCTACTTACCGAGTTGATATTACAAGGGAAATAGATTTGATTGAAGAAGTCGCCAGGTTGTACGGGTATGACAAAGTGCCGGCAAAACTGCCGACCATTTCCGTAACCGAAATGGTTGAAATTCCGCGGCTGGCTTTGGAAGAAAGAATCAGATTGTTATTAACAGGAACCGGATATTCTGAAGTTGTGAATTACAGTTTTATCACTCCATCATCGGCAGATCATCTTCGCTTGGAAGAAAGGGATAAAAGACGTTGTTTTGTCCATATTAAAAATCCACTTGTGGAAGATCAGTCCGTCATGCGAACGACCATGGTCTATGGTCTGCTCGATACACTCAAGAAGAATGTCAATAACGGCTGTTCTGATTTGTCAATATTCGAAATTGGCCGAATATTTCTCAACTGCGGACAAGGAAAACTCCCGGAAGAAAGTAATATGCTGGCCGGTTTGCTGTCGGGAGCGGTGAGTAAAGATTTGTGGGGTTCTAAAGTTGCGGTCGATTTTTATGATATAAAAGGCTGTGCAGAAAATATTTTTCTGGATTTGAAGTTAAATAATTTCCATTATTCTTCAGTTGATACCCAATCTTTTTTACATTCCGGTAAATCCTGCGGTATTTATTTAGATAATATAAACATTGGTTATATTGGTGCTGTCCATCCAAACGTCCTGGAGAATATGGATTTAAAAGACTGCGCTTATATTTTTGAAATGAATCTGGATATTTTAGCAAATCATCTTCAGCATGGCATTACTTATAAAGAAATTTCCAAATTTCCGGCTGTCATGCGCGATGTGGCTTTTGTTGTTCCGGCTTCTATAGAAACAGATTATATGCTGAAAATTGTTCTAAGCCATAACGAAGATTTGCTTGAAAATGTCGGCATTTTTGATATATACGCAGGTAGCAGTCTTCCCGAAGGGGAAAAGAGTTTAGGTTTACGTTTCTCTTATCGCGCTTGGGATAGAACGCTGACAGATATCGAAGTGAACAATATCCACGAAAAAATTGTGCGAAACACCGTTCAGAAAACTGGTGCAAAAATAAGAGGCGAACAGTTATATGAAGTAAAAACGGAGGAAAAGAAATGACGAAGATTGATATTATTCAAAATGTTTATGAGAAGCTGGGCTTTTCCAAGAAAGAGTCGTCAGATATAGTTGAATCTGTATTTGACATTATTAAAGACAGCCTGGCGCAAGGCGACAAAGTGAAAATTTCCGGATTTGGTAACTTTGTCGTAAAAGAAAAGCGGGCACGCCGCGGCCGTAATCCTCAAACGGGACAGGAGATATCCATTACCGCCCGGAGAGTATTGACTTTTAAATCTTCTCAGGTTTTGCGTAAGGCCCTGAACGGTTAATTGCTTCAATCGACCGCCTACATTCTTCAGCGCTGGAAGATGCCATTACGACTTATTGGCTTTCTTGAAGTAAACGCTTGTATCGTTAGTTTGATCGGAAACAAATATCCTCAAATGTTATCTTGCAGGCGGCAGATTATTTTAAAGTGCGTCGGGGAAGTTAGCAGTCAGAATTCAGGAATTGTATGGAAACAATAATTCCCGAAAAGGCATATTTCCGTATTGGAGAAGTCAGTAAAATCCTCGATGTCGAGCCTTACGTTGTTAGATACTGGGAGACAGAGTTTAGAACAGTCAAGCCGATACGAACAAAGACAGCGCAGCGTTTGTATAGAAAAAAAGATGTCCTGGAATTACTGACGATCAGAAATTTGCTTTACTCCCAACGCTTTACAATTGATGGGGCTAAAAAACAACTTATAAAAATGCGTGGAGAAACTCCAGCAGAAGATATAAACGATGTCCAGGGAAGATTAATAAAGATTAAAACGGAATTGCAGCAAATACGAAAAATAATCAGTTAAAAAAGCCGACTGAAAATTAAGCCGGCTTTTTTATTACTTTTATTAGTAATTAACAAAAGAATCTCATTTGTAGCGACTAATTAAGGGCTTTGTTATTATCCCTTTTTATTTGCCCTTTTAGAAGCTTTGAGCGGATTAATTTTCTGTGTTGTTTCTTTAATTTCCGACTTGATGTGTGTTGCGGTCGGGCATTTGCCATTGAGCCATTTGCTGGTTGGATCTGGATAAACCTTGCAGTATTTTCCTGAATTATAGTCAAATATTTTACTGCAATCACTGCATTTTTCAACTATTGTATTACAGTTTCCACCAAAGAAACCGCAGCCTTTCTTGCTCATGAAAGCACATTCTAATCCTGTTTTAACTGTCTGACAAAGCATTGTAATAACCCCCTATATTTCCTTTATCTTGAAAAATATTGCGGATAGATTAAATAATACAAAGTTTTCCGCAAACATAATTGACCTAAAGTCGCGGTGTCCTTAGCAATAAAAACCACCCGTGTCAAGATATAAATCAATTATCTGTCGGACATTTGATCGTCATAGCTTTTATACAATAAATCATTAGGATGATAAATTATTACTTCCTTATTGTCAGTAATTTGTATAGAAAGACTGGGGACATCAATAGAGTACCACACACCCATTTGTTTGCTATTATCATCCATAATTGAGTATCCCCAAACGGCCTGAAAACAACATGTAGCTGCTCTATCGCGCATATTATTGACAAGAAAATAAAATATTTCCGGTGTAGGTTCAATTTTTTTCCAAAGGTTGGAATTAAGCGTATAGACTTTATTTAATCCCAAAATTGAGCGTGGATAGCTGTCTGAACCGGTAATATAATAATTAAAAGCCGTATTAATTTGCAGATTTTCGAAAGACTTTCTTACTGTTGTATCAGGTGACAAAGTGGCCCATTTGCCGGAAAATAATCCAACGCAACTAACGAAGGAAAAAATTAAAAAAATGGTTAAAATAATATATAGTCTCTTAAAATATTTCTTCATATTTTTCCCCTTCCTATTTTCCAGATTATTTTCAGGAACTTGTTATTATTACAAGAACAAAAAATAATTAATTTGTCAATAATTCATTGAATTGTTTTGATAAAATTGACTTCATCACCTTTTTATGTTAAAAAACATAATTAACAGATGGAGATTTGATTTTTTTGGGGCCACAAAAAAATGAAGAATTCTACTTTAATTAAAATATTTTTGCGGTCCTTTTTTATCCATGTTACGCTTAATTTTCGGAGAATGCAAAACCTTGGTTTTGCCATGGCGATGATTCCTGTTGTCCGGGAATGGAATCTATCGCAGAAAGATGCTGAAGGAATATTAACCAGGCATCTGCAGATGTTCAATACCCATCCCTATTTTTCTGCATCGATAATCGGTGCTGTGGTTCGTCTGGAAGAGGAGCAAATGCACAGCGGTAATACATTGTCTGACGCTGTTGTTGTTAAACAAAGTTTAATGGGGCCTTATGCAGCCATCGGCGATACGTTTTTCTGGGGCGCGTTAAGGCCTTTTGCAGCAATAATTGCCATTGTACTGGGCTGTATGGGTTTTATTATTGCTCCCCTGGCTTTTTTATTGATATATACTCCGGCACATCTCTGGGTAAGATTAAAAGGATTTCTTGAAGGTTATAGGCGAGGAAAACAGGGGATTGAATTTATTCGTATTATGGATTTGCCGCGTGTCGCGGTAAGGATTCGCTGGTTTTCTTTGATAATATTAAGCTGTTTTGCCGTTTTATTTACAGCCAAAGAAACTTTGCCTTCTATCCATCTTCCTAATGTTGTTATGAATCTTGGGTCACTGGTTGTTATTTTATTTTGTGTTCTACTGATAAAAAAAAGAATTTCACAATTTTATATTTTATATGGTGCTGTCATTATATTTATTTTAATATCAATGAAAGAAGTTTTAAATTGGTAGAAATCAGGACATTTACACTGAAAAATAAATTGGGAATGCATGCCCGCGCGGCGGCGTCTTTTGTAAAAATGGCGCAGCAATATAAGGCCGATATTTATATCGATCGTAACGGGCAGACCGTCAACGGTAAGAGTATTTTAGGAATCCTTGCTTTGGCTTGTCCTAAGGGCGGGGCATTGACAATAAAAGCTGATGGTGATGATGCTCTCGAAGCGATGGTTGCATTGGCAAATTTGATAGAAAATAAATTCGGAGAAGATTAACGTAAATTATGAGTACGGAACAGGCAAAAAAAACATTTGTTCTTAAAGGTATAGGTGTTTCTCCGGGTATCGTTATCGGCAAGGCGTATCTCTTTGATCCGCTGGATATCCAACTTTCTTTTTTTAAGCTTGCCGATTCTTCGTTGATCCCTAGAGAAATACAGCGTTTTAAAAATGCACTTAAGGAATCCGAACGGCAACTTGTAGAAATTCAAGAAAATCTGAAAAAGACAAAAGTCACCGAGCCTCTTTATATTATTGATGTCCATATTTTAATTCTCAAAGATAAAAAATTTGTCAACCGTACGATCAAATATATTCGCCGATTAGGCATCAATGCCGAATGGGCTATAAGAATGACCCTCGATCGTTACAAACAGATATTTGAAGAAGTCGAAGACAGTTACATTCGCGGACGTATCAGTGACGTGCAGCATGTTATTCAGCGGGTACTGCGATGTCTATCCGGGAAAAAAAGAGAAACTATTTGGGATATCGGTGAAGGAGTTATCGTTATTGCGCCGGATCTTTCTCCGGCTGATACGGCGCAGTTGAAGATGGAAAAAGTAAAGGGTTTTGCCACTGATATTGGAGGGCGGACATCACATACGGCAATAGTTGCCCGTGCTATGGAAATACCGGCGGTAGCCGGATTGGATAATATCTCGCGCATGGTGCATCCAACCGATATTGTCATTGTTGACGGTACGTCAGGATTGGTTATAGTTAATCCTTATCCGGATATCTTAAAAAGGTATGAAGAAAAGAAGCTGCATTATGCAGCGGTCAAAGACGAATATCTGAAATATGCAAAAAATCCCGCTACTACTCGTGATAATTATACGGTACAGATTGGCGGCAATATAGAGTTTATTGAAGAAATACCTTCAGCGATTGCCCATGGAGCGGAATATATAGGTCTGTACCGGACGGAATTCATTTATATTAACCGTGAGAGTTTACCCACCGAAGAAGATCACTTCAATAATTACCGCCAGGTTGTGGGAGTCAAAGATTTACTTTGGTCCACAATCAGAACTTTTGACCTGGGTGGCGATAAATTTCCTGCCAATCAAAAGCAGGTTAAAGAATTAAATCCTCAAATGGGATTAAGGGCGATCCGTTTTTGTCTGCAGGAGGTTGACCTTTTTAAGACACAATTAAGAGCTATCTGGCGTGCCAGTGCCATAGGTAAGACTAAAATCCTGTTTCCTATGATTTCCGGCATTGAAGAAATCAGAGAAGCGAAAAAATTGCTGGAAGAAACTCGAAACGAGCTTTTAGCTGAGGGTGTCGAAATTGCACCCAAAATGGAAATTGGTGCAATGATAGAAGTGCCCTCCGCTGTGGTGATTGCTGATAAGCTGGCACGCGAGGTAGATTTTTTCAGTATCGGCACTAATGATTTGATCCAATATGCACTGGCAATTGACCGCGCCAATGAACGTTTGACTTATTTATATGAACCTTTGCATCCCGCTGTTCTCAGGTTGCTGAAAAGAGTGGTTGATGCAGCACATGTGGCGAAAATTCGTGTGGCCATGTGCGGGGAAATGGCGGGGGACCCGATGTGCTGCCTGATTCTTTTAGGGTTGGAACTAGATGAGTTAAGCATGAATCATCTGGCCATTCCGCGGATTAAGAGAATCATCCAGGAATCAACTATAGAAGAAGCCAAGACCTTATTAAAGAAAGCCATGTCTTTCAACTCATCTGCTGAAATACGTGTTTATGTTCAGGATTATATGATGCAACGTTTCCCTCAGGAATTGCATAAAGAAGAAGATTGATTTATACTCGGAGTATAGTGGAGCAACTCCGGCAGGAGCCAGAGCCTCCTTTCAAAAGCGCGACATCCCGCGGATTGCAGAACGCATTCATATCCCTTTGGGAGCCGGGGGCGTTCTGCAGCGGGATAAATAAAACCGGGCTGTCCGCCGATTGCAAATTCTCTCTGAACTGGAATCTGAACTATACAGGAAGAAAATACATTGGATCAGCAAATTAACGATGAAGAGTATTACTCCGGTTGCCTTTATGAGCGGCAGGATTTTTTACGTTTTCGTCCGGCAAAAACTTTCCTTTCCCGTGTGTCGATTGCCGATGATTATGTGGAAACCATTAAAAAGCTGGCGGCTGAAGGTACTGTCGTTTATGCCATAAAACAAAGAAGTAAACTTAACAGCCTTATTATCAACGAACTGACCTCACGTAAAGGTTTGCCCCGCCCTTTATACTGCCATGGGATGAATATGTCCTTCTGGCAGCCGCTGCCCATGATGCTGAAGTTTTTTTGGTCTTCCTTTTTACGGCGTTTTCGAAAAAAACAAAAAACCATTCAAGGCAATCTGGCTTTTCTGGAGCGGGAAGTTACCGGTAAAAAAAGTATCATCATTCATCTGGGCGAATCGGAGTTTATTGAGAGCAAATCGGCAGAGAATGCCATTATCAGTCTCCTTAAAGTACAGAAAAGAGTGGATTTTCCGATTTTCATCGTACCTGTTTTGGTTGCTTACGGGCGCAGAAGGGAAAAGGAAAATGAAAGTCTGATCAACATTCTTTTTGGTCAGACAGAGCATACCGGTGCTCTGCGCCGTTTAATCACTTTCATTCGTTATTCCAACAAGGCGTTTGTTGTTCCAGCCGATTCAATTAATCTTGCAAAATATTTAAAAGATAACAAAGATATTCATCAAGAAGCTATTGTACACGATCTGCGAGGCGAATTGATTGGCCGCATTGAGGAAGAAAAAACGACCATAGTCGGACCGGCATTGAAATCACGTGAAGAACTAATCGGTATGGTTTTAAGTGATGAAACAGTTAATGCCTTTATCAATGAATATGCGGTAAGGGAGAAAAAGGATCCGGCAGCAGTGGAAAAAGAAGCCAGGCGCTACCTTTATGAAATAGCCGCCGATTATAATGAAACATATGTCGAGATCTGGGATAAATTGCTAACCTGGCTTTGGAACACTGTATATGACGGTGTGCTGCTGGATATGGAAGGTTTGGCCAAGATCAGAAATGTTTCTAAAAAAATGCCGTTTGTTATTATTCCTTGCCACCGTAGCCATATAGATTATCTTTTGTTATCTTATGTATTCTATAAGAACAATATCCAAATGCCTTTTGTTGCCGCCGGCAGCAATATGTCTTTTTTCCCCATGGGTTATGTCTTTCGAAAATCAGGTGCTTTTTTTCTAAGGCGCAGTTTCCGGGGCAACGAAGTTTATGCGGAAGTATTTACCAAATATATTGCCACACTCCTGAAGGAAGGATTGCCTCTGGAATTCTTTATCGAAGGCGGTCGCAGCCGCACAGGCAAAATGGTAATGCCGAAATACGGGCTTCTTTCCATGGTTTTGCAGGCTTATCAGGAAAAGTATTGCGAGAATTTTGCCGCTATTCCCGTTTACATTGGTTATGATCGTGTGATCGAGGAGAAATCTTATCTTCAGGAACTGACTGGTGCTCCCAAGGTACAGGAAAACACCGCGGAGATGATTAAAAGCAGTAATATATTGCGTAAGCGCTATGGCCGAGTTTACATTAATATTGGCGATCCGATTATTATGAAGTCGTATCTGGAAACACAAGACAAGCAGATAAACCAGATGAACGTGGATGAGCGGCAAAGTCTTTACCGGAAAATAGGTTATGAAATTGTTCTGGCGATAAATAATGTATCGGTGGTTACTCCTTTTTCTATGGTAGCTTCCGGACTTCTCAGCCATGATCGGCGCGGAATATCATATGAAGATTTGATGGATGTTGTGCACGAATTTTATGAATACCTGTTGGTGAAGAAAGTAAAATTTGCTGCCACCTTTGCCCATCGGGAAAAAGCAATCGCCGATGCCTTAAACATCTTTGTTCAGTCGGGAATCATTTCTAAAATTGAAGCTGAAAAAGACGAAGTGGAGGAAATGCAGGAAGTTGTTTATTCTCTGGAAGATGAAAAACGTCTTAACCTGGAATATTACAAAAATAATATTTTACATTTTTTTGTGCCATTATGCTTTGTTGCCACATCCATGGTCAGTAGCAGTGAAGATGTCATGTCGCTGAACCGGATTATGGGTGATTACAAATTCCTGAAAAGACTATTATGGAATGAGTTTATTTTTGATGAGAAGAAAGATGATGTCGATGAAGTCAATGATGTTCTTGCCTATTTGCACAGCAGAAAAATGATAGTTCCCGCCGAGCGGGAAGGCCAGGTCTGGATAGAAGTGAAGGGCAAGGGTAAGACAAAGTTGGAGCCTTTTGCCAGCCTGATTCATAATTATCTGGAATCTTGTTGGGTTGTCATAAGAAGTTGTCCTTATCTGAAGAAAACAGCTCACAAGGAGAGAGACTGGTTAAAAAAGATCAGGGCCCTGGGTGATAGAATGTACAGCAAAGGAGAAGTTCTACGGGCCGAAGCTCTTTCTCAATCCAATTATGTAAATGTCATCAGGTTTCTGGAAGATGCCGAACTTATTGCTAAAGCTGATAAAGAAGAAAAAGGCGGGAAAAGGGAATCTGTCTATATACTTACTGAAAACAGGGCGGAAATGGAAGTATTACGCCGGCGTCTTTTTAAATTCTTGTAATGAGACCCAAACTTCAGAAACAAAGTGCGTAACCTAATAACCTAAAGGTCACGCGAGGTCACAAGCTGAAGTTAGCCGGTCGAATTATCCCGCGCAAGCGGTGGTAAAATAATATTTTTATCATCAGCAAAAAAATAAATACAATAACTACTTTTTCTTTACTGCTTTTGCTTTCTGCTTAATACTGTAGAAAGCCGTTCTGCCGCGGTAATTGGCTGCGTCACCCAGATCTTCTTCAATTCTCAAAAGCTGATTGTATTTAGCCAGGCGCTCCGAACGGGAAAGTGAGCCGGTTTTAATCTGGCCGCAGTTGGCAGCCACAGTTAAATCAGCCATGAAAGGATCTTCCGTTTCACCAGAGCGATGGGAAACAACGCAGGTGTAACCTGCTTCTTTAGCACGTTCGATTGTGGATAGCGTTTCCGTGAGTGTTCCAATCTGATTTAGTTTAATTAATATTGAATTGGCAACCCCCATATTAATACCTTTTTCCAGCCTATTTATATTAGTTACAAAAATATCATCACCGACTATTTGAATTTTGCTGCCCAGTTCATCGGTCAGAATTTTCCAGCCCGCCCAGTCATCTTCCGCCAGACCGTCTTCAATAGAAATGATGGGATATTTCGCAACCAGATCGGAATAGAATTTAACCATTTCTTCGGCAGATTTTTGCGGTTTCTTTTCCGCCGCCAGAGTATATTTGCCTTTGGAGAAGAAAGAGCTGGCCGCCGGATCAAGCGCAATCATGATATCCTGCTCAGGCTTGTAATTTGCTTTTTCTATTGCTGTCATGATCAGGGAAAGCGCTTCTTCATTGGATTTTAAATTAGGTGCAAAGCCGCCTTCATCTCCGACCGCAGTATTATATCCCTTAGCTTTTAATACCGCTTTCAGAGAGTGAAAAACTTCCGCGCACATACGAATTGCCTGGGAAAAATTAACAGCTCCGACCGGCATGATCATGAATTCCTGAATATCCACGTTGTTATCCGCGTGTTGTCCGCCGTTTAAAATATTGGCCATGGGAACAGGCAGGTCTTTGGCATTAACGCCGCCAAGATATCTGTAGAGTGACATGCCGCATACTTTTGCCGCCACTTTGGAACAGGCCAGGGAAACGGCCAGTATGGCGTTTGCTCCAAGATTACCCTTGTTTTGTGTCCCATCGAGGTCAATCATGGCGTAATCAATATCGCGCTGGCGGCGGCAATCCATACCCATTATTTCCGGGCCGATTTTATGTAGAATATTATTTACGGCGGTTTCGACACCTTTGCCGTTATATCGCTTTTTATTGCCGTCGCGCAATTCCAGCATTTCGTGCTCGCCGGTAGAAGCACCGGACGGAACGGCAGCCCTTCCTGTAAAACCCTCCACCGTGCTTACTTCGGCTTCGACTGTCGGGTTTCCCCGGGAATCCAGTATTTCTCTGGCATGGACATTAATTATTTCCGGCATAAAGAGGCCTCCTAAATTTTCCGAATCTATAACAGACACAGAGAGGTATTTCAAGCCGATAATCGAAGTATCTTGATTCCGCTTATGAACTCATGTAAATATATTATCAAATTTGCTCTGAGGATACTATTCCCATGTGTTATGAATTTGTCGGCAATTTATGGATATAATAAAAACAGATAAAAACACAAAGCTTTTCCGTCATTTGAAAAAATGGCTGGAAAAAGCCGTTTTGGATTTTAATATGATTCAGGAAGGTGACCGGGTACTGATAGGAGTCTCCGGCGGGGCCGATAGTTTGGCTCTGCTGGATTTGCTGGACTCACCGATGATCTTTGTGCCGGAGTTTTCCATTCTGGCGGTAAATATTGATATGGGTTTTGACAGTTCATATCGCAGTTATAATGCCCTGGAGAAATATCTACAGACTAATAATTACCAATACATTATGGAAAAAACAGATATCGGACCTTTGGCGCATAGCGATTATAATAAGAAAAATCCCTGTTTCTTATGTTCGCGCTTGCGCCGCAAAAGAATCTTTGAAATTGCCGCTGCTGAGGGTTGCAATAAGATCGCCTTTGCTCATCATCGGGATGATATTATTGAAACTCTTTTGATTAATATGTTTTACGGGCGGGAAATAAGCACGATGATGCCCAATCAGCGAATATTCGGCGGTAAGCTGCACATTATTCGTCCGCTGGCTTATTTACGGGAAGAACTGGTAAAAAAATATGGCAGGGAGCGCCAATTTCCCGCCGTGAAAAACGATTGTCCGACAAGCAAAACATCAAAGCGGGTTTATGTGAAGAATCTTTTGAATGAACTCGAAAGGGATAATAAAGAAATCAGGGATAATATTTATAAGGCCATGAGCCACGTAAAACCTGATTATTTGTTATAGGGAAACCGATTAAGAAATTGTAGGCCGTGTGACCTCACACGGCGAAACGAAGTAGGTGATATATGGTAGAAGAAACCAACATGCCCAGAAGATTGCGGCGTTTGACGAACATTAGTCAAAACAATCCTCGATATTTTCTGACACTTTGTTCAGAAGGCAGAAATAAGTGCTTTGCGTCGGATAGCGTTCATTCTGCGTTTATTGAATTCATGAAAGGTAGTCCAAAACGATATGGATGGTCATGTGGAGAATACGTGCTGATGCTTGATTATATGCATTATTTTGCAGCACCTTTTCCAGATGGTGTAGCATTAGGCCTATGGGTGAAAGCAACAAAGGCTTTCATTCGACTGGCAGCCAAAGAACATGAAATTAAATGGCAGAAGGGATTTTTTGATCATGTTTTAAGATCAAGGGAATCATACTCAGAAAAATGGGAATACGTTTGGCAAAATCCGGTTAGGGCAGGCCTTGTGGCAAAGCTAGATGAATGGCCATTTTCAGGGCAAATTGATATTGACGAATTGTAAGGAAATATCGCCGGGTCAGGTCGCGTGCCCTTCAGGGTAGACCCGGCCTACAGTAAAAAAATCATTGTAGGCCGTATGACCTCACACGGCGAGAAAATAAAACGAAAAATGCAGGTTGTATGATCCCAACCGGCAAAAAAATAAATAGCAAAAACTGACGTTTAATGTAAAAATGAATTATGGCTAAAGAAAATTCAGCACAAAAACTGATTGCTTCCAACAAATTTGCACGGGTGAATTACGATATTGATGATACATATGAGGCTGGTATTGTCCTGACCGGTACGGAAGTCAAAGCGCTGCGCGCCGGCAAAGCCAACCTGAAAGATAGTTACGCCGTGGTGAAAGACGATGAAGTCTTCTTGCGCGAAATGCACATCAGCCATTATGATCACGGTAACCGCTTTAATCATGAGCCCCTGCGCGCACGAAAGCTCCTATTGCATAAGCGGGAAATAAAGAAACTTTACGGCAAATCGCGGGAAAAAGGGCTGGCGCTGGTTCCACTGAAGCTTTATTTTAAAGACGGCAAAGTGAAAGTCGAAATAGGTATTGGTAAAGGTAAAAAATTATATGACCGCCGCGAGGATATCAAACAGCGCGAAGAACGCCGCGACATTGCCCGAAGCTTCAAATCCAAATTAATAAAAGTTTAAAAGACACATGCTAGGCTTTGAAAAGCAGGGATTGCTTTAATGACAAAAACCAGAAAAATAAAAGAAATAATCAGGAGCAAACCGACGCTGGAAGGGGCGGGTGTCCATTTAAACCGGGTTTTTGGCAATAATGAAGCGCCTCTACTCGATCCCTTTCTACTGCTGGATGATTTTCGTTCCGGCAACCCGAGTCATTACCTCAAAGGCTTTCCGTGGCATCCGCACCGCGGCATTGAAACAATTACTTATATGCTGGGCGGTAGTGTGGAGCATGGCGACAGCATGGGAAATCAAGGTGTGATTAGCGCAGGCGATGTGCAGTGGATGACGGCAGGCAGCGGCATAATTCATCAGGAAATGCCCAAAGGCGACAAAGCAGGGTATATGGGTGGTTTTCAACTTTGGGCTAATCTTCCGGCTTCCCACAAAATGATGCACCCGCGTTACCGGGATGTGAAAGTGAGCCAGATACCGGAAGTATCTCCGGCACAAGGTGTTAAGATAAAAATTATCTGTGGCGAGATTGAAGGAATAAAAGGAGCAGTACATGATATCGTGACCGAGCCCGAATATCTGGACATTACTATCGCGGCTGATACTGAATTTACTCATCCGGAAAAACCGGGTCATACGGTTCTGGCCTATATCATTGATGGACGGGGATATTTTGCTGAAGAAGGCGATCTATTAAGTAATGGTGAGTTGGCCTGGTATAGCGATGGCGGAAAAATAACTGTTCGCGCCACTGATCAGCCTGTGCGTTTTCTTCTGATCTCCGGCAAACCCATTGGCGAACCGGTTGCCTGGTATGGCCCAATTGTCATGAATACACAGGAAGAACTGCAACTAGCCTTTGAAGAGTATAATAACGGCACATTCATCAAGCACAAATAACATACAGTTTTATTCCGGCTTGTGCCCTTCAGGGTGCGCACGCCGGAATCCAGAAATGTATTGCAATGGTTTCCTTTGACAAATGCGCGGTATGTGTCTATATTATTACAAACAAATCAAAATTTAAGGGGGGGCGTCACGGTTTCGACGGGGACATTTGAAGTTGTAGAAGCGTGCCGAGGTTCCTACAGGCCTCGTTAAACAGGTAGGAAACATATAATCGCAGATAACTACGATTACGCTTTAGCCGCTTAGTCGGCTAACGTTCTACCCTTCTTGCCTGTCAGTTGGAATAGAACGTCATTATGACAGGATAACCAAACTTCTTGCCTGGGGGAGGGCGGCGAAAACTTTACAGGATAGCGCGGTGCGATCCAGCCTTAGGGAGCAAACCAGCGTGAAGGTTCTAAAACGAAGGCTACGCACGTAGAAGCTCCAGCGGAAGGTTTTCGGACGCGGGTTCGACTCCCGCCGCCTCCACCAGAACGGAATCCAACAAAATCCAAAGAAGTGCAAAACCCGTTAGAAATAGCGGGTTTTTTCTTGTTTTTTATCCAACGATGTGTTATGAAGTTCCATAAAATACACTCATTTTACGGGTATATTATCTGAAAATACCCGTACGCAAAAAGACGATACCCGTATAAAGGAGAAAACATGCAAAAAAAAATTGATTGCTTGTCCGATGCTGAAATCAGAGCCGCACAACAGGAAACTAATCTTTACAGGCTTTACGACGGAGACGGACTATATTTGCTTATCACTCCTTCCGGCGGTAAGTGGTGGCGTTTTAAATATCGTTTTAATCGTAAAGATAAAAGTTTAGCATTGGGAACCTACCCGGAGGCAGGTATTGAAGATGCGAGGAGAAGCAGAGATGCAGCAAAAGAACTATTGGCGCAAGGTTTTGATCCGTCTGAAATTCGGAAACGAGAGAAAGCACGTGATAAGGCTGATCGTCTTGAGTCTGCAAGAATACCTTCTGTGCGTGCCACCTTTGACGGGAAAATTGAAATTTGGAAAGGCAATAATACGATGCGGCTTACATTAGATGAAGCCAGATTTATTGGAACGTTACTAGCAAATATTACGAGGTGATAATATGCCACTTAATGACATGAAAATCCGTACTGCAAAACCGAAAGAAAAATTCTACAAATTGACTGACGGTGATGGTCTCCATCTGCATGTAACAGAGAAAGGAAGTAAACTGTGGCGGTTTCGTTATCGGTTTGGAGGGAAAGAAAAATTACTTGCACTAGGTGCATATCCAGAAATAAGCCTTCTTGATGCACGTCAAAGACGTGATGAAGCTCGAAGGCAATTAGCGCATGGCATTGATCCTGGTGCCGTTCGTAAAGCACAAAAGGAAGCTCAAATCGAAGAAGCCGAAACATTCGAAGTGATAGGTCGTGAGTGGCATACCAGATTTTTATCAGAGTGGACACCAGGGCACGGCATCACTATTATGAGTAGATTGGAACGCGATCTTTTTCCATGGATCGGGAAAATACCAATAACAAAAATTAGAGCTCGTGACATTCTGGAAACATTGCGTCGCGTTGAAAATAGAGGGGCTTTGGAATCAGCGCATAGGATCAGAACTATTTGCGGGCAAGTGTTCAGATACGCTGTAGCCACTGGGCGTGTAGAGCGTGATCCGTCAGTCGATTTAAAGGGTGCATTGCCACAGCCACATAAAAGACACATGGCAGCTATAACCGAACCGACAAAAGTTGCAGAACTGTTAATGGCTATTGATGGCTACCAGGGTGGCTTTGTTGTTAAATGTGCTTTGCAAATTGCCCCTTTGGTTTTTGTCCGTCCAGGTGAATTGCGTCATATGGAATGGACCGAATTAGATTTTGAAAACGCTCAATGGAATATTCCCTCTGGTAAAATGAAAATGAAAGAGCCCCACCTTGTACCGTTGTCAAAACAAGCAATAGATATTTTAATGGAGCTTCAGAAGTTAACAGGCGC
>PLMQ01000006.1 GCA_003142535.1 Syntrophaceae bacterium
GGCAGTGAACGCAATGTTACCAGGGCGCTCGCGGCAGGCAGCACAGTGATCGAGACTTTTCTAATGAGCCAGGGAACCTTCCGGTAATTGGCAAAGAGTTCTCCTTTTTCATTTGCCAGTGTAACCGGCTGAGTGGGAAGCAGTGAAAGCGGCAACTGGCCTAAAGGGCCATGAATTGTCACCAGAAGATCTTTTGCGTTACTCCATGCCGACTCGGCAGGTTTTAAAAGCATGCTGTATAATTTATAAGCCGTAGCCAAATCAAAGACCGGGATATCGCCAAATGTGTTGGGACTGGGATCCAGCGCTTCGCGCAAATGATTGACAATCGCGGCCTGTTCATTTTTTCCCAGAGGTGCAGAAACGAATTTCATTTCCCCCTGTTGGGGTATTACCCAAACATATGTTTTTTCATCTGTTGTAAAAATGGAAATCAGCGCCTCACCTCGGTGGAGATTTTTTTGCAATACCTCTGCGGTTGTTGGCTGGGGACGAGTAAAATTAGCGTACTTGGGGAAACGCTTGACGATTTCATCCAAAATGGAGTTTCTCGCCTTCGTCAGTGTTTCTATACTTGCTCTCATTGTTTTTATGGCATTGGCGTCTTGCTGGTCTGCCGGAGCCATGAGCGCGTTGGATAACACTGCCTGTATCGCGGTAATTTGCTTATTAGCGTCCTGCTCTTTCCTTGCTAAATCAGCCAATTCCGGGTCATATGCTGCGGCTGCGCGGACACTGCTTTCACCAATTGCGGTTTGAATGGTTTGCCCTCCCAAATAATTGGCTATGCGGAAGGATTCAGCCAGAGCATTAACGCCAAATTCTTTTTCCTGAGGCATGTTATGAATGCTACCCAAAAAATCAATGTAAGCTTCTAAGATGATGTGCTGAAATTTATTGGCAACTTCACTATTTCTAATTTCCCGTCCAATGAGGGCCGGCTCAGCGGCTGCAAAATTATAATAGGCCTCTTTGTTGTGACCGCTCATCGCATTAGCCATGCCGAGCAGTCCTAATATCCGAATAGTTGCCAAATGTTTTTCACCAAACCGCCTGCGATTTATGTTGTAAGTATCCGAGATAATCTTTATGGCTTCATCTTTACGGCCGGTTTTGAGAAGAGTTAGCATCAGATTGATATTGCGAATAAATTTGGCTTCGTAAAGATAGCGGTTTTCTTTCATCCCGGCCCGCGCCAGATCATAGTGCTTCATTGCTCCAGCATAATCTTCCTTCTGGCTGAGAACATCACCAAGGAACATTCTGGCATTGCACATTAAATTGGAATCAGGTGAAACTCCGGAAGCTTCCAGAATACGAAGGCCGGCACGTCCGAGTTGCTCGGCATCGTTAAGGCGGCCTTGGGCAAGCATCAATCTGGCCAGATTTTCAACCGCCTTTCCGGTTATGTCCGACCCTGCTCCTGCATGTCCCAATGCTTCAAGCAGAGCTTGTCGCGCTTCAATTTCCGCTTCCATGCGCCGTCCCTGGTTGGATAAATTCTTAGAGAGACTAATCCGACTGGTTATGGAACCGGCGGGACGTATTTCTTTTAAACTCTGAGAATTATATAGAGCGAGTCCGCGCCGTTCGTAATATTCGGCTTCCACATATTTGCCTTGCGCCTCCAGAACGAGGTATATAATCCTTTCCATATGAGCGTCCCTGGAGATATTTTTATTTTTCTTCAGTTTATACTGGAAGGCACTCTCACTACTGATTTTTTCCGCCTTTTCAAAATCGCCAAGCTGGAGATAGGCATTAATCAGGTGATCATAGGTGCCAAAGGTATCTCTGATTTCACGAGCTCTGTTTAACAGGTCAAGAGATGTTTGGAAATTACCGGCTTGCTGCTCAACAATCGCCAGATGACGTAAAATATCATCGTTTTCCGAGCCTGCTTTCCGGTAATACGCGAGTGCCTTGCGCAGATCGTCAATTGCCTGCTTTATTTGGCCAAGTTCCCGGGCGGCTTCTCCTCGATCATGGTAGAATGCTGCCATGGTGCTGTCATCTGCTTTCGTCGGAGGAAGTGCTGCCGCCCTGGCTTTAAACTGCTGCGTAATTTTAGCATCAAACTGTCCGGGCTGATTAAGGACTTCCAAAATATCAGTGATCCGGCGAGATGGTTTGGTAAATGTTTTATCATCCATGGCGATGGATACTTTTTTTGCTTCTTCCAGGGACATTTTTGTGGCGCAGCCTGAAAAAATAACGGAAACAAGAATCAATAGGGCCGCAAGAAGAATCGCATATCTTTTTATCATAGCATTTCCCTCATGAACTAAAAATTGCGGGTTAAAAAATGATAGCACTCATGCTTTATGAAAGTTTAAAATCGTGTCCGGTGTAGTAGAGAAGGAAACTTTAACTTTTACCAGGGGGAGGTGGTGAATATACCTTCTAATTTTCATGATAGACCAATAAAGAAAAAATTCAAGCTCTATTTACTGACAACAGGTCTATAATAGATTTCCACTTGAAAGGTGGTATGCAAGAACTGAATGTAGAAAACAACATTTCAGTCAACTAT
>PLMQ01000011.1:0-2993 GCA_003142535.1 Syntrophaceae bacterium
CGTTCCGACAATTGTCGGAACGCCCTTTACTTTTATTTTATTTTACAAAAAAAGCGCACGCTTTCTTAAGGCGTGTGCTGGTAGTATTTGTTATGTTTGTATCTCGTATCTTTTCGGAGATATCCATACACTTTTTTCTTTTTTATTGACGAAGATGTACGGCATCGTCGCCATGAAGCTTATCGAGTCGTATATCCTCATGAACGGAAAGATGGGAAAGTACTTCAGGATGTCCCATCTCTTTTCGGCATAGGCCGCAGCGATGGTTTCCACCAGGACAACGGCTACGTACACCACGAGTGGGCCGAGTATGGAGACCACACTTTGGGGTTTGAAAACCTTCAAGGCGATCAGATAGATAAAGAGCAAGTTTTGATCCAACAGGGAAATCCTGCAGTCCCAATTGAAAGTGGAAAACCATCCTTGCCACAAAATTCCGTGCTTCCTCATGTTGAGCCAGTACCCCCGATTCCATCTCTTGAAAAGCTGACTGTTGTAATCTTTCAGAGTTTTGGGGTCTTCACAACTAATGAAAGCTCTTGGTTCAAAGACGATCTTCATTCCAAGTTTTTGCGCCTGGAATGTCGCATCCATATCTTCGATTCCCGTGTCGGGGCGCCAGACGATTTTCTTGAGTGATTCCACGGAGTACGTGCCAGCAGCCCCCGGTATCACAAGAAGAGCCCCTATCTTGCTCTGCGATACCCGGTGCAACATGTGGACCATGAAGTACTGGACAGCTCTGTGGGCCGTAAGCCAATTATGCGGTATGCTTTTTGATCTGCCGCAGACAATATCCACTAACGGATCATTTTCTATGCACTCTTTCACCGCTCTGAAATACTGTTTGTCGGCCAGTGAATCTGCGTCAAGAAAACATACGTGAGTGTAGTTCTTGAAGAGTTTGAGTGTGTCTATGGCGTACCTGATAGCGTAAGCCTTGCCTTTGACCGGGACTACTATCGGGGTTATTCCGCAACGCGCCACTTCGGCTTCGGTGTTGTCCGAACAATCGTTGCATACAACATAAATGTCATGTTTGGACATGCCGGCGGCTAAAATGCTTTCGATTGTTTTGGCAATCGTCAATTCTTCGTTGCGCGCGGGAAGTAGCGTTGCCAAGCGAACGCGCGGGCGCTCGGCCTTGCTCTTTCTTTTTTTGGTTTGTCTCTCATCAAATGAGTAGATAAACACAAACAACTTCAAAAACGCGTAGATAAAAACAGATGTTAGTATCCATCGAACCATTATTTTTTTCCTTTCAGAACACCTTTCTGCATAGACCCTAACACTTAGTTGTTTTTTATGCAAGTAAATGTGATACTAGTTGATTGACATAACGTTTATAATATTTTATGGTGTATTTTTATATGCCATCTTTCGCTTTATTAGTTATGTTTGTTTAATAAATGTCCTTTAAACAAAAACGTCCTATTATATATTTATTTTATAAAAGACATTATTTGTATAAAGGACATTGTGTGGCTAAAATTTTTAAAAATAGGTCTAAATGTGGAGTGTTAAATGTTTATATGATTGACATTTAAATAAACTTGAGTAGAACTATGGCATGATCAAAAAAGGCAGTTTTAACAAAATTTCTATTTTCACAACAATATTAGTCGCATTTTTTGCAATGACAGGCGCTTCTAGGGTATTTGCCGATGGAGCAAATCTTATTCAGAATCCACAACTTGCGGCTGATCCATCAAATGTTGCTTTACCATTAGGCTGGGGTTTTGGTTTTAATGGCAACAACAATGCTTCAAGTACCTATCCGGCTATTGGACCAAATGCAAGCACTACCGGCGCTCAAGTTACTATTAGCTCTTATACGAATGGTTTCGCTGATTGGTACAGCAATCCAATCCCCATGACTCCGCTGGCCAAATATCATTATTCTGATTCTTACCTCTCAAACGCTTCTGGCATTATTGAGGCGGTATACACCACTGTAGACAGTATTACCGGCACTTCAACTGTTTATATCGATCTCGCTTATATTCCAACAACTGGCGGATCTTGGGCAAACGCCAACGTAACATTCGTAGCTCCTCTGGGCGCTACTTCACTTACAATTTTTCATCTTATTAATAATGCGGGGTCATTAACTATCGCCAGCCCATCTTTAATAAAAACAGCCGACCCGGTCGTTATGCCCGCTGACGGATCAAATCTGATATCAAATCCTGCATTTATTTCTGATCCCTTTAGTCCTGCTATTCCAAAATATTGGAAATTTTCTACCTATGGCACAAGCGCGGTAATAAGTGGTTATCCGGCTCCCGGCCCAGACGCAAACACTAAAGGATTGAAAACTACCATAACTTCCTATACAGGCGGTTTTGCCGATTGGTATAGCAATCCGATTTCTATTGTTCCGTTTGCAGAATATAAATTTTCAGATTCATATTTATCCGATGCCACCGGTATCATTGAGGCGCAATTTACCGTTACTGATTCTATAACCGGTGCAGTAACTAATCTTTACACGGACCTCGCTTATATATCGCCCTCAGGGGAATCATGGGCGACTTCAAGTGTAACATTCATAGCTCCCGCAGGCGCAACCTCTGTTATGGTTTATCATCTTATTAATAATGCGGGGTCACTTACTATCGCCAATCCGTCTTTAATAAAAACATCTGATCCGGCAACTTTTTCGCAAGGAATGGTTTCTCTTACTTTTGATGATGGTAATCAAACTAACTATGACAAGGTATTTCCGGTACTAAAAACTGCAGGCATACCGGGTACATTTTACATTATTAGTCAATCTATGCTCGATGCGGCACAAATCGGCACCTCAACGGGTGATATAAATAATGATTATATGACTGCCGGCGAAGTCATGGAAATAAACCGGGCTGGTAATGAAATCGGAAATCATACAGTAAATCATTGCAATCTTACAACAGGCCTTTGCCCTGATGCAGAAATTCCGAATTCTCCTGATTCCTTGAATGCTGTGCAGGAAATCGTTCAGGCAAGCA
>PLMQ01000011.1:3005-3352 GCA_003142535.1 Syntrophaceae bacterium
GATATGCTTTAAAAATTCAGTATGTTACGGCTTCAAGCACTACTCTCGCAGATTTTCAAACTAATATAAAGCCCTGGATTGACACGGCAATGCAAAATCATGTGTGGCTAATTCTTCTGATGCATCAGATTGAGCCGGCAAGCATGATAGCAACAGAACATAATCCGGATTCAACAACTCCGGAAGTATTACAGGCAATCGTAGATTATTTAAAACAAAATAATGTTTCTGTAGTGACCGTGCATGATGGTGTCTGTAAAATGGCTGGTATGGCAGGCGACCCGCGATGTTCTGCTCCGACAGTGCCGGGACCCGCTGCATCCTCAACAGCAACAACCACGCCGGAT
>PLMQ01000021.1 GCA_003142535.1 Syntrophaceae bacterium
GGTTTGAGTCTGCTCTGGATGTAGCCGGGTAATTCGTAAACGCTGGCGTCGGCGTTCATTGTTACGCACAATCGGAAGTTGGAATGGGCTTGGATTTTCAGAGCGGCGACTTCACTTTCGATGTATCGTCGATCGTCCATCAGGGGTGCGAGGGATGCCCAACTTCTTTCCGGCATTCGGTTGGCCTCATCCAGGAGAACCACCGCTCCACGGATCATTGCTGTGACCACAGCCGAGGCACAATACTCGATCTGCTTGTCACCAGTGAGTACCGGAGTAATCACGAGATCTTCTGGCCTTGTATCCATTGTGCATTGAAAGATATAGACATCTCGACCGGTGCGCCGCGCAACAGCGCAAGCGAGCGTTGTCTTCCCAAGTCCCGGTTCGCCAACAATTCGCGGGATCAGCGGGATATCATCGTTGGATAGACGAAGCCATGCGGATTCGAGTTGCAAAACATAGTCATTGTAATCGATCCAATGGCTCTCGTGAGTGTCCGGGTCTCTGAGTGTTAATTGAACACCGTTAATATTGATCTTCTCGGGCACTGACCCTCTCCTTTTATGCGCCGACTTATTCATCAGGCAACTATTCCGCTTAAGTCCACACCCCTTTGATCGGGGTATGGAAAGTGTTTTTCTCATAAATCCTCCTTAAGATTAATTTTGTGGGCATCGTGAATAAGTCGGTCAAGGATGCTATCGTCAATAGTATGATCACCAGTGCTGTCACGCCAGTTATCTATGGGACTATGACTGGTAATAATTGTTGACCTATGACCGTGCCTTTCCTCGACAACTTCCAAGAGATATCTTCTGTCAGTATCAATCAGAGGCGCAATGCCGAAGTCGTCAATAATCAGAACATATAGAAGTCTCCGATTCAGTTTATTTCTAAAAATATTTATTTTGATGCAATTCTTGAAACATTTTGCATGTCTATTTATTTTCACAGAATTTCTCCATAAACTCTTTCGTAATCTTTCCCAGTCGCTCATCGAGGATCTCATATACCTTACACATAATTTTTTCAGGCACCCCACCGTAATAAGCCTGAGCTATGCCGCCTGTGATGCAAGCCAATGTATCTGTATCTCCGCCAAGTGACACAGCGGTTCTGATCGCATCTTCAAAATCAATTGAGTCAATAAACGCCCGGATTGCCTGAGGTACCGTGCCTTGAGAGGAATCATGAAATTTATAAGTTGGACGGATATCATCCACATGCTTGCTTAGGTCATATTGAAATCGTGTTTCGATAAATTCTTTAATCTCGATTTTTGACTTCCCTGTCCTAGAAAGAAATATTGCTGCAGCTGTTGCTTGTCCGCCCTTGATTCCTTCGGGGTGATTGTGGGTGACTTCAGTAAATTCCTTTGCTTTCTGCAATACGGTATCAAGATCGTTATAAGCGTACCCGACTGGACTGATGCGCATGGCCGCACCATTTCCCCAACTGTTATAGGGTTCTGATCCTTCACTTCGCGCCCATATATGAAAACTGCCACCATATCCACCTTGGGGATACCAATGGTAGAACTTCTTCATACTATCAACGTAGCTTACCCCTGTCATAATCGAGTCTGCTAAGGCGATTGTCAGAATCGAATCATCCGTAAAAATACTTCTTCCGGAGAACAATGGAAAATCTTTTGTCTTTATATTATGGAACTCGTATACCGATCCAATGATGTCACCAGCAATTGCACCAATCATTTAATTATCCTTTCAGCCAACAAGTCGAATCCTTTACCTCTCGGCTAGGAAACGTCATGATGCTGGTCTCCAACCAAGAGCAGGGTGAAAATAATCCGTGATACTCATCAACAACGGCAATCTCGTCATATTCATCATTTACAGTATAACTGAAGCCGAGATTTCTCAGCTTTTCGATGAACTCATACGCTTCACCAGTGCCCATGAATATTACGCCGACCAGATTCAAATTACGGCGAGGCGAATAATCTTTCATAAACGAATCTATGCCGCCCCGATACTTCTTCTCAATTGTCTCAATACGAATCACGACAGTCACAAACTTAACTGTGATAGCCATAGATATTACCTCTCTTTCTGCACTTTACATGCATATTGATTCTTTATCTTCTTCATCAGTGTCTTTCCCTTCTAAAAACAAAAAACCCCATGGCTAAATCAAGCCATAGGGTCGTGGCTGTTTAGCACCTTTTTTTGCGGTGGCTGCAAGTAGCAAATCATCCCACCGTGATACTTTTTTACATCATAAAAAAAGCCCATGCTTGGGGGCACGGGCTTCGTATTTGAAGTTTCATATTACCGGCCTTTAGCACATTTATATAGCGGAGCAAGTAACATTATAAATCGCCGCTTTGTAATTATACTATACAGTAAATTTTATTAAATGCAATATATTTTTTCCGGACGTCATTCTTTCTTTGCCCTATTGGTAATTTATATTTATCAGGCAATGTACTACAAACGTGGGGTGTGGAGAGGGTCTTTGTCGGCAGATGCGAATTATGTTTATTCCGGATTGTAGTCCAGCAAATTCGTCGATGTTAACGATTTGTTTAGTTTAGAAAGAAACAAAATCTTCTTAACACCCACTGCCTGTACCATCCTGCATTTTTTTATTTCCCGCCCTGCTTTGTGGTTAGTATAGCCATGATAAGGCTGTAAGCATATTTGTGATTTTATCCGCNNCAGATCACGCCGCTGCATAATCATCACACATATTCAGCTCATCACAAATAACAGCCCTATCACGCCTCTACGTTTATTATTCCCGCCCGTGTTTCTTTTTTTCTTTTCGGGAAAGGTATTCTAAAGGGATTGTAATCCCCTTAATTCTTCCCCGACCCCCATCAAATTATCTCCTGACGTTTATTTGTTTTCTCTATTGTTCTTTTTTAAAAAGAAATTNNGTTCAGATAAATATTTTGCCTGTTATTTTTTATTCCTTTTTCCTTTGACGTTTAAAATATTTTTCTTCATCTCCGCTTCCCTGCGACTTTCTCTCTGTCATGGATACGCTGCGCTTTTTCGGCTCTTTACGCCTCTTTCTTTGAAGGTTTTAAAAAAGAATTTTTATGTGGGTGGGAAGGAGGTGATTACCGGGATTTAACTGTTTATCTCTGTTCGTTGGCAGTCGGATGTTTGTTGTGTGGTTGTAGTAATTATTAACTTTAAACAGGAAATTAAAAAAGGAGAATAAATCATGTTTAACAAAGCTTTTTTGTTGGGAAGAGTGGGAAAAGAAGTCAAATTGGCTTACACGAAGGATTCATGTCCGGTGGCGTCTTTTGATATGGCTACGAATGAATATTACAAAGACAAAGACGGCGAACGTGTCACGGCTACAACATGGCACAGGATTGTTGCTTACCGGAATCTGGCTGAAATTTGCAACAATTTACTGAATAAAGGCAGTCTGGTCTTTATTGAAGGTCGAATCGATAAAAGAAACTGGACGGACAAAGACAAGACTAACCACACTGCGACGGATATTATCGCCTCCAGAGTTCAGGTGCTGGATTTTAAGGATACGACTCACGAAGATATTGAAGTCGATGCGCCTGCTGCCGTCGATAACGATTGCCCGTTATAACCTGTTTAACTGAATAAAATAAGCTGTCCTATCGGCTATACGGGGAGAAAGGTAGTTTTCCGATGTTTTCCACACTGATACATTTTATAGGCATTAGCCAGCTTAGCGCTTTGCAGTCATCTTTAACCGGTGAAGAAAGACAATACTTTTTGTCTTTATTGAATGATCTGAAAGATAAAATCTTAAAAATGCCCAAACCATACGAGACTACCGAACAAGGAATGGATGCCCCTGTTTCTTTGCATTATTTTCAAGGCGGTTCGGACTGGTATATCGTAGAGAAAGACTCTTCAGAGGAACAGCTGCAAGCTTTCGGTTACGCCTGCTTAAATGGCGATAAAATAAATGCCGAAATGGGTTATATTAATATTGAAGAACTGATTAAATGTGATGTCGAGCTTGATTTGTACTGGACACCAACGGCATTAAGAAATGTTATGCACAAAAAATATGTTACACCGGAAGAAACTTACGATGAAACATATGCGGCAGCTGATTTAATGTAAATAACTCCATTCAGCAGAATTTAATTCCGAGCTATCCGGCGAACAACCGGATTGCTCTATTTTCGTCGGGGACGAAGTCATAAGGAATTTAAATCCCTTATCTTCCCCGATCCCCATCTCCAACCCTTCCCTCTTTACCGCTTTTCTTTGATGTTTATTTGTTTTTCCCGCCCTGCTTGTGGTGAGGCTTTATGCATTATAGAGCTTATACAGTTTTGATTATAGCCGCCGGACAAGTGTGCCGCTTATTTCGCGGCTAATGTCCGGGCTTGCAGCTCCGGACAGCGCCGCTGCATAATCACCACACC
>PLMQ01000063.1 GCA_003142535.1 Syntrophaceae bacterium
TTTGCCATTACACCCATTTCGACAAACAACTTTTTGAGAGCATCCTTCTCAGCAAAATTCAAATTAATTTTACCTGAAGCAAGTTTAGTCAATGCATTGTTAGATGCCGGCGTTAAAAGTTGATTCACATCTGCAAAACTTCTTATTTTGGCTAAATGCGGAATCAAGCCTAAAAGATGCTTTTCAAACTCAATCTCGTTATCGATTTTTTTTATCCCGATTTCATCTTTTTTTTGCTGTTTGATTGTCGATTTATCAATCAAAGCTTTCCTGAAATCAGTCGGTAAATTAATATGCATATTAGATACAGCAAACCAGCATGCCTGGAGTTTACAATATTCACCCACATTCTTAACATTTGATGGTGCATCTTTTATTTTTTCAGCAATAGCCGGTGCACAAACTTCAAGAGTTTTTTTCAATCCATCTGGGAGATCCTGTTTATTCCATATCTCTTGCAAATTAATACTTAATCCGTCCATTTTGTTTACACGGTTAACAAGCCATGCAATTGTATAAGTTACGATTTGCGCCTTGTACCATACCGAAAAACTATTGTCCTGGCAACTGATTCCTTAAAATACCCTTCGTTGAAATTATTGAGATTAGCTATCCATGGCTTTATCAATGTCTTCGGCAAAGCTCATAAAGCATTTCTGAGCACCACGGCAGACAATATGAGGCTGACAATCAAATGTTAATTCGTATTTCGCAAGATCAGTTTTTTCAATCACTTGATCAATGGGAAACTCAGCTTCAAATTTTCGCTTATCTGCAGCAGTACCGCGTGCACGTTGATCTCTGTATTGCCCTCTGGCTCTTTCATAAAACCATTTTATTGTAGTGAAAGCGCCTGCTTTCTGAGGTGAAGAAAGTCTGCGTGATATTTTTTCAAGTTCTATATGAAACTGATGCGTGGAGAAAAAATCTGCTTCACTGACTTTATTTTGTGTATTAGCGTATCTTGCAATTTTGGGAACATATTTTTCGATCAAATTCTCGGCTAAGACAGAAAGTTTCATCTGCACAAATACCCTTTGGAGGTCAGCATCCTTATTGTCTTTCGCATAAAGAATTGAGGCTGTCGTCTGACCGCCATTGACAATCTGGAGATTTCTAATCAAACTGATTGCAGGAATACCTCCGGGGAGCTCTTGCATTTCTAAACCCGATGCTGTTGCTGTGAGACCGTTATTATATGCAAAAAACATCTCTGGAGTCTCACCAAGCGTTGTAATAATCCCTTTATTAACTTTGGTCTTTGCCTGCAGAAAAGTCCGCACATTTTGTTCCAGAAGGCGAGGACCATAAAGTCCATAAATCTTAGCAAGTAATTCACCGGGAATTACAATAAGATAGGAGGCAAAGTCGCTGCTGCCTGTATATGCATTGAGGCACGGAATCGGTGATCCATTTATTTCTAAAAGGTCTACCTCAATTGGTTCCGATCCGCTTCTGGAGCCAAGAATATCAGCGTATCGATTGAAATCGAGCAGGTTATAAGTGAAAATTTTACCAGAAATTTCTTTCGAGCTGATACTTTTCTTTCTGGCAACGAAGCGCGCGTTTGAAAATATGATCAACCGAATTCGCTTTATATCTTTATATTGGTAGTAGATGGGGTATGCAGCTTGAAATGCCGGGCTGGTCTCCTCCAATTTATTTACAAAATCAGGGCTCTGTGCGGCTTTAAGAAAGCGTTCAGCGCTTTTGTAAAGACTATCAATCTGTCCCTGATTCAGTGTTTGTAATTCTTCGTCTGCTCTATAATCGCAGATCGCAAGATACAATTCGCCACGTTCAGCATCCAGAGCGTAACCATCAATTTGGTGACCAAGTACGCCTTCTTTCCGGACAGGTGTATATGTCAAATCGATACAGTCGCCATTTTCAGCAGCAATCCGAGAATAACGTTGAAAAAAACAGGCCTGTTCCGGTTCACCAAAAGTATGTACTTCTCTTGTGAGATCATCGCGAAAATCGTCGAAAGCGGCATTAAGATCGTCCATGTATCTCACCTCCAGATTATTTATCTGTTCCGAATACCCAACTTATAATTTCACTTTCCTCTTTGATAAATGGTGTACATGCTTCAACTTTGATACTGTATCTTACGTCTTCCACGCCGGTTGGCATCATTGTGGCTCTGAGCGCGGGGAATTCATCAGTAACATGGTAATATACACGCTCATGCAGCATCCATCTTGCATCGTCATACTCTTCCCGCCGTATATAACCAAACTCAATCAGAATCGCCTGCCCGGCGTATGACGGAAGAACGATGCTAAACATTGAAGAAAAAAAAGATACGAATGGCAAAGAAGTTATGATATGTAAAACTGTAATTGTAATTTACCGTCAGAATGAACAAAGCAAAAGACGAATTTATGTACCTGAAACATTATTATCATTTACGATTACATAGGAAAAGGAGAAGTTACTATGTCGGATAAAGAGAAGAGGATAAAGCCTAAGTATGAAACTCCAACCGTTGTACCCTTGGGGGAGATGGCCAAAGGATCTGGAGCCTGTGGAACTGGAAGCAACGTTGTAGCTCCGGCTTGCAGTCCCGGTGGTGCTGATTCGGCGCCGATTGATTGCGCGCCTGGTGCTACTGCAACCAGAGATTGCACAATGGGTGGTACTGCACAAAGAGCTTGTACGGCCGGACCGACTAATATCGGCGGGACTTGCTCTGCCGGTGGTAGTGCAAACCCGACTTGCACCGGTGGCGCTGCACCAGGTTCAGGTTGCGGGCCCGGCGGTAATCAGTAGCCAATTACACGTCTGGCAGCGGCATGTAAGAGACCGCATTGCGGCTTGCCTGACGCTCTAATGCCATTTCGGCAAGGATGGTTTCTCCAAGCCGAAAGTGGCGTTAGGGCGCAGGGCGGTCGTTCCCGAACAATCACTGAAGGCTGACGGGACTTATCCTTTTGGCGGGATGTGAGGCGGTGTTGTTGCCGCTAATGTAATATATGGAGGAAATGACCTTGAATCAATCGGATAGACCGATTGCCAATCCCATCGTTGTGCTCCGGGAGGAGTTCGACGACTGGGCCGTGCTCTTTAATCCCGATACGGCCGACGCCGTGGGAACCAATCCGGTCGGTGTAGCGGTATGGAAGCGGATGGACGGCAAGCGAAGCCTCGCGGATATCGTCGCGGAGATTAAGAATAGTTTCGAAGACGCTCCGGACGCCGCCTTCAAAGAGATTGACGCCTTTGTTAATACGCTGGATGAGAAAGGTTTTGTGGGGCTGGAAGTGAAGAGAAAGTAGCGGATGTCCGGGAAACTCAAAGACAAGATAGACCCGACAATGTCACAGGTCATGCGTACGCCGCGCAGTCTGACCCTTGAAATCACCAGCCGCTGCAACCTGCGCTGCCGTTACTGCTACTTCTTCAACAATCCGGCTGTAGAGTACCGGGATCTTCCTGCTGAGGAGTGGCTTAAGTTCTTCGACGAACTGGGGGCGCTTGGCGTGATGAACGTCACCCTGGCAGGTGGAGAGCCGTTTATCCGTGAGGATCTGCCCGAACTCCTTGAGGGTCTCGTCCGCAACCGGATGCGCTTCTCTTTCCTGTCCAATGGCGGGCTGATTAACGATGACATAGCCGCTTTCATCGCCCGAACAGGTCGCTGCGAGTATGTCCAGGTGTCGGTGGATGGTTCGCGCGCGGAGGTGCATGATTCCTGTCGTGGAAAAGGTTCCTTTGAAAGTGCTCTGCGCGGCATTCGCACCCTGCAGCGGCATAAGATTGGCGTGGCCGTGCGTGTCACGATCCATCGGAATAACGTGCATGAGCTGGAGAACATAGCTCACTTTCTTCTGGATGAGCTGGGGCTGCCGGATTTCAGCACCAACTCCGCGGGGTACATGGGCACATGCTGCGTGAACGCTGACAATTTGCTGCTGGACGTAGAGGGACGGAACGAGGCCATGGCGACATTGCTGCGTCTGGAGGAGAAGTATCCCAACCGCATCTCGGCAAACGCCGGGCCATTATCGGAAGGGCGTGTCTGGCGCCGGATGGAGGAGGCAAGGGAACAGAACGCTCCGGCATTTCACAATGGCGGCCGCCTCACCGCGTGTGGCTGCCCGAGCCATAAGATCTCCGTGCGTGCCGATGGCGCCATCGTTCCTTGCAACTTATTGGCCCATCTCGAATTGGGGCGCATCAACCATGATTCTCTGGCGGAAGTATGGCAAAAAAGTCCGGTTATGAATCAACTCCGCACCCGACACACGATCCCGCTGACAGGGTTCGAGTTCTGCGCCGGTTGTGCATACATTCCCTATTGCACAGGCAACTGTCCGGGATTGGCCTACGCGTTAACAGGTAAGGTTGATCATCCCAGTCCGGATGCGTGTTTGCGACGATTTCTTGCGGAGGGGGGCGCGATACCATGAGCTTGAAGAGGGGCACGAAGCAGAAGACGAAGGGACAGGTTGAAATGCCTGCGATCAACACTTTGTATTTCTATTTGACCGAAGGGTGTAACCTGGCATGCCGCCATTGTTGGATGGGTCCACGGTTCGACGCCACAGGCAGCCATTATCCCACCTTGCCGGTTGAGGTGTTCGAGACAGCCATTCGCGAAGCCAAGCCACTGGGGCTGACTGGCGTCAAACTTACCGGTGGCGAGCCGTTGTTGCATCCTGAATTCACCCGTTTCCTTGAGATTGTCCGGCGTGAAGAACTGAAGCTGACGCTCGAGACCAACGGCCTGCTGTGCACGCCGGAGATCGCCGCTGAGATCGCCAAATCTACCAACCGATTTGTGTCCGTAAGTATCGACGGAACTGATGCCGCGACCCACGAATGGGTGCGCGGTGTGCCGGGGTCTTTTAAAGCTGCGCAACAGGCGGTGCGGAACCTTGTGGCCACCGGCACCAGGCCGCAGGTCATTTTCACGGTGATGCGCGGTAATGCCGGCCAGGTGGACGCCATGGCGCGCATGGTCGACGAACTCGGTGCAGCCTCACTCAAGTTCAACGTGGTGCAGCCCACTGCACGAGGCGAGAAGTTGCATGCAGACCAGGAGACCCTGAACATTGCCGACCTCATCGCGTTGGGACGGCATGTGGAAAAGGACCTGGCGCCCAAAACCAGGTTGAAGCTCTTCTTTCATTACCCACACGCTTTTACTGCCCTCAATCGCATCGCCAGTGGGGATGGGTGTAGCGCCTGCGGGATCTTCGGCATCCTGGGCGTCATCGCCAGCGGACACTATGCCCTGTGCGGCATCGGCGAGCAGGTGCCGGAACTGGTCTTTGGCGAGGTGGGGAAGGACCCCCTGGAAGAGGTGTGGCGGGAAAACACAATCTTGAAGGCTCTGCGGGAGGGACTGCCCGAGCGACTGGAAGGGGTCTGTAGCCGCTGCCTCATGAAGCAGCGCTGCAAGGGCTCGTGCGTTGCCCAGAACTACTACAGAAAGGGCAGCCTATGGGCATCAAACTGGTTCTGTGAACAGGCGGAAGCAGCCGGTCTCTTTCCAGCTTCACGTCTCGGAACAAGATCCACACCGTCTCCACTTATCACTACCGGCAATGCCGTTGCAGAATAATAACGGGAATGTCCCCGGGGCCATGTTCTTCGCTGCTTATGTCGGCCCCAGTATGAATCCGACTCTGTGCGAGCCGGAGATGATGGAGATCATGCCTTATGACAGCAGGCCCTTGTGCGTCGGGGATGTGGTCTTCTTCCTGCCGCCGGAGGGTGATCAGCCGGTCATACACCGCATCGTCCGTGTGACCCCCGCAGGCATATCCACACTCGGTGACAACAACACCCGGGAGGATGCTCTTCTCTTGCAGCCAAAGAACATCAAAGGCCAGGTGGTGGCCGCGTGGCGCGGCCAGAAGCGGCGGAAGATCGCGGGCGGGTTACAGGGCCGGCTCACAAGCCATTGGCTTCGTTGGCGTCGCATCCTTGACCATGGCGTGTCTCCTCTGCTGCATCCCCTTTATCAAGCCCTGTCTCACTGGGGGTTGATCGCCAGGTTGTTGCCTGCTCCATTCCGGCCGCGAGTCGTCGTCTTCCACGCCCGAGGCCGGGACCAGTTTCAACTTCTGCTGGGGCAGCGTATCATTGGGCGATACGAGGACCACGCGCAACGATGGCAGATTCAAAGGCCGTTTCACCTGTTTGTGGATGGAAGCGCGCTTCCAAGGCAACAGGATAGGGACAAATTGAACCGGCAAGTGTTAACTGAACGTCAACGAACCATGAACCATCTACTGACGAAGGAAGTGTGGCATAACCTCGTTTTGGCTGATGGAAGTCATTGGGAAATTGCCGCCGGGGACGAGGAGGCCGCATCCATTGTTTCACAACTGGGATGCGCGATGCAGTTACGCGGGACTACAGGCGCAATTAGATCTTCTGATTACGGCAAACCATGCCGACTTCTTGTAGAGGTTGACGCGCACACTCCCGTGACGGATTGTTATGTTCCGTTGGCATCAGAGAATGACGGCGTCGTTGCCTGCATTCTAAGTCCAAGCGATCACTGGGGCGGCCCGCACTTCAATCTTGTGAGATTATCGCTCGTCTTTGCTCGCGAGGCGCAGGCTCGCGGAGGAGTCCTGATACACGGCGCGCTCGCTGAACGGGACGGCATGGGTGTGATCCTGGCTGCGCCGGGCGGGACGGGAAAGACCACGGCCAGCAACCGGCTCCCGGCCCCGTGGCGTTCGCTTTGCGACGATACCACGCTGGTGGTGCGGGATTCACAAGCGAACTACTGGGCGCACCCGTGGCCCACCTGGAGCCGTTTCCTGGATGGGGGGCCGGGCGGCACGTGGGACGTGCAGAACGCTGTGCCTCTCAAGGGCATCTTCTTCCTGGCCCAAGCGGTTGAAGACCGGGTGGAACGGGTGGGCCCCGGGCATGCTGTCAGCATGCTTGTGGAGTGTGCGGAACAGGCCACCATGTTCATGCCAATAGGCCTGTTCAAAGAAGAAATCCGCGCCCTGCATCTGGAACGGTTCAACAACCTTTGCGCCTTGGCCAGGGTTGTACCAGCACATGTGCTTGACGTCAGTCTCACCGGCGCCTTCTGGCAGAAAATTGAGCAGGCGCTTGGGGTAGGACACTAATTATGCAAGAGCAGGCTGAATCCTTAAAACTGAAGATACGACGCGCCCTGCAGCTTGGTCGCGCCTTGCGCTTTGTCTGGCAGAGCGCGAAAGGCTGGACCATCGTCAACGGGGTTCTCGTTGTGGTCCAGGGGGTATTGACGTTACTCCCGCTGTACCTCACGAAGCTCATGGTGGACGCCGTGACTGCAGGGGTGGTGGCTCCTTACAAAGGGGCCGCTTTTAGACACGTGCTGTTGCTCGTTGGCCTCATGGGTGCGACGATCCTGTTTACTTCCTTGATCCGGGCGATAGCGGGACTGGTGAGCGAATGGCAGGCTTTCATCGTCACTGATCACATGAACGATGTCCTGCTTGCCAAGTCTATTGAGGTCGATCTGGAATATTACGAGAGCGCGAGATACTACGACACACTTCATCGCGCCCAACGCGAGGCCCCATCTCGGCCCATTAGTATCGTTAATGGTTTGGCGCAGATTGGTCAGAACGTAATCTCTCTGCTGGCAATAGCAGCGCTGCTCTTGTCATTTCATTGGATCATCGCGGTAATCCTGTTCATTGCCGTCATTTCTGGTGCCGCGGTGCGACTCATATATACCGGCAAGATGTATCGCTGGCAACGTGAGCAGACGTCCACGGAACGGCAAGCCGGCTACCTCAATTGGATGCTCACCGACAGCAGCCACGCCAAGGAAATCCGTCTGTTCGATCTTGGACCTCTGTTCATGCGCCGGTTTCGCGATGTTCGCTGGAAGCTCCGCAAGGGAAGACTGGCCATCACGCGCAGGCGTTCCATGGCCGATTTTACGGCCCAGACCCTTGCAACAGCTGCGATCTATGGTTCGTATGCTTACGTTGCTTATCAGGCGATGTGGGGGAAGATCACGCTTGGTGATATGGTAATGTATTACCAAGCATTTCAACGCGTACAGGGATCTCTTCAGGGGATATTGAGCAATCTGGCGGGACTGTATGAAGACAACCTGTTCCTTTCCAATCTCTACGAGTTTCTTGACCTGAAACGAACGGTCATCGAGCCGGTTCATGCCAGCCCTGTGCCTCAGCCGATGCAAAGTGGTATTGTGCTGGACCATGTGAGTTTTCAGTATCCCGGAGGCGCCAGGAAGGCTCTTGAGGATATCTCACTCACCATCCGGCCGGGGGAAGTGGTGGCCTTGGTGGGTGAGAATGGCTCGGGCAAGACGACTTTGATCAAGTTGTTGTGCCGACTGTATGATCCAACAGGTGGGACCATTGTCATGGATGGGATAGATCTTCGCCAGTTCGAAACAAAAGCGCTGAGACGCGAAATCGCCATCATTTTCCAGGACTATGCACACTACCATTTGACAGCCCGGGAGAATATCTGGCTTGGGAATACGGGCCTCCCGCCCGACCATGAACGGGTCATCGCCGCTGCGCGTCGTTCGGGTGCTGACGAAGTCATCAGCGCGTTGCCTCGCGGCTATGATACGATCCTGGGAAAGTGGTTCGAGAACGGGGAAGAATTGAGCATTGGCGAGTGGCAGAAAGTGGCGCTGGCCCGCGCCTTCATGCGCGATGCACAGATCATGGTACTGGACGAGCCGACAAGCTCCATGGACGCCAAGGCGGAATATGAAGTCTTCCAGAGTTTCAGGCAACTGGTGTCTGGTCGAACAGCCATCCTGATCAGTCATCGCTTTTCCACCGTCCGGATGGCTGATCGCATTTATGTGCTGAAGCATGGAAGCATCATCGAAGGTGGCACCCACGAAGAACTCGTTCGCGTGGGAGGAACCTATGCCCGGTTGTTCGAAATGCAGGCCCAGCATTACCGGTGAAAGCTTGATGCCCCCGGCGCCCTTTTGTATGCCATAATTTTTATAAGGAACGCAACGTGACCATGGATAAGCAGTATACCGACGACGGCAAAAATACTTTGAAGCGCATTCTTGACCTATCGTGGCGAATTTCTGGCTATGCGCCTCCAATGAAGCCATTTCTCCGCTTCTCGAAGCACGCAGACACACTATACAAGGGAAAAACAAACAGCTACAAACATTTCTTCTGGGATTTCGACGACGCTCTGCAGAGGGTTCTTTTAGGCATGGTCCGTACCATAGCAACACCCGCGGAGATTGCTGAAGCATGCATCGAAAGATGGAAAATTAACCTTGAGAAGATATACCAAAAAAGCAAGAGGCAATTGGAAGAGTTGCGAAAACATGGCGAGGCTCCCCAATTTCGATACACGCCGCGCGATGAGTTTATCTTCTCACGGGTTGAGCCTGGCAGCCGCTTGCTTTATGTAGGATGTGGCACTGGAACACAATGCCTCGGCTGGGCGCAGAGAGGTTATGAGGTTATCGGAATTGATACGGACGAACAACTGGTTGGGATTGCAAATGAGCGGGCGGAATATCTTAAGCTTCCCTTTCAGGCAATTTGCATGGACGCTGAAAACATCACTTTCCCGCCAGGATCTTTTGATGGCTTTTTATTGGAATTTTATGGATTTCAGCCTTCCCTGGTTCAGACATTGGCTCTTCAAAGAGGCCTCGCACGTGCACTGAATGACGATGGGAAAGGGTTTATCGTAGCAACCCGCAAGAAATATGCCTCCTTCTGGAACGGGATGTCGAATCTTGGGTATCCGGAATCCATGATTCATTGGCTGACAAGCCAACGCCGATTGGACCACTACTTCTCACAGATGGATGCGTGTGAAGAGAAGCTCTCTTTTGGACTGTATATCCGGAACCATACTGTAGACTCTTTGTCTCGCGAATTGGGTGGCGTTTTCGATGTGCAAGAATGTATGTATGAAGAATATGATCCGCGCTATCTGATAAGTGTGGTCAAAAGAAGGGGCCTTTTTTCGGATTCACCACCGACCTCAGAGAATGACGATAGCGAGGATTGGACAAAGCAGGAATTTCTGCAAAGGGATGGGGTGTCCATTGAAGATGTTTTGCGCCAGATTCACGCCATTTGCGATCTGCTTGAATTACATAAGGAGAGAGTCAAGCGATTTTTCCTCAATATTGATGTTTCTGGGGGAAAAAGCCCTCTATCCATGGTGGATATGGATCTTCCAAGGTTTATCGAGCTTCTCGAGCATACCTACGGAATGCGGTACTTACTCTATTGGTGTCCGGTCACACTGCCATCCTGATCAGCCATCGCTTTTTTTTACCGTCCGTATGGCGGACTGCATCTATGTGCTGAAAGAGGGAAAAATCAGCGAAGGGGGGCACCCACAAAGAGCTGCTTCATTGTGGTGGAACATATGAAATCCAGGCCCGGCAATACCGTTGACGATTTGACGAACCGAGGTAATTAGATGAATCGATCCCGAACCGATGAACTGCTCATTTCCTTCCTCCGGAGAAATCCGGAAGGGACAGTAGCCACTGGATTGGAAGAGCGATCCTGCGTGGATTGGGACGATCTCCTTCACAAATCGGCGCTGCACCACGTTACGCCTTTGTTGTACCATCGGCTGACCACATGCCATCCGGACGTACAGATTCCAGCGGAGGCATTGCAGAAACTGCGAAACAGTTATCTTCATACTACCGGCAGGAATATGCGCCTGTATAACGAGTTGGGCAAGGTCTTGGGGATATTGCGGCAGCATAGTATCCCGGTGATCGCGCTCAAAGGGGCACATCTGGCAAGCGCCGTGTATCGAAATATCACCCTGCGGCCGATGGGCGACATAGACCTGCTGGTGAAACAGGCTGATCTCCTGATGGTGCATGACATATTGGCCGAACAGGGCTATGTCTCCTCAAAAGAAGAAACAGACTGTTCACAAGAGCATTTGCCATCGTACAGGAAAAAAGATTCGATAATCATCGAAATGCATTTCAACATTGTGCCTCCCCCATTTTCTGATCGAGTCGATGTGGAAAAACTGTTTACCCGGGCTCAAACTTGCTTCATCGAGGGGATCGAGGTGCCGTCATTATGCCCCGAAGATTTGTTGCTCCATCTCTGCATGCACGCAAGTTATCACCACGGATTCAACAACGGGATCATGCCGTTGTTTGATATCTCAACGGCAATTGAGCATTACGCAGAAGACCTTGATTGGAAGCAAGTTCTGAGCAGGAGTAAGGAATGGGGCGTAAGCAAATGTGTTTACCTGTCCCTCTTTTTGGCTAAGAAATTTGCGGGCACAGCTATTCCTGAACAAATAATGAAGAGCTTTGATGTATATAATGATGGTTTTCACGCTACGGCACTTGCCGAGGAATTAATATTCATAAGAGCCGCATCCATATCATCAAATATTGCAATGCTCTTTAATAATGACACGTTACTCAATAAGTTGCTTCATGCCATCAGATGCGCTTTTTCAACAAAAAAAACACCGGCCAATATGCAGCCGGCGGCGAGGAATCCGCTATCAGTGCTTTTCTTGTATTTCTATCGCATTAAAAGCCTTTGGAAGAGACACGGCCAGACCGTATGGAGATTGTTCCTTCATGATAAAGAGATGTCAACCATTGCGATATTTGAAAATAAAAGAAGCACATTAAAGGACTGGATAACAAAAAGAAATTAGATTACGGTAGGAGCATGTCTGCATCATTGTTTATATAGCGCAGCGTATTGCGGCCGATAAAATCAAATAGTGATGTCCGGTGTTTGATATCCTGCGCCACATCCCTTGTCCATGCCGATAAGGAATAATCATAGAATGTGCGCGAATCCCTGCCTAAGAACATGCGCAGTGGAATGGATATGGCAATGCCCTTATCATGATAACCATTATTATAAGGATCGCTGAAACGCGATGTATCCGTTATACTTTACCAGGCCGAAAGGATAACCCCATTGAAATTATTGGAAATGGTTATACGCGCGCCTTTATCACCGGCCAGAAATTCACCCGCCTTAACATCTACAGCCATTTCTATTTCCGGAAGATTCAGACGGGCATTGAAAAATTCCGTATGATTATGATAATGATCGCCTAAATCACTATTGTTTAACGCGAAAGGATTGGCTGTATCTCTTTTCTTCACCAAAGATCCGCTGAGGCCGGCTAAAATGCGCCCCTTAAATAAAGGAACGGCAAGCTCGGCATCGAGTCCGGCATATTCTGTTTCCAATAACCCGGCAATGGCTTTGGCAACGCTGAATTTCGGGAGCGTGTAGTCGCACAGAATAATATCCCAAGGTTTTTCTTTGAGGGCTTTTTTCATGGCCGTTGATGTTTCCACCCTTTCATACAATGGATTGTAACCACCTTTTTTCAGTTCACGGATTATCAGTAACACATCATCTTCCGAATCCTCAACTATCAATACCCGGAGTGATTGCGGCTTGCTGATTTTAGATTTTAGGTTGGTTGGTGCCCATGGAGTATTTTTTTCATATATCAGACACCCTTTGAGTTGAGTAGACCGGTTTCTCCCCATACTACATGTTGACGTTTGTTTTCTCTATTATCCGCCTGGTTTTCCGACGATGCCACAATATTTCAACCATGTATCCGTTAGCGCCCGTGCCTCACGTCATTCATATCATAATTATTGAGTAAATACATCATTTATAACGGTTTGAAGTCCTGCATTTTCATGAATATTACAAACTTATTACATATCATTCCATACGAATTCATGGTAGGAGGAAAAAAGAAACGGTATATTCAAAGGTGTGTCCCTGGGTGTGTCCTTTTGCTCGTATTCGGGGGAAAATAGCTACACAAGATTACACAAAGGGACACACAGACTTCAATAAAAGCAAATACTTGTAATAAAACAGGTGACTTAGATATCTTTTCGATTCGCCTCTCACGCCGGAAACCGGGGTTCAAGCCCCCGTGGGACTACCAAGTTAATTGATTACCTACCAAAAAACTATTTTTTCTAAAATAAATCCCTTAATTACTGGACATTCAGATATTGACTAATAGAAAATTTATGTTTAGTATGTTGTTATCTTGTCTTTATTAAATAGGAGGATGTTATGAAAAAAGTATTATCTTTAGCAATGATGTTAGTCGTTGTAATGTTTCTTTGTTCATGTGCGGAGTTCATGAAAGAACTGGGAATACAAGACAGCAAACCTGCTCCAGCTCAAACCTCTGCCGTAATTCAACAGGATGCCCCATCGCCTTTGAAAGGGCTCACAACAAAAGTAGCAAATTTCATGGCAGCTAAGGGAAAGAAATCAACTTTAGCGCAAATTAATGATCCGCAGGGAATTTTCACTATGGGTAAAATTTTTGCTTTCGTGATTGATCCCAGGCAAAACGGCAAGATTATCGCCAGCGCCGATAAATCACTGTTAAACAAAGACATTAATACGAAAGACGGAGAGGGAAAGTTCTTTATAAAAGACATTACGAAATTGGTAGCTTCCGGTAAAGAAGAGGGAAGCTGGTTATATACATGGAATAAAGAACTCAAATCCTGCTACTTCCAGAAAGTTAGAAATTTGATAGTTGTAGCCAGCGAATAAGAAAATCTTTTAGTTAAGACTTCAATATGGGCACTGTTTATTATCATAAGCAGTGCCTTTTTTATTCGTGAAACTCCAATTTCAAAAACATAGTGCATAACCTAAAGGTCACAAGNNAATTGGTAAGTTGAATCCGCCTACGGCGGACTACTCAATCCGTTTCCAAAACTTGCTTTGTGGTTCATACCCGTGATTAAGTCTTACAAAAATTCCGCGAAAACATCCTGAGGGCAAAAACGCGTGATTACAAATCTACGGTAGCCATAGCGCCTTTTTATCAGCAATATGCAGGTAATTAATTATATGAAACACACAGCAAGCCGCTGGGTATCATAACCCCTCCTTCTCTTCCGTTAAAAGAAAGCGAAGCTTGATTAAAAGTCTTTACGTGGCACAGGTGCGGGCAACGACTTCTTTTTAGGTGCCGTTGACTTTTTTTCCGGAGGCTTTCTCTCCGCAGGCGCGGACACGGCAACAGGTATTCTTTGAACATAGTTACCTTCGCTGCCGACCAATGATACAAATTCAATCACCGATTCCTTCATAGCCTTGGATTGCGCGCTCATTTCCTCCGACGCCGATGCTGTTTCTTCGGCACTGGAGGCATTACTCTGTACTATTTGATCGAGGTCTATAACCATTTTGCTGATTTGTTCAATGCCCGGCATCTGCTTCATCCGCATGTGCAGCTTCCACGGCGGCATTGAGCGCCAGAAGATTCGTTTGAAAAGCTATTTAATATTACCATCAGGACTATGGCTAAAACTGTAACAGGCATTATCGTAAAGAGGAGTTTGTTCCGGAAATTTGTATTTTTAACCATGGCTTGTTTCTCCTTTTTGGAGCTTAATTAGTTTGCCTATTAAATTCTTTGATTATTTCCGCAATATCGTTGGGTTTCTGCATGGGAATTAAGTGTCCTGCACCGGCAATCAATTTATGTTTCCCCTGCTTTAGTAAACCTACCAATTTTTTTATATCAACAAGGTTTTTATTTTCACTCTTTTCGCCTTCGATAACCAGGGCAGGATAATTCAGCTTATTTAGTGCCGGCCAAGGATTACATTCCCGGCCGCCCATAAAAAGCGCCGCCTCGCTTTCCGGTGTACAGGTCAACTTTAAATGACCTTTTTCCTGTTTTTGCATGCCGTAGTTGATATACAGGTGCAATATCCGTTCATCCCAACCATTGAAAAGCGGCCTTGACCTTAAATAAGACAGCGCATCTTCTTCGTTTTTCCAGTGATTTGTCCTTTTTATGGCCTTGGCAGCCAGGGGATGGTTCTGTATGCTCATTTTCGTTTCGTAAAACATTTGGGGTAGAAAAATCGGCTCAATCAGAACCATGCCGCGCGGTATGAGCCCGTAAAATGCTGCGGCAATAGTCAAGACCGTAGCACCCATCGAATGACCGACTACTAACGGTGAATCAATCTTCTGCAAACGGCAAAAACTGGCCAGATCCCGGGCTATCGTATCCCAGTTCAAGCCGCCTTTTTCGGGATCACACTGGCGGTAGTTGCAAATAAAAGGCGCCCAGGAATTGTTGGACGGAAGTAATTTTTCTATTATCGGTTGCCAGAGCCACGGCAAAAAACCAGTGGCATGAACAAAAAGAATTTGCGCTGCTGAATCTTTCCCCTGATAATAAAGATAAGGTAACTGAGCACCACCAACATCCTGCATTTGTAGCGCAGGTATCTCATTTTCCGCAAGATAATTATGCATAGTTCGATCGAATGAAAAAATTACCGGCAGCAGTCGGATTTATTGTATCTTATTTTCCGCCAACCCCATCAACTATTTTAATTTCTTCAACAGATAAGATCCGGTCAATATCCAGCAATATCTTAATCCCGCCTGCGACTTTGGCCATACCGAGAATAAATTCGGTGTTTAGTTTAGCCCCAAAAGTGGGGGTATCTTCAATATCGGCACCTTTAATGCTCAGTACTTCGGAAACGTAATCCACTACTATGCCCATCAAAACTGTTCTGCCCGTCGTCGTTATTTCCACAACTATAATACACGTTCTTTCCGTATAGTCGGCGGCCGGACATTGCAAATTTCAAACGCAAATCAATTACAGGAATGACTTTACCGCGCAGGTTGATCACGCCCTTGATATAACCGGGCGTTTGCGGAACAACTGTAATAGGCATCATGCCGATGATTTCTTTTACCTTCAATATGCCGATGCCGTACTATTCTCCTGCAAGATTAAAGGTCAAATACTTGCCTTCTTTATCGGTCATTATTTTGACAGCCTGATCAATTATATTTGTCTGCTTTGTCATGCTTAATCTCCCTGCACCTGATTTTTATGTGGCCTCGCCATGATTATTCCCGACGAAATCCTCATATTTTTTGAAAACGGGGCATATTACAATTAGCGGTCGTCCCGCCCAATTTCCCTTTGATAACATCTTCGGAAATTTATTTAACTCTATTTTTTGAATACCTGTTAAATCAAATTATAAAATATTTTCCTGCTTTGTTTGTGAAACTCCAATTACGAAAGCGAAGCGTATAGGAATTGGTAAGCTGAATTAATCCCGCGTGCGAAGCTTAGCGGGGCAATATAATTATCCCGCACAGCGGAGGGTATGCACCCCAAAACAAACTTTGGGGTGCATACCCGTGATTATAAAAACAGCTTAAAATTAAAAAACAAAAACAGCCACAGCAATAACTGTTGTGAATTTATTATCCTTACAAATAGTCGATTGAGTGACATTCAGTGTGCGGACGATTTTCCCACTGATTTTAAAGATTTCCTTTTTTTCATCCCAGCTTTCATCGACATTGAAGTCAATACCTAAAGTTGATGCCAGCATGGCTGCGGCCAAATCTTCGGCATAGTCACCTGCTTGCTTTTCCGTCTGGCCATAAGCATGATGCTCGCTTATATAACCGTAAGATGATTTGTCTGCGGGAATGGCACAACCGACCGATGCCGCCAGCAACCTTTTCGGTTCATTACTGCAACAACGGCTCATCACACAATAGGTAATGGCGCCGGGAACCAGTTCTTTGAGCCCCTGCGTTTTGGAAATCATTTTACAGCGCGGCGGAAAAATACTGGACACCTGAACCAGGTTACATTTTTCGATACCGGCATTACGCAGTGCCCGTTCAAAGGAATGCAATTCATCTTTGTGCGTACCTACACCTTTAGTAAAAAATATTTTTTTTGGTACAAAATCAGACAATTTTCCTGCTCCTTTTTTCAGCCCTGGAAGGCGAAATAATGTATTTTCCCGAAATCAGCACTATTATCCGCCCTCTGTTTGAACGAACGCTGTATTCGTGTATAAATACTCTACTTTTTCCTTATGTTTCATTTCCTGATTGGCCATTTGCAGCAACATTTGTTTTATTTCTCCGTCCGGATGAATAGCCGCCAGCCCCCTGTAAAAATTGTAGGAGTTCAGTTCTCTGGCGGCAGCAAGAAGATAAACATCTTTGCTATCCATATCGTATTTGACATGGGGAAACTGCAAAAACTCGGCAATTTTGTTATTAGTTTCTTCATCGGTTTCCGTGGCATTGCCGATAAAACTTTCCTGCCGGTAACGCAGTAGATATTCTTTGTGTTTTTTCTCTTCACTCGCCAGATAAAGAAGTGTATCTTTTACCATTTTATCGGTGACTGTTTCGGAAAGCTTTAAATAAAACTGATTTGCTTCTTCTTCATTCGCAATTGCTTTTTCAATAATTGAATCAAATTTGGAATTTTTCATAATTATTTTTACCCATCTAAATTTACGGTTATATACACCAAAGTAAGCTACGGGGCACTATACCCCCGCTTATACGGGATAGTGAAACTCCAATTTCCCTGCACTTCGTTAGGGAAATTGGAGTTTCACTAATAATCAATATTCGGTTAGAACGGACAGACCTCTTTCACCGACTAAAATTATCCGTGTATGAGTTAATCTTAGCGAGATTACACTGGCTACGGCCTGCATAATTTTGAAACCCAGAGCGCAATCTTCATCCATGAGTTTGCGCAAGCCAAAAGAATCAAACGCAATCAACTGCGCATCATCAACACAAAGAGCTCCGAGCGTATATACATAAGGTTCCACTACAGCTGACCACCCCATTGACTCTCCCTTTGTAATCATATCCACGGTAACTTGCATGGGCGGTTTATGCGGTCCCATGTAATTATCCATAAACAAAACAATTTTCCCTTCCTTCATCAGGTAAAGACCTCTGGCGGTATCACCTTTTTGATACATCTGTGTCCCCGCAGTATATTTTTCTTCAGAAGCCAGGGTCGCCAGTTTCTTCAGTTGGTCATCATTGAAATCTTTTAAAAAGGCAAATTCTTTTAAAGCACTGATAGGAACCATAAATTTTCTCCTTTTCTTAATCTTGGACGGATGGATTACTTATACCAGCGTTCAATATCTTATGCCACAAAATTATTCATATGTGAAAGCAAAAAACTGCTGAGCATCAATCAATTAGTCTTGCCCAAAACTGCAAAAAAGCTTATAAAAACCCTAAACATATTTCAGCGGAAGCAAATAGCAATTAATGCTTTATCAGAATTGACCATAGGGTTTTACATTATGCGAAAATCTTTAATTTTTATTCTCCTTTTATTTTCTTTGGCGAACTGCCTGAAAGCGCCGGAAACCATTAAAGATGTAAGTGATTTGCGCCAGGATCACATTGCCTATCAGCAAGATCAGGTAAAAACTAAAGATTTGATTCCACGGGAAAACCAGATCCGCCTGGATGAAGATTACAACATTATTCATTTTTCCGTCTGGCATCAACGCGACCCTTTTTACACGCTTCCCGACAGAATAACGCTTGATTTTAAAAAGTTTAACGCCAATCCCGGTTATGGGGAAAACAAAAGAAGGCATACAAAAACATGGCTGAAAAAAATCCAGCAGAATGCCGTTTTGGATAATTTCCCCAATAATCGCTATTACGCTATTACCACCCGCAACACCAATCTCCGTTCCCTGCCTACTCAAAGTCCGCATTTTTTCAGCCCGGAAGGAGACAGCGCCGGTTGGCCATTTGACAATTTGCAGCGGTCGTCGGTTGCCGCCAACACACCGCTGTTTGTCTGCCATCTGAGCGCAGATAAAGTCTGGGCATTGGTGGAAACTTCTTTTACTTTTGGCTGGATGCCGGTAGAAGATTTTGCCGCCGTGGACAATAATTTCATTAAACCATGGGAATCCGGTCGTTATGTCGCCATAATTAAAGATAAAATATCAATTGTCGACGAAGCCGGTGATTTTGGGCTACAGGCTTCTATAGGAGATATCTTCCCGCTGGTTAAAGAAATGCCGGACAAAGTGGAAATACTCATAGCGGTAGGGGATAAAAATAAGAATGCCGTAATCAAGCATGGTTTTATTACGCGGGAAGCCATGGCAATCAAACCGCTGCCTTTGAATTCTCTGAATGTGGTCAAAATTGCCAATGAACTGATTGACGAGCCTTATGGATGGGGCGGACTCTACGGAAACCGTGATTGTTCTTCCATGACTCGGGACTTTTTTGCCCCCTTTGGCATCTGGCTGCCGCGTCACTCCGAAGATCAAGTCAAAGAAGTAGGAACTTATATTGATTTGAACGGCATCGCTCCGGAGCAAAAAGAAAAAATAATTATCGAAAAAGGCGTTCCCTATTTGACTCTCTTATGGCGGAAGGGACACGTGATGCTCTACATCGGCCATCAGAACGGCAAAGCTCTTATTTTTCATAATATTTGGGGAATCAAAATAAGAGATTTAAAGGGTAATGAAGGAAGAAAGATCATCGGGCAGGCTGTAATAACAACTCTGCGTCCGGGACGCGAGCTAAGAAATTTTGATTCGGAATCGGGCGATTTATTAAGCCACATCTCCGGAATGAGTATTTTAGCATCAGAACAAAAAGCCAATTGACAAACCAGCAAGAAAAAGGCTCCATGATGCATAAGTATAAAATTACATTAGAATACGACGGCACCAATTACAGCGGCTGGCAGGCGCAAAAAAACGCCAAGAGTATTCAAGGCACTTTAATAACCGCCGCCCAAAAATTCCTGGAAATACCGGTAGAAATTCAGGGTGCGGGACGCACCGATGCCGGAGTTCACGCGATGGCCCAAGTTGCCCACTTAGAAGCGGCAAAAAAGATCAACACGGAAAATTTACGCATGGGACTTAATGATAACCTCCCGGCCGGCATTAATATTTTACATGTCGAAAATGCCGCGCCGCGTTTTCATGCCCGTCATCACGCTGTAAGCCGCAGCTATCTGTATCTAATTGCCAAAAGACGAACAGCGTTCGGCAAACGCTATGTCTGGTGGATTAAAGACAATTTGGACATTAAAAAAATGCAACGGGCAATTGGTGTATTTTCAGGATTTCATGATTTCACATCCTTTGCCGACAAAAGGATTGACAAAGAGACATCTACAAAGGTGAACGTGGAAAAAGTAGAATTAAAGGAATTGGACAACATTATTGCCATACGCATTGCGGGCTCTCATTTTCTCTGGAAAATGGTTCGGCGTATAATTGGCATAACTGCCGAAGCAGGCCGCGGTAAATTCACCATTGGCGATATCGACGAAATGCTTAATTCTTATTCGGATAAGCCGGCGCAATTTACCGCTCCACCTTCCGGCCTCTTTCTGGAAAGCGTATTATATGACGGCGACAAACTAAAGGAGATAAAACCACCCATTTATTTATAGCAAATAAACCCTGAAGTTTAATCTCAAATCAGCAAGGGAGGCAACTATGAACGGTTACGCAGGCAAATTTTTAGAAGTTGATTTAACCAAGGGGACCTGTTCCAGCTTCACAATCGCAGAGGCCAGACTTAAAAAATTCATCGGCGGCAGCTCTCTCGCCGCTGCTCTCTATCTGGAAAAATATAATCTACATACCGATCCGCTGGCTCCGGAAAACCCGCTCATGGTCATGAACGGCCCGATGGTGGGAAGCGGTTTCCCCGGTACATCCCGTTTTGCCGTCACGGCCAAATCACCACAGACCGGCATCTGGGGCGAGGCCGCCTGCGGAGGCAATTTCGGCCCGGAATTAAAACGCGCCGGTTTTGACGGCATCATTATCACCGGCCAAAGCAAGTCTCCTGTCATCCTATCCGTCATCAATGGGGAAGCTAAAATATCTGCCGCCGGTAATCTGTGGGGCAAAGATATTTATGAAGTAACGGACATCTGCAAGGCCGAAGATAAAGGAATAAAGGTGCTGGCGATCGGCCCCGCCGGGGAAAATCTGGTGAAGTTTGCGGCTATCGGCAACGATAAGGCTCATTTTATCGGACGCACCGGCTTGGGCGCTGTCATGGGCTCCAAAAAACTCAAAGCGATTTTGGTTCGGGGCAATCAGCCGCCGGGAAAAGCAAATGAAGAAAAGTACAAAGAAATTTTCAAGGCCGCCATTGCCGAAATAAAAGATTCGGCCTTTGCCGAATCCCTGCATTTGATGGGATCGGATGCCGCAATGGATCTAGGAATGATGACCGGTGATGTCCCGATTAAGAACTGGACTCTCGGCGAGGATTTTGAATTATCGTCCAAGCTCAGCGGACCCACCATGCGGGAAACTTATCTGACAAAGGCGCATGCCTGCGCCAATTGCCCGGTTGCCTGTAAAAGAGTGTGCGCCGTAAAAGACGGTCCTTATAAAACGGAGGAAGGCCCGGGCCCTGAATACGAAACCTGCTGCACCTTCGGCACGATGATTATGAATTACGATCTGGCTGCCGTAATCAAGGCCAATGAGCTTTGCAACCGTTACGGCATGGATACGATCAGCGCCGGTGCCACCATTGCCATGGCCATGGAACTTTATGAAAAAGGAATCATCGATAAGAAAAAGGCCGACAACCTGGAACTTACCTGGGGCAATATGGATACTGTTTTTGCTCTGTTGAAGAAAATCGCTTTTCGGGAAGGCTTTGGAAGTACGCTGGCGGAAGGTTCATTAAAAGCCGCAACCCAACTGGGAGCAAAGGCAATGGATTCTGCTGTCCATGTCAAAGGGTTGGAACTTCCTATGCATGACCCGCGTGGTTTCCACGGCATGGGGCTGGCCTATATGATGTCCAACCGCGGTGCCTGCCATCTGCAGCATGCCGCCATGGGAATGGAACAGGGTATGGTTTCCTGGCCGCAGCTCTTCGAGATGAAAGAGGACTACGACGGCAAAACATCTCAAGGCAAGGCCATGTTGGTTTTTAATTCGGAAAACTACGGAATCTTGGATAACAGTCTTTCTATTTGCCATTATCTGCTGTACTGCCTTAAGCCCGAAACGATTCGTGACGCCTTTAATGCGATTACCGGCTTTAATTTTGAATTTAAAGATTTCCTTATCAGTGGCGCTCGTGATTGGACGCTGAAGCGGGGTATCAACAATTTATTGGGAGTTTCCGCCAAAGACGATGTTCTGCCGAAAAAAATCCTAACTCCTCTCCAGGAGGGGGCGGGTGCTGGTTCGATTCCCGATATGAAGCTGTTGCGCGATGAATATTATGCCATCCGCGGCTTAACTGCCAACGGTATTGTCAGTGAAGAAAAACTTCTGGAGCTCGGACTTCCGGAGTTAAGAAATAAACTTTACAAAAAATAATAAAAGGAGGATGGAAAATGACTGGATACAAAGGTTTTACTCAGGAGTGGATGGATGCGTGGAAAGAAAAAATTGCCGGATCGAAAGAATACAAGGAAATTGCCAAAGACTGGGAAGGCAGTGTTTCCATAACAGTCAATGCCGATCCTTCGAAAAATGTTCCCGAACCGGTTTATATGTTCACGGATTACTGGCACGGCGATGTCCGCGATTTTTTCATCTGTGATGCCGCCAAGGCGCAGGAAGCCAAATTCATCATGACCGGTGACTACGCCCGCTGGAAGCAGGTAGCGAAAAAAGAACTTGATGCCACTAAAGCATTGATGCAAGGAAAATTGAAGCTCAGGGGTGATCTGACATACATTGTGCGCAACGTTAAAACCATCAACAAGGTTATTGACCTGTTAACGGAAGTAAACACAATTTTCCCGGATGAAGGATAATCAGACATCGAGATAATGTAGCGGACTGCTTCCCGAGCAGTCCACTAAAAATAAATTTGGCGCTTTCGGGGAAATCGCCCTACACAGACGATGGGCAGGCAAGACTGAATTCCCAGCATGTGCAGGTAAACTGCCGGGCAAACGATCGAAGAGAGTAAAGATTGTTGATGTTTTGTCCCCAATAAAACGGGGATTGAGCAGAACAGTTTTATATGTAAATTGACATCATAATAAAAGGAGTATGCTATGGGTTACGATCAAGATTTGTCTTTTGTGTATTTTGGCCCGACAAAAATTATTTTCGGCAGCGGTTCATCAACCTCCGAAGTTGAATCCGAAATGAGCGCGCTGAAATGCTCGCGGGCAATCGTGGTTACGGATCAAGGAATCATCAAAGCCGGCTTGCTGGATAAAATTACAAAGTCACTAGGCGAAAAATGCGTCGGAGTATTCAGCGACGTGCCGCAAGATTCGGGAATGGATGTTGTTGACCGGGCGGCGGCATTTGCCAAAGAAAAGGGCGCGGATATCGTCATCAGCATCGGCGGCGGCAGCGTCATTGACACGGCCAAGTGCATGTGCATTCTGCTGACCGAGGGAGGCTCGCTTGCGGATTTTGAAGGCATTCAGCTTTTAACCAGGCCACAGACGCCGCATATAGTTATTCCGACTACCGCCGGAACGGGAAGTGAAGTTACCTGGGCCGCGGTAATTTACGATAAGAGCAAAGGGCAGAAAATATTGATTGTGGAATCATATAATGCGCCGCGTGTGGCCATTCTTGATCCCACATTAACGGCCAAGCTGCCGCCGCTCTTAACTGCATCTACGGGAATGGATGCTTTTTGCCACGCTGTTGAGGCTATATCTTCCATGCAGCGCGAGCCAATTGCTGATGCTCTGGGTATGCATGCCATTCGGCTTTTAAATAAATATCTGCCGCAGTGTGTTAAAAACGGCAGCGACCTCACCGCCCGCGGGCAGGTACAATTAGCAGCCACTATGGCGGGCTGGTCATTCGGTAATGCGATGATAGGAATAGTTCACGCGATGGCCCATTCCATTGGCGCTGTGGCACATGTTCCGCATGGTATCGCCAACGGCATTTTGCTGCCTCATTGTATGGAATTTAATCTGCCCGATGCAGCAAATTATTACGCGGAAATAGCGCAGGCTATGGGCGTATGTGAAAAGGGCAGCACCACTAAACAAGCAGCCGAGGCCGCAGTGAAAGGTGTTTTTGATTTAACGAAAAAAATCGGCCATCCGCAAAAGCTTTCTGAATTTGGCGTGACAGAAGAAAATATAATCAAAGCGGCGGACATGAGCATGTCTGATGGCTCTATTGTCAACAATCCTCGTTATGTTGCGGATTCCGGCGAAGTTTTGGAAATTTATAAAAAAGCTCTTTAATGAGACCCAAGCTGCAGGAACGAAGTGAACTGGAGCTTGCAGGTCGAATTATCCTGAAAGCGAATCTTTCAGGATTCTAAAGGGAGGCTTCATGGATATTCATCTTTCTAATAATGCTCAAGATGTGCCCTTCTCCTTTATCGTAGAGGAACTAATTGCCGGCAATATCGAAAAATCTCCGGCAAAATATGCAGTTTATAAAAAGATGAAAGGGGTCGCTGCCATTGATCTGCCGGATATCGAAGCCGCGGTGACTCTTATCTTTGGGCAGGGTAAATTAACAATTGAAGCCGGCATTGTTCAAAATCCGGCAATTATCATTAATACTTCAGCGGATTTGGTTACGGATTTAAATTTGCTCAATATACGCTGGGGGCTGCCGTATTATTTTGATGAAGCCGGACGCCGCGTTTTGGCGCATATCTTCACGGGCAGATTGAAAATCAAGGGTATGTTCCTGCATACTGTTTTACTTACGCGCCTGACCATAATTATGTCCGTCATGTAGATTTTTTGCTGTTCAATTTTTTTGTTCAACCATCACGGGTATGAACTACCAAAGCAAGCTTTGGAAACATTTCGCGAGCTGCTGCCAGGTATCATACCCTCCGCTTCGCGGGATAATTCGACCAGCAAACTTCAGCGTACTTTGTTTCTGAAGTTTGGGTCTCATTACAACTTACCAATTCCAATGCGCTTCGCTTTTGGAATTGGAGTTTCACTAATAATGGCGACTATTCGGATTGCGAATACCGTCATTATGCTTTTTGGAGGATTCTTTATTACATAACGGCCGTTTTGGACGATAGATCATTTTCACCGGGTTACATAATTACATTTGGTATTTGAAAAAGCGTGAAGTTGTATTATATATTTAAGTAAGAGGGATGAATAATGGCGCAAATTCAAGTCAACGGTATCAATATCTATTACGAACTCAAAGGTAAACAGGAAGGGAAGGAAGCCGTTATTTTCTTAAACGGAGTTATGAGTACGGTTGCCGGCTGGGCGCTACAAGTGCCGGTATTCGAAAAGGCGGCCTTTAAAATATTACTGCACGATTTTCGCGGCCAGTTATTGTCAGAAAAACCCCAGCAGGATTATACCTTCTCCATGCATGTGCAGGACACCAAGTCTCTGCTGGACCAGCTGGGAATTGAGAAAGTTCATATTATCTGTACTTCCTATGGATCAGTTGTCGGTATGCGTTTCACTATTGATTTTCCGGAATATGTTAAAAGTATTACTATGATTGATGCGCTTTCGGAAGCGGACGGTAATTTCCGCCGGATTATCACCAACTGGCAGGAATTGCTCAAAGACGGGGACATGCTCAAGTTCTTCCGGGCCATTGTTCCGACTATTTACAGCAATTTTTTCCTCGAAAATAATGAAAAAGCGCTGAGGGAGAGGGAACAACTATTAAAAAGCTTACCCAAAGATTTCATGGAAGCGTTCTCGCGGCTACTGACCAATGCCGTTCAAAATACAAATTATACCGGGGAGCTCACCAAAATTAAATGTCCGGTTTTTCTTGCCTGCGGAGAATTGGATTTACTGACCCCTATCAAACTGTCGCAAGTAATTAAAAAGCAAATTCCCCATGCCGAATTCGTCATTATTCCGGAATGCGGCCACACAACAGTTTACGAAAAGCCGGATGTAGTCAACAGTCTGGCTTTAGGCTTTATTATCAAAAATATTTAATATTAGGAGGATGGTTATGTCTAATATCAAAATTAATGGCGTCAATATTTATTATGAACTAAAAGGCAAACAAGAGGGAAAAGAAGCGGTTGTTTTTTTAAACGGGCTCATGAGTTCGGTTGCCGGCTGGGCGTTTCAGGTACCGACTTTTGAAAAAGCCGGTTTTAAAGTTTTGCTGCACGATTTTCGCGGACAACTGCTGTCGGAAAAACCAGTTGAAAAATACACATTCACCCAGCATGCACTGGATACTAAGGCATTATTGGATCAACTGGGAATCGAAAAAGTCCACATTATCGGCACTTCTTATGGTGCTCTGGTCGGCCTTCGTTTCGCGATGGATTTCCCTGGCTACGTAAAAAGCATCACGCTGATTGACGCGTTATCGGAGCTTGATGCCGCCTTTCAATGGATTGCCGATGCTTGGCTGGAAATACTTAAGGAAGGCGATATGGTCAAATTATTCCGCGCCGCCGTTCCCACCATTTACAGTAACTTCTATCTGGAAAAGAATGAAAAATTATTACGCGACAGAGAAGAGCTGCTGAAAAAAGTACCTAAAGATTTTGTCGAGTCGCTGGGCAGGCTGGTAAACAACACACTGACCAATGCCAAGATTACCGCGGAATTGACCAAAATTAAATGCCCCGTATTTATCGCTGTCGGAGAAAACGATCAGCTCACTCCCGTTAAATTTTCCAAGCTGCTGTTGAAACAAATGCCTCATGCCGAATTCGTTATCGTGCCGGAATGCGGCCATACAACCATTTATGAAAAACCGGAGGTGGTAAACTCATTGGCGCTTGGTTTCATCAGCAAGAATACATAACATTGAACGGCAAAATATCATTCCCATCCGAACTGCAGTAAATTAAACTGCTAAAATCGTCAAGGCCTGACCGAAAAAGGAGGTTGTTGATATGTACGAAAGTAAACCCTGGTTGAAGTATTACGGCAGCGTTCCGCACAGCATCGATTATCCCCGCGTCACCATGTATGAAGCGTTATTAAAAACGGTGGCCAAATATCCCGATTGCATAGCCTATGATTTCCTGGGCTACACATCAACATACAAACAGTTTGCCGAAGAAATTGACCAGTGTGCTAATGCACTTTCGGCCATCGGTCTGAAAAAAGGCGACAAAATAACCATATCCATGCCCACCAGCCCGCAGGGAATTATTTGTTTTTATGCCGCCAATAAAATCGGCGTAGTCGCCAGCATGATCCACCCCCTTTCCACAGCCAATGAAATTGAATTTTATCTCAACATCAGCAAAAGCACGATAGCTTTGACTCTTGATGCTTTCTACGGCAAGTTCAAGGAAGTCCAAGACCGCACGCCTTTGCAGAAACTCATTCTGGCACGGATTCCCGATTATTTAAGCCCCATCAAAAAATTTGGCTTTTATGTGACCAAAGGCCGCAAGATTCCTCCCGTTCCGGCCGACCCGATGGTAATCTGGTGGAAAGATATAATGCAGCAAAATCATCCGGTAGTTAAAAAGGCGGCTATGGGCGCCGATGAAATGGCCGTCATTCTTTACAGCGGCGGCACAACGGGAGTTCCCAAGGGCATTATGCTTTCCAATTATAATTTCATTAGTGAGGGCATGCAGGTGGCGGCCTGGGGCGATTTAAATGATAAAGACGTAATCATGGCAATTTTGCCCATATTTCACGGTTTCGGCCTGGGGGTATGCATTAATGCCGCTTTCATGGGCGGAGCCCGCAGCATCCTTGTCCCCATGTTTACGCCGGACATATTGGTCAATCTGATTCGCGAAAAACAGCCTTCTTTTGTTATCGGCATTCCCACGCTTTTCGAAGCAATGTGCAAAAATCCAAAATTCTGCAAGGCCGACCTCTCCTGTTTAAAGGCGACATTCTCCGGAGCGGATACGCTGCCGCGGACTGTTAAAGAAAGATTCGAAACGGTAGTCGAGCGGCAGGGAGGCAGCGCCAAGCTGATGGAAGGATACGGACTGACCGAAGCAGTGACAGCAATAATGGCCATGCCCCTTTACGAATACCGCGAAGGCAGCATCGGCGTTCCCTTCCCCGATATGCTGGCGAAAATAGTCAAAACCGGAAACACCGAAGAAGCGCCGTTGGGAGAAGAAGGTGAATTATGCGTCAGCGGGCCTGCCGTAATGCTTGGCTATCTGGATCAACCGCAGGAAACAGCGCAGACTTTGCAGTGCCATGGCGACGGATTAATTTGGCTGCATACCGGCGATATCGCGACAATGGACGAAGACGGCTTTTTCTATTTCAAGCTGCGCGCCAAACGCATGATCAAATCCTCCGGCATGAATGTTTATCCCGCCCAAGTTGAGGATATCCTCTATCGCCATCCCGCAGTTCAGGAAGCTTGTGTCATCGGTGTTCCCGACGAGGCGCAGGTGCAAAGGGTAAAGGCGTTTGTCGTTTTAAAAGACAAACGCAAGATAAGCCCGGAAATGGAAAAAGAGCTGATCGATCATTGCGCGAAAAATCTGATCAAATGGTGCTGCCCGCGCGAAATCGAATTCCGCGACAATTTACCGACGACGCTTGTCGGGAAAATTGCTTTCAACATTCTGGAAAAAGAAGAAATCGCCAAACTTAAAGCTAGCGGAAAATACGCAGGTTAATGCTGATGGTGAATGGCAAAATTATCGCCGGGTTCATGCAGGCCGATCCA
>PLMQ01000069.1 GCA_003142535.1 Syntrophaceae bacterium
TCAGCGCCTTAAAGACGCGCATGTCACTGCCGATTTCGATCGGCATGCGTAGTTTGTCGCTGTGCATCTTCAGAAAGGCCGGATACGCCACGCTCAGATCGTGATCGGGATCCAGGAACATGACCCAGAAATGATCATCGATCACATTGAGGGCGACTTGACCTTTACAGACCGGACCGTGGATGAAGGTCATGATGATATAATGCACATTGTCCAATAGGAACTGGTAGCGCGAACGCGGGGGAATCTGTTCAAATGCAACAAAAGGATTGGCGCTCAGTTTCACGTCATACCCTACAGTATGCGGGGGCTGCAACCATTCCGGCTGGATAAAAAGCTCCTGGAGGCGTTGCAATTTGGCGTCATCAAGGTCAAATACCATATGGGTCTTATGAACGATCGTGGAGTGGATCTTTCGGAAACGATAGTAGACCCGCTCAACACCGGGGTCATCATAGGGGCGCACGGTAGCGATCAGATCAATGGGCTTGCCGGGTGCGGTCTTCGAGCGGATCAGTTCATAATACTCATTAGTTGGGGTGCCGAATTTCAAATGGGCCAGGAAAAGATGCTCATAGAGGTAGCGGGCAGTCACGGCGTGTTTGGCATCGTCCTGGTTAAAAAACGTTTCCCACTGTTTTATTGCGAGAGCGTCGCTTGCTTTTGGTGACGTGAGCATCTCCTGCTGGGCAGGATCAGGCCCATTCGCGCCCTGGACCAGCCAGCCGGCAACGATCTCGAATTCTTCGGGTTTGAGCGGAGGAAAACCGAAGGGCATGCCGCGGTTCGGATGTTTTTCCAGGTATCCGCCAAGTTCTTTCTGGTCTCCGGCACAGGTCAGATCGTCGGCTTCCGGCCTGTATTCCCCGACACTTTTCGGGTTTGTCATCTTGTGGGAAAGCAGCTCGATCATGATGGAATCATTCAACTCGCCTGAAGCTTTACTATCGGTAACGCTGAAAAATTCTTTCTGACGCCACTCCTTGGTCGATTGGGCGTCCGTGAAGAGACGGGTTGGATCCATGGATTTTAGTCGTGAGCCATTGTAAACAGCCCTTTTCGTGGCACCGCGGTCTGCACCCTCAAAAGAGTCGAGCTTGAGCTGACAGGGGGAATTATAGCAGGAATGGCATACCACACAACGGCGGTCGAGCAGTGGTTTTACCTCCTTCAGGTAGTCGATATGTTTTATCGGAATCTGGAAAACCACCGGCAACGGCGCTTTCGCAGCACAGGCAACAAAGAGCCCGACCATTGTTAAAACAAGTGCTATCGTATACCTCATGGGTTACTCCTCCTTAAGTCGGAAAGACATCTCCGGGACGTTGATGCTGAAATTGCAATGGGACCAGAGCCCACTTTACCTGCATAGTACTAAGAACTTGTTTTTTTGTCGAGACAAATAAGTTCCCGCACTGTCCGTTCACTCATAACAAGCGGCATTAATTGCGACAGCCGCCCAGATCTATATCTACTACTTATCCCCCTACTTTTTTACCTACTTAAAAAACTTTCAGAGCCCATCGTTACGCTATACCCCCTTCCTTCCCCTCGATGCGCCATCGGGTTTCAGAAAGGATTTACGCATTTGGTTTCGCTCTGTCTCTTCCAAGGTCAAAACAGTTGCACGAATCCCTCTACTACTTTCAACAACAAAGCCGAATTGATAAGAACTTCCTTTTTCGGTGTCAGGGTATACGAAGAGTGAACTTGTATGTCAAGGAAATCTTGGCCACAAAATGTGGTGTCGATGTTTGTCGCCGGACGTGAATTGTGTATATTACCAATTATAGAGTTCATCATTATCAGTCAGGTTTTTTCCCCGAATTACTTTATTGGTCAGAGTTCCGATTTTTTCGATCTCCACGCTGATAACATCCCCTGCTTTAAGAAACAAAGGCGGTTGTCTGGTGAATCCTACACCATCCGGTGTCCCCGTTAAAATGACCGTTCCCGGCAAAAGCGTCAGCGACTTGCTCAAATTGCTGACGATCTCCTGAATGTTAAAAATCATCTGCGCTGTTCTGGATTCCTGAACAACCTGGCCGTTAAGAATAGCACGGATGCCTAAGTTATTCGGATCGGCAATCTCTTCTTTTGTCACAATCCACGGCCCCAGCGGGCAGAAGGTATCAAAGCTTTTCCCCCTTGCCCATTGTCCCTTTTGTTTATCAAACTGCCAGTCCCGCGCGCTTACGTCATTGGCGCAGGTATAGCCCATAATGTAATCCATAACCTCATCCGGCTTGATATTTTTCGCTTTCTTGCCGATGATGAGCGCCAGCTCCGCCTCATAGTCCACACAATCAGGCCCTGCGACAGGCAGAATAATCGGCCCCTCATGTCCGACAATGCTGGTGGTAGCCTTCAGAAACAATATCGGCTGTTCCGGATAGGACATAGCCGTCTCGTCGCCGTGCTTCTTATAGTTGATTCCCAGAGCAAGAATGTTTACCGGCACAAGCGGCGCCAGCAGTTTTACTATTTGTGCATCTTTGGATGTAATTTTGTAATCACCAAAAATATTACCTTCAATTATCCTGGCCACGGCAGGCATATCCTGGTTATATGCGCCGTATAAAATCTTTTTATCCCCGGAAAGAAAACGAATAATTTTCATATTGCTTCCCCTTTCTTTATGACCATCTATTTTTCGCAGAGCAGAGCTCTAAACAAGCGCCTCCAAATAATCGAGGTTTATTCGCGAAACTCCAATTCCAAAAACGTAGTGCATAACCTAACCACCTGAAGGTGGCAAGAGGTCACAAGTAACCTAAANNAACCTAAAGGTCACAAGCTGAAATTGGCAAGGCGAATTAATGAAACTCAGATATTACAAGCGCAGTGCAGTAATATCTGCAAATTGAATTAATCCCGCGTGCGAAGCTTAGCGGGGTAATATAAATATCCCGCAAAGCGGAGGATACGAACCCCACAGCTTGCTTTGGGGTTCGTATCCGTGATTACCTTATTTTGTAACATTTCACTGCTCTGGTGTTCCGCGGACTTCAAATTGTACTGCATCTAATGTTTCGCCTTGCTGATTGCGGAGGGAAAGAAAATATTTTCCTGTCTGCGGAATCCATCCCACCGCCTTACCCTTTTCTTCAATGGCCTTTTCATTGAGCACCCAGCGCAGGTCTTCTTCCTGACCACGATAGATAAAAAACACTTTTTGCCGCTCTCCGGGTATATCGGGATCAAGTGCTATTATTGTTCCGGCTAAAGGATAAAGAATTTGCCGCTGATAATTTTCCGTAAGCCGGATATCTGAGCTGGGCTCCGTGCCTTTGATAAACCACTCGTCTGCCCGAATATTCGTTCCCGAAAAATTATTAATTTCCTTTTTTACCAGGCCTGCCGGTATCTGCGGGGCGGACAGGGTTTGACCACCGTGCAGGTAGTTCATTATCTCCACCCATACCGGCGCTGCCCCGGTGATACCACTGACATTCCACATCGGCTCGCCTGTATAATTTCCCACCCAGACTCCCACCGTGTACTTTCCGGAATAACCGATGCACCAGTTATCGCGCATATCCTTGCTGGTTCCCGTCTTTACCGCCGCCCGGAAGCGTGTCGCGAGCGGATTTTCCAGACCAAAAGTAATGCTGCGGGCTGCCCTGTCGGATAAAATATCCGCGATGATATATGCGCTCTCGGCCGAAAAGATTTTCCGCCGCGGCTGCTGATTTTTTGCATCAACAACTAGGCGCGCCTCACCTGCTTCGCCTAGATTGGCGAGCGTCCTATAAGCGTTGGTCAATTCCCAGAGGCTGACATCGGCGGAACCAAGAGCCAGAGCCGGTCCGTAATAATCACCGGCTTCACTGAGATTTTTTATCCCGAGCTTCCGCAATACGCTGACGAATTGCTCCGTGCCCACCATCATGAGCGTGCTTACTGCCGGTACATTGAGAGATGATGCCAGTGCCGCTCTTGCCGTAACCATACCCTGAAATTCTGAATCGTAATTCTTCGGCTGATAAATACCGGTATTCACCGAAATATCCAGTGGCGAATCATCCAGAATGGAAGCGGCAGTTAAGAGATGTTGATCAAAAGCCAGCGCATAAAGAAAAGGTTTGAGCGTGGAACCGGCCTGTCTTTTTGCCCGAACACCGTCCACATACATCGACAATTTCGGCTCACCGCCGATGCTTCCATAGGCCAGCACATCACCGCTTTTATTTTCCAGCACCAGAAAAGCGCCATCATTGACATTGAGCTTGTACAAAACAGTTAGCTGCTGATGCAATTGCTCGTGCGCATATTTTTGCAGGCGGCCATCCAGCGTGCTTTTCACCTGGGCGCTGCCGGACAAATTCCGCAAAAGCTGCCGCGCCACATGCGGGGCAAATCCTGAATTTATTGAGGCTTCATAATGCACGGATTGGAGTTGTTTGATTTTAGCCTGAGCTTCCGCACCAGCGTCAAGCCAATTTAAAGACTGTCCAAGCCTGCTCACGCGCGAGGCAACTTCATCGGCCGCGGCATTAGGCGCTCTGATTAACGCCGCGAGAACAAGAGCCTCCGCTTGGTTCAGGCCGTGCGGGTATTTGCCGAAGAGACAACGGGATGCCGCCGCAATTCCCTGATACTCGCCCCGGAATGTTACCAGATTCAAATATGCTTCGAATATTTCGTTTTTTGTCCAACTCTTTTCTATATCCCGCGCCGCCAGAATTTGTTTACCTTTTTGCCATACCGATTTCCGGCCACGCACCGGTATCAGTTCCTTATCCAGAAAAACGGCTAACTGCATCGTGATGGTGCTGGCCCCGCGCCTGCCCTCGCCGGACATGCCGCCAAACACAGCCACACCCAGCGACTGGTAATCAACGCCGGAATGCCCGTAGAAGCGCTTGTCTTCGGCGGCAATTATCGCCTCCTTCAAGGAAGGCGAAATTGCGTTGAGTTCCGTCCATTCCAGCCGCCGCCGCTGCTTATCGGTCCGCAATTCCTGCAGGATATTGCCATTTCTGTCGAGCAGGAACGAATCGGACTGGACATAAGATTTGCGCAGGTTATCGTACGCGGATAAAGCCTGCACATCCGCGCTCATAAGCAGCAGCATAGATACTGCCAGAATCAATTGTTTAATTACTCCGGTTACCACCGGCCACCCCCATCGCCTACGGATTTACTTCCATTGCCTTATTCGGCAACTCTCCGAACATTTCCGGAAAATAAAGCGCTTCGACACGCGTTGTCGGCAAATTCAATTTGCCGCTCTGGTTAAGGCGTATTGTATATTCCGTCATCCATTCGCCTTTGGGAACATATTCATAGTAAGCCTTGAACGCATCGAAGGTCCGCTCTTCAAATGCCGGCCAGATCCAACCTTTTTTCTTTTCACCCGCGGTCAGCATCTGTGATTCCCGCGCTAATCCCTTGCCCAGAATCGTTGCGCCGGCAGGAACAGGATCATTAACCACAACCCAGGTCTGATCGGCCTGCGCCTGCATCTCCAGACGAATACGCAGTACATCGCCTTTACTCCAGCGCCTCGCCTGCTTTTGCTCGACAGGAATAATTGTTTTTTTGATTTTGTATCCGCTGGAAAATGCTTCTTTCAGGGGAATCGCGGCCAGACTCTGCACAATGAGCCAGGGCTTTCCCGTTCCCTTATGCGTTACATTGAGATTATCGCTGCCCTGCGGCCAGGGGAAAAATTGTGACTGTCCTTTGCTGTTGGCTTTCCAGTCCCAATTTTTTGTTTTACCGGCGAGTGTTGCCTGAGACATACCGGTCACCGGTGTTGCTTCAAAAGATTGAGAAAACTTTTCCATGGCCAGCGTACCCCACGCGTTGGCGGTGGTCAGATCCCAGGCACCATGCTTTTGCCTTGCCAGCGCGCCCTGCACCAGCCTGGGCATATCCGCTTTCCATTGTTCCTCGTTCATCAGCGCCAGCAAAACACGGACGGCATTGACGTCATTGGAAACCATCAGCCACCACAGATAATCAGTTCCCTGCGTGGAAAAGCCCATTGTTGTTCCCTGAAAATTAAGACGGGAACGGATAATCTGCTGCGCTTCCTGCAAACGCTCCTGCCTTCCGGAGATATCATCCATATTGCGCAGGATGTTTATCCAGTCAATCACCGCCGAGGTCGGCCAGAGATTGGGCTCAATGGTAATGGAATTGAGCATTGCGGCCTGAGCTTTCCTTTCCCGCGCTAGCGCCTCTATCGCGGAAATTTTTCTCAGATGCAAATCAGTGGTGACAAGTGGCGAAGAGCAGGTGGATATACCCTCAATAAATCTTTTCAATCCCTCTTCCATTTTTGTCTTACTTGCCTCCGGAATACTCCAGCCCGCCTCATTGGCTATGGCATAAACGTAAGAAGTCAAAGTGGCGCTGCCGCAGACGCAATCTGGAAAATATTTCACCAGCCCATATTGATCAAAATACCCGGGCAGCGTACTCATTGTTTCCTTCCAGCGGTCCTTGTCCCGTAAGGCCACGGCGACGGAAACCTTTTGTTCCATGCACGTGTATGGATAGCTACGCATATAATCGAGAACGCCATTCAATCCGGCGGATATTTTTGGTTTTAAAGTCGCCCTGATGCCGCCCCTTCCGGGTAGTGCATCGGCAGGCCTTTCCACCGCTAAATCATACCGGTCAGTCAATTGAGTTATGGTTGCCTGAAAAGTGCTGACCGGTATAACCGGAATAACTTTCTGGGTAATCTTGAGCCTGTCGGAATTAGCACTCCCCTGTTCGCGTACTTCCAGAAGCCATTTCAGAGCCGTAACATCAGCGGGAATTGTTATATTCCAGCCTGTTTCTTTTGCTTCTCCGGGCGTAAGCGTAACTGTCAAATTGGCAAGCTGTTCTTTCAAACCTTCCACTTTTGCCGCCAGAACCACATTCATCTTGCGATCAGTGGTGTTGCGTACCGTAAAGCCCGCCCAGGTTTTATCGCCTTCTCTGACCAGCGGCGGCAAGCCCGATAAGACCATTAAATCCTGTGTTGACCTAATCGAGGCCGAACCGGTTCCAAAGAATCCGGCATCTCCTGTGGCCACAGCAATAATCTTAAAGCTTGTCAGCGAATCATTTAGTGGAACTTCCAGCGCTGCCTCACCATTGGCATTAAGAAAAACCCGGCCTTTCCAGAGCAGCAGAGTATCAAAAAGTTCCCGAGTGGGCTGCTTTCCTCCCCCTCCGCCCTGCGCCAGAGCTTTCAAACCAAAATGACGCTTGCCGACAACCTGCATCTGCATGGAAGCCGTTTGCACTCCATAACCGCGCCGCCCCATCATCGCCGCCAGCAGCTCCCAGCTGCGATTCGGCATCAGTTCCAGTAGGCCTTCGTCAACTACGGCCACGGCCACTTCACTACCCACTGGCGGAGCTTTGTCTTCCGCAGTAACAACTTTGATGTTAATTTTCGCTTTCTGTCTTACCTGATACACTTTCCGATCTGTGGATATGTTGAGTTTCAGTTCATGGCTTTTCCAACCGACATTAATTTCTGCAATACCCAACTTGTATGCCGGTTTCCCCAGATCAACCATGCTGGTTGGTTTTACTCCCGCCACGCGCCCGCGCACAACCAAAGCAGAGACAAAAACATTGGGAGCATAATTATCTTTCACCGGCACTTCAATAACCGGCGACTTGCCGGATACCTTTTTTACCCAGCTTTCAATAATGCCTTCCCTTTCTACTGAAATGAGCACAGTCGCTTCTCTAAAGGGCATACGCACCTGAAATTTCGCTTTTTCTCCCGGCTCATAGCGTTTCTTTTCGGCAATCAGGTCTATCCGGTCATTGTCGTTAACTTCAAACCACCAGTCGTCCTTGTCTGCCACCCAGATGTCCCTGTTGGCCGTAATTTTTCTTTTCTCCTCGTCATAAGTCTGCGCCTGCAGAATTACGTTTCCCGCCACTGGCGATTTGGCCTGACAGATCAACAGGCCTTGCTCATCTGTTTTACCATCACATACGCTGCCTATCTTTTTCACTTCCAGCGTATTTTCATAAGCATAAAAACCGCCGACCAGACGTTTGCGGTGCGAATAATTTTTTCTCTCCAGCAAATCAACCCTGACCGGCGCAGACATAACCGGTTTGCCGGATAAATCCAGCACGGCAACCTGAAATTTGAAATCATCTTTGGCCGCCGCCCAGGAATCCGGTTTTATGCCGATGTTGTATTGTGAATTCCAGATGGGAACGCGGGCTGCCACCGTTTGAATTTCCCCATTGGGGTCATGAAATTCCATTTCCGTGAGGATTTCCCGGGGAATATCCGCTTTGGTTATATTCCCGATACTCGTCCTAAATGTCCCTGCCGCATCCAACACCAAATCTTTCGTTGCTAATTTTTTCGTTTTGCGATCTTGATTATTTTCATCCATCTCCTCATTATAATCTTCATCAATGTTCTCACCACGCCGCACCAACCCTTCTTTAACGGCACCATTACTGAAAACAAAGTCATCGTAACCCGCAAAGGGAGAAACATTCTTGGAGCTAATTTCACTGCGCAGTTTAATCGGTAAGCTGCCGGCTCCGCCGCCCGCTAAATACTGAACAGCGAGATCCACTGTAACTTCCCGGACATTAATCAATGCCTGCTTTGGTGTTTGAATAATTCCTTTCAAAAGAGGAACTCGGTATTCCTCCACGTTGAAATTACCGGAAATATAATTACCGGCACCGCCATAGTAATAACGCCGGGATTTTTTTTCTGTAGTTTTCTCCCGCAGGCTTACTTCGTATTTGCCCGTTTTGGCCTCCGCGGGAATTTTCCATTCTGTTTCCGCAATTCCGCCAACGTCCCATTTCAGGGGCATTTCGTATTTTTCATTGCTGCCCTGGTGTTCAATAACTATGACCTGCGGCAATTGTGCCTGGGGGACAAAAGAAAAACCCTTCGTTGTGTGCCGGCGGAAAACATGCTTCATGTGCACGGTTTCGCCCTTCCGCAGCAGGGTGCGGTCGAAAATCGTGTGCGCGATCATCGGTGTATTGGAATCTTCTTCCGGCAACTGAAATCGCCATGATTCTATTCCTTCACTCCAGCTGGAATGGACAAAAGTAAAGTCATTATCAGTTTGCGCTGTAACAAAAAGTCCACCCTGCAATCCCTGCATGTGACGGCTTTCTCCGTATTGATAATGGCTTCTTTCATCATATTTAAATTCACAGCGGGGAAGATCATTATCCTTGGGCAGAGCTTTTTCGATGCGGGCTAGACCTGCAGCATCTGTCCTTCCCTGCCAGACGATTTTATCCCGGCAATCCCGAATGGTCACATCCGCATCCCATACCGGTTTGGCTTCATCCAACGTCGTTACCCAGACAATTGATGATTCGCGCCCCCATTTGAAATGAGCGGCCATATTGGTCACTAAAACCGCCGTAGGCACATACATGGGCATTGGCGATTGCAGCAGGTGGCTGCCCAGTATACTGCTTTCCAGCTCCACGACATATAATCCTGTTTTTTCCAGCGGGATGCCGACAACTTCAAACGCCCGGGCGCCGTTAGGTTTGGGCATTTGAAATGTTTTTGCTTTGCCTGAACTTCCGAATATGGATTTTCCCCTGGGCGATATGGCAACCCTCCGCAGCCATTCCTGCAGATCTTTGCCGTGATCAGCCTTTACATTCATAATTTTCCCGACTACTTTTCCTACTACGCCTTCATCACTATCTATTTTCTGCGATTTTATTTTCAACTGCGGTTCAATATTCCGCAGCGTTACCGGTAGCAGTAGAGGCTCCTCTTTCGATTCCAGAACGCCGAAACGTCCGGAAAATTTGGCAAGCGGCGGGTATTTATCGGTGCGCACGGACAGAGGAAATTTATCGGCATTAACCAGCGTTCTGCCTGCATCATCTTTTACACCCGCGGGCAGCTCCAGAAGAAAATTAGTGCTTTCGGGAAACGGCCCCTTAAAGTTTACATATGTGGTGTCATCTTCATTCTTTAGCGGCTCCGGTTTCCAGATTTTATTGCCCGGTCCTTTGAGGATGATTTTTGTCGCCTGAGACTTGGAAACAGATGAGTTAAAATCAAGCCGCAGCGGAAACATCGGAATGCAGCCGGCCTGCTTATTTTCCCTTTCGCAATGAAATTCGGCCAAAAAAGGTTTACGCACCTGATAATTTACCGTCTGATCCTGAACTGTTGCTACACCGGTTAACGATTTCACGCCTTTTGCCCACACCAGAGACACTTTCGCTTCACTGGGAAAGCGCCGCTGACACTGAATTAATATTACCGGTACTGTCCGAATTTTTCGAAATCTGGATTTCAGTATTTTATCTCTGAGCTTGCCTTCGATTATTTTTATGCCGACCCGTTCATGAACCCCTTCAATCGAAAAAAATACATTGCTGTAAACGGAATCTAAATCCGGTTCGCCATCAAGCGTCAAAACAAAAACCTGCTCTTCATCTATAGTGGTTGAACCTTCATAAGGCATCTTCCTGATGATGGAAGGCCCACCCGTGGAAAAGGAAAAAACCTTCTGGCCGGTAATCTCTTTCCCGGATAGTGCTTTCAACCCGGCTTTTAATTTGAATTCACATTTAGCTCCGGCGGAGATGTCTTGGGCGAAATCATAAACCCAGTTTTTATCATCCGCCCAGCGGCTGCTGCCCTTTTCGGTACAATTTATATCAAACGGATCTTTCTCACTGCGCGGATCGCCGAAAGGGATCATCTGCTCCGAAAAACGTACGCTCACCTGCCGTACATTTTTAATTATGCCCTGCGGGCTGAACATTTCAACTTTCGCCTCTTGGGCAGCCAAAGCAGTTACAGCGAGGAAAAAAGACAAAATAAAAATAACCAGTGATAATTTTAGTTTCATTTTTTTCTCCTTCTAAAAATAATGACTTTCATGAATTGCCTACCTGTGGTCATAATTGAGCTTTGCAGAACATATAAACTAGCAATTATGTCATTCCGGCGAAAGCCGGAATCCAGTATTATCTAGTGCTTCCTGGATTCCTGGTCAAGCCCGGAATGACGTATAGAGGAGTTTTGCAGAGGCCTCCATAAATCTACGGGTGCTCTAAAGATGGCAATATAATGCCTAATACCGATAAAAAATTCCATCAAATAATTAAGGAGAAATCACGGGCATGAACAATCCTTTGACAAATTTTAATTCGCTGCATTCTTATAATTGGAGTTTTACGAATAAATTGAGGATTGCCATTTGTATTGAGGTATCTGATATCGCTAATGAGCTAAGCAAAGACTTGCCCCTATAGCACCACATTTACTTTAGTGTTGAACAAATTTCCCATGTTTTACGAAGTTCTTTTTTCATCTTTATTATCACAAAATACGAAATGCTATAAATAGATATTCACTTATAATAATAGAACATTTTCCTTTCAAGAAAAAAGAAGTTATGTTATTTTGATACTCAAAATATCGGAAAAAGCGAAGTTCGTATATTAATTGTTAGTTGGACGATAAAGCGCAATAATTTTTATAATATGGCATGCATGAAATGAATACAAATTACGTTTATTTTAATTCTGTTGAAAAAGATTTTGAGATTCTTTCGCTGGAATTAGATGAAGAACTCACCAGAAAGAAGGGTGAGCTTCAATCAACGTATAATCAATTTAATAAGCTGACTGGAATTAACGATGTTATTATTGCTTATGTAAATTCTGAAGCTGTTGGATGTGCTGCTATTAAGTTTTTTGATAAAGGTACATTCGAAGTAAAAAGAGTATTTGTTAAAGAAAAATTCCGAGGTTTCGGGATCGCTACAGAAATGATGATTAGAATTGAAGATATTGCAAAAGAGAAAGGATTGGTAAGTTTGATAGTGGAAACATATAAAGATTTTTCTTCAGCGATCAATCTTTACAAAAAATTATCTTACGAAATAATTGAAAATTATGGGCAATATAAAGACATGGAAAAAAGTATCTGCATGAGAAAAATTATTAATGATAATAAGAAAAATAACAACTAACAAAGGCAATACAGCGGATCGGCAGGTTACGCCCGCCTCCCGCTGATTTTTTCGTTGAGCCTGTAGGATAAGTCGACGAACAGCATTTAGTGGGAGATGCATGAAAAAATGACCAAGTAGAATGCCCCACAATCGACGATCGTGTGACGGGGAGGGGTAAAGAGACTCCTGAAAATAGCATAAAAATTATTTCGTGGAGTTTTTCTACAGGCTCGTTATCCAACATTAACCCTTCTTCTTAAAATGAATTGTTTTTTCGACCAGCGCGCAGATGGTGCCTTCTTTGTCGGATAGCTCGACACGATAAACGCGGTCGAGTTTGTCTTTTGTTTTTAGTTCTTCACGGATTGCCGCTAATTCCTGATCTTCAATCTTAAATTTTGCATACAGGGTCGAACGACCGGGATTTTTAAATTGTATGGAGGCCGCTTTGTCCCAAACGATATACTGCGGGCCGAGCATTTTTATCAGCATGACCATATAAATCGGATCAACCGCGCCGTACATACTACCGCCGAAAATAGTGCCGACATAATTACGTGTTGTCCAGTTTAAAGGGAGCGAGATGCGCACCTCATGCCAGTCGGCGGAAATATAAGTTATGCGGGCTCCCGTCCGCCGATATACCGGGAAGAAATTAAAACCCCAACGCATCAATCTTGTCTGGAAAGATTCACTCATACATGCTCCTTGTGATCCGGCTTAACTGCCGGCATAAAAACTCTGCTTCATCGCATGAGTTCGATTCAAACTGCAAAATCGGATGATCTATTTTAAATTCATTAAGCAGAATTCCTTTCACCTTTTCCGCCAGTTCATCCACAGAGCTGAGCATTTGATCGGGTACAGTAATATGCACAGCTAGCGCAATGCTCTCCGCAGAAGGATTCCAGACATGCAGATCATGAATTTCCTTGACACCTTCGAGCGATTCCAGAGATTTCTGGATATCCCGCAGATCTATACCCGGCGTGTCGCAAACGCTACTCTATAAAATTCATAACCTTTCAATAACTCTTTTCTCTCAGGCATATATTTATTCCGATATTCTGATGCTCCTATGTCCTTAATCATGGTCAAACAGAACTTGGCTAAATAGTCCGATAGTTCTTCAGGATTAAATCCGAATGTCCAGCGTTCATCTATTTTGCTCAGGTTTCTGAAAAGTTCTACAGCTCCATCAAATGATCGCGGGTTCTCAAGGACATGTTTATTTACGTATGTAAAAATGATGAACGAGCCTTTTGCTAATTTTTCTACGAACTCAAATGTCTCGTCAACGGCTTGTTGTGTCAGATAATTTGTAACGCCTTCCCAAATAATTGTCGTGGGGATTGATAGGTTAAAATTATTTCTACTGGCTAAGTCAGCAAGACTTTGTTTATTAAAATCAATTTGATAATAGCAAATATTGCTCGGCAGTTTTCCTAAAATCTCTTTTAGCTTTTTGAGCTTTAAATTAGCAGTGTCAGGATGGTCGATTTCAATGACGGGTATTGAATTGAGAAAATCAAGTCGTAGCGCCCTTGTGTCAAAACCAGCGCCTAAAATTATCACTTGCTTTACGCCATACCCAATAGTCTGCTGTAACAATTCATCGATGAGTTTTGTCCGCGAAATACCCGATGATAGCGCTCCAGCCGCTTTTCTATTAATAATTTTTTGGATAAGTCCGCAAAATAAAGGAATTGCCGCAATTTTTACTGCCCGTTTGAGTTCGTTGTCGAGAAAGTAAATTGCATAAGGATCAGTAAACAGTCGCTTATGAGGATGTCGAACTGTCTCTATGGCTCTGAACAATGCCATATATTGTGCTGTCCTACTTGCTGTATTTGCTTTCATTGTAATAAGCTCATAATTGATATTGATCTGCCTTAATGAGTGTACCACAATTCAAGTTATAATTCTGTGGTTTTTGAATATTAAAGGATTAAAATGTTGTTGCAAGCAAATAGAACTAGAAAAAGGCACCTATTTCATCTTGACAAATGATCATTCATTTCTTATATTCATTTACCAATGGAGGAGTATTTTATCCGGAGTGTAAAAATGACGACCATTCCCCCAGCATATCGTAGAATAACATGTTTCTTTTTTGCGATAGTTTTTTTATTTGCCTCCCTGGCAATTACGTTCCATCATCACGATGACGGACATCAACATGATGAATGTTCATTGTGCATTGCCGCAAATTTATTTTCCTCCGGCAATTTAGAGGTTCACCAATCTTTTGTTTTCTATCCAACAACTACTTATCTTTACCAGCCTGAAGAATCATTTCATCAGGCTTTATCCAAATTTCCCATATATTCTGACCGAGCACCTCCAGTTTCCTTATCTTAAGCAGTTCCAAGCAAGATAAATAAAAGAACGCATTACTGATAAGCATCCTTTATGAGGATGAAGGAGACGTGTATGAAACAAGGAATAATACTGTTTATTCTTCTTTTTCTCCTGTCACTACCAGGCCAGGCATTTGCGGAAAGTGAATTAGAATTGAGGGTTCGCACACTGGAGGAGACATTAAAAAAGCAGGAAGAAACGATCAAAGCGCAACAAATAATGATTAATGAACTGAAAGAACAAATTAAAAAAGATGAGGTTGCAATTATACCGGAAAGTAAAGAAAACCCTCAGGAAATCAAGAAAGAGACTAAAGCTACCGGTTTGTTCGGTGCATCGGCTATGTCCAATCCTAACATCTCTCTGATACTGAACACATATGCCTATTCCTCAAACCTGACAACAGACGAACTAAAAAACAGGGGAATATCCGGATATACAACCGAGGGACTTGACCGGCGCAACGGCTTTAATCTCGATTCCGCAGAGCTTGCCTTTTACGCTCCGGTAGATCCTTACTTCAATTTATATGTAACGATTCCTGTAAGCGAAGATGGTGCGACAATTGAAGAAGCCTATTTTGTAACTACGTCTCTCCCCAAAGGTCATCAGATCAAAGCAGGTAAATTTAAAAGCGGCTTTGGCAGGCTTAATTCACAACATAGTCATGTCTGGGATTTTGTGGATAATCCGCTTCCTTATCGGGCGTTTATCAGCTCCGATGATTCGGGAATTGATGAAAAAGGCATCCAATATACCTATCTGACTCCGTTGCCTTTCTATACAATTTTAGGTGTCGAGATTCTGCAGGGAGAGAATAAAACTTTATTCGGTTCCGATGCGGCAGGAGGAGCTCACGCCTATACTGCATTTGCCAAAGCTTCTCTGGATGTAAGCGATAACGCAACTATCCTCTTCGGTCCATCAGTCATTACCGGCAAAACGAAAACAGACACGGTGGCAGCCAATACCGATTTTACAGGCGATACCACGTTGTATGGCCTGGAATTCACATACAAATGGAAGCCGACAAAATATCAGGGTTTCAAACTGCAAAGCGAATATCTTTATCGAACCCAATTCGGCAATTTAACTGATCTTAATCCGGGTGGCATTGTGCAACGCCTCGATAGGAACCAGGACGGCCTTTACATTCAGGGAGTTTATCTGTGGAACCGCTGGGAGTTCGGGGCACGTTACGATACTCTTGGTTTGTTCAAGAATGATTATATTTTAGCCGGCGCAAAACAGGATCAAGGCCGCATGCCCTGGAGAGTAACAGGAATGGTCGATTACACTTTCTCTGAATTCAGTCTTTTGCGGTTGCAATATAACCATGATGAATCGGACGTAACCGGCAAACCCAACGACGAGTTATTCCTGCAATTCATTTTCACTATTGGCGCTCATCCCGCCCACCAGTTTTAAGGAGATAAGACAATGAAAAAAATTCTAATCACATTTTTAATTATGTTTACTTTTTCCACACCTGCTTTTGCTAAAGTCAATATCGTAGCGACGCTTCCCTGGATCGGCAGTTTAGCCTCCGACATAGGGAAAGACAAAGTCGCAATAAAAGTTCTGGTAAAACCAAGCCAGGATCCCCATCAGATAGAGGCAAAGCCCAGCATGATTCTGGCAGCCGGTAAAGCTGATATCCTTATCTATAACGGCCTTGATCTGGAGATCGGCTATCTGCCTCTACTAATTGAATCATCAAGAAACCCTAAAATTCAACCGGGGCAGGCCGGTAATCTTGATTGTTCTCAATTCATCAAAGTCATCGAAAAGCACGAAGCAGTGGATCGTAGCATGGGAGATGTGCACCCCTTAGGAAATCCTCACTATCATCTTTCGGCGCAAAATATCTTAAGTGTTGCCCGGGGCATGACCCATGCTCTCAGTACCTTGGATCCGGAGCAAGCCGCCTTTTATAAAACAAACCTTACGGCTTTTGAAGCAAAGCTAAAAGAGAAACAAAAACAGTGGGCCGGAATATCGCTAAAGGGGAAGAGGTTTGTTGCCTACCACCGGTTCTTTGAGTATTTGGCGCAGGAATATGGTTTTCAGATTGTGGGTTATGTTGAAGAAAAGCCCGGAATTCCGCCCTCTGCGGGATATATCGAAAAGCTTGTAGAAGATATGAAAAGATCAAAGCCGGACGGGATTATCACCACAACCTATTATGGCAAAGATGAGATCGACGCTCTTTCGCAGAAAACCGGTATTAAAAGTATAGTGATTCCCCATGATGTTGGTTCTGCTCCCGGCGTCACTGACTGGTTTTCTTTAATGGATACTGTTCTGAAATCTTTGCAATCACAATAAGGAGATTCTCATGGAAGCTTTTACCTTTTTCATATACCCGCTGGCAGCATGCATTCTTTTGATCCTGATCCATGCGTATTTCGGCATTCATATTCTGGAGAGAGGGATCGTTTTTGTCGATCTCTCACTGGCGCAATTTATCGGTGTTGGCATTGCCTGTTCCTTTCTTTTCAGTCATGATGGCGCAATGAAGTATGTTTTCTCGGTTTGCTTTGCCGTTCTGGGCGCCCTTATTCTTGCTCTTTCCCGCCGGATAGCGAAACACACCAACATCGAAGCTTTTATCGGTGTGCTCTACATTTTTTCTCTGGGTATCGGCATGCTGATTCTTGATCATACGCCGCACGGAACGGAAGAATTTAAAACTATTCTCAACGGCAATATCATCTGGATAAACGGGAATGACTTATTTTATACGTTTATCATCTACGCCGTCATCGGGATTTTTCACTTCATCTTCAGGAAGAAGTTTTTCAACCTTTCCAGTGACGGTGAAGTCAGCTATCTATGGGAATTCCTCTTTTTCTTAAGCTTTGCCCTGGTGCTGGTCAAATCAGTGCAGATGGCGGGAATACTGCAAGTCTTTGCTTTTCTCATTATTCCCGCGCTGATCGGGAAACTATTTACAAATAAACCATTTAAAGTATTAATTGGGGGTTGGATGCTCGGATTTATTTCCAGTGCTTTTGGATTATTTGCTTCATATAAATGGGATTTACCCACAGCTCCGCTAATTGTGGCATCGCTGAGTATTCTCTATTTTTTGATGCTGCTGGTAAAAGCCATTGGCAAAAATAATTTGAGACCATCGCGTAACTGAAGAAAGATTCTGAGCGCAAAACTGAGACAGTTTTTCCACAAAAAAGCCGCTGCAATTTGTTTGTGAAGAAATTGCAGCGGCTGTAAAACAAACATCACTTGTGAACTACCCTGCGGCAGAGACCGCAGGGCGTCAAAAGCCAATGTATTACCCTGTGGCATAGACCACAGGGAGTTGGAAAATCTTAAAAAGTGTAACTTAAAGTAACTCCACCATAAAGATATGAGCTGTCTCTATCGGATGGATTGGTTACTCCTCGCTTACCATACGCTCTCATCTCGTATCTTGCATCATCGCAAAGTGGAAATACATAAGAAACTGTCGGAGTAACAGACAATGTCTTATAGACCGCTATGGGCAAAGAAACGGAAACTGTGCCATCATGGAAATTATTGTACTTATCCGTCGTGGCTAATGAATTACTGTCATATTTGGCATAAGTGGTTTCATCGTTAGACAACAGGTAACTGGCGGAAGCAGCCAGCTTCAAGCTGATAACTTTATTAAACTCAAAGGTTTGAGACACACCAAACAAAAAATACCATTGATGGTAATGATCAATTTCCTTATACACAGTAACTGTCGGCGACAAAATCGTATCCAAACCCAATGCCAGAAAGAGTTCCTGAGAATCAAGCGGGGCAGTTGCACCGGCATAAGGCGCGCCTAGAGCATAATAAATGTAGCCGGGAGTAATCTGCAAGATTCCCAATTTTCGGGAATAGGAAACGGTCCAGTCGGTTTCTGTGTATTTAGCACTATATTTGGCATCAGTAGCTGAATACGGTCGGCTATCCAGATTTCCCCAGGCATTAATCGAAAATCCTTTATAGCTTACCGTTACCGCCGGCTGCACAACTATACTGTCGCGGGTCTGCTCGTACCCTCTCCAGATATACGCGCTCATTACACTTAAATCTATTTCGCCGGTCACCTTATCTTCTTCTGGCTTTTGTTCCGGTGTGGTCGCCGGAGCGGCTTGCTTCACAGCAGAATTTTGCTCCGGTACTGCCTGCTTTTGTTCCTCTGCCCAAGAATATACCGGCAGTACGGCAATAATCAGCAGAAGAAAAAGCAAGAGCAAAGCCGCTGCAATTATTTCATTCATATTATTTTTCATAGGGTTTAATTCTCCTTTATATTTCATCCTCATCTGAATTGTTCACAATCAATCACGTATTTATGAACCTTATATGCCAGGATGCGCTTTGTAGTTCCCAAGAGTTTTGCAGCGGCTGATTGATTGCCTTTAGTTCTTGCCAAAGCATGAACGATGACTGATTTTTCGCAGTCGGAAACACACCGCTCCAATACATTTTCTCTGGTATCTAATTTATCATTCTCCATAAGATAACCTCAACCGATGGCTATATGGCCACGTCGCCTCGTTCGTCGGTGCGGATCCGCACAGCATCGTCCACAGGATAGATGAATATTTTCCCATCTCCGATGTTGCCTGTTTTCGCGGCGTTTATTACCGTTTTAGTAATTTTAGCGACATCAGCATCTTTGACAACTATCTCTATCTTGACTTTTGGAAGCAGTGATATCCTGAATTCACTTCCCCGCCATTGCTGTGTTATACCTTTCTGCTTGCCGTGTCCTTTTATTTCAGTAATCATGATTCCCGCGTAGCCCGCATCTTCAAGTGCAGCAAGAACATCATCAACTTTTTCAGGCCGGATAATAGCTTCTATCTTTTTCATATATGCCTCCTTTTATTTTTTTACCGTTAATTACCTGGAAAACGGGGTTTCGCTATGAGGATCAAGCTTTACTCCCGAATATCCGGGAACTCCCATTTCAGGTACATCGAGACCGGCTATTTCGGTTTCCGGGGATACCCTGTTGCCAATTGCCAAGTCAATCAGTTTGAATATTATATAACTGATTATACCGACATAAATTATGTTCGCACTGACTCCGATTATCTCCGCGACTAGCTGAGACGAGCCGCCGCCGTAAAAGAGTCCCTTAACCGTGCCGGCAACACCGTTCCAGCCGTCGCCGTATGTACCGTCAGCCAGAAGGCCGAGGGCTATACATCCCCATGCGCCGTTTACACCGTGTACAGCGATTGCGCCGACAGGATCGTCTATCCTGAGCTTTCTTTCAATAAAGAAAGCGGCCTCGATTACCAGCACACCGGATATAAGTCCGATTACAGCGGCACCGCCCGCGCTGACAAAAGCGCACGGAGCAGTTATAGCGACGAGGCCGGCTAACATACCGTTACACATCATGCTCGGGTCGGGCTTATTTCCGCGTACCCACCACATCCACAAGGTAGCCGCGAAAGCGCCTGTAGCAGACGCGAGCATTGTGTTGACTGCTATCACGCTGATGCGCAGATCAGTTCCGGCAAGTGTGGAACCTGGGTTAAAACCGAACCATCCAAATGCGAGAATGAATGTACCGATTACAGCCATCGGGATACTATGTCCCGGTATGGCATTCGGGCTTTTGTCGGCGTTGTATTTACCAATCCTTGCGCCTAGTATCTTTGCGCCGACTATGGCAATAACGCCTCCGGTCATATGCACAACCGAAGAACCGGCAAAATCGACGTGTCCGTGGCCCAATCCAAAGTTGGAACCAAGCGTCGAAAGCCATCCTCCACCCCAAACCCAGTTACCGAAGACGGGATATATTACTGAGCCGACAAGAAGGCCATATATGACAAACGAAGCATATTTCCAACGTTCGGCCATGGCTCCTGTCGGGATGGTAGCTGTGGTATCCATAAATACCATTTGGAAAAGGAATAATCCGAACACTCCAACGTCATACACGCCGTTAAGGAAAAATCCCTTGGTACCGATAAGGCCAAAGGTCTTGCCAAATAATGATATAGTGAATTCGCTGTCTAAACCCGCGTATCCGCCGAGTGTCCCAAGAGCCCCCATTCCCCCGAACATTATCGCGAAACCGCAAACATAAAAACCAATCATACCAAGCGGGTAAATCATCAAGTTCATTGCCATAGTATGAGCAACGTTCTTAGCTCTGGTAAACCCGGTTTCAACCATTGCAAAACCGGCCTGCATGAACATAACCAGAAATCCGGTAATTAGCGTCCACATCAGGTTGATTGCGATTTTGTTATGTCCAATAGCGTCGGTGATCTCACCTGTTGTGGGACTTCCTGGTTTAGCCGCTGTAATATCCGAGGTATTCCCTGTGGATATTCCGGATGGATCGGCTAAACGAATCTTTACATCCTGAGCCGCCGGAATAGCCGGAGCGGCTGTTGTGACGGCCACCGCCGATTGACCCTGAGCTGCTTCCTCCGCCAGGACCGGTATGCTTGTGATCAGAAACAATCCGATCAGAATAAAGAATATACTGCTTAACTTTTTCATTGAGCACCTCCAAAAGAATAGATTTTACTTGTAAATATTTTGATCCGGGAAGGCCTTCTCCTTCTTAAAACTGATATATCCTTAGTCTTAGACAGGGCATACTTTGTGCCAATGCTTATATTGGACCCGGTAAAAAAGTTATAAGCCATTATAATAAAAGGTAAAATAATTGATCAGCGGGTGGGCACGGATGATCTGCCTTACCATGAAATTTGATACAGCTTTGTATTTAATATGATGAAATATAGAGATGGAATATACAATGGTGTCTTTATGTGATGTTCAAGAAGGCTATAAACAGCGGTCCGGAGGGAAATGGGCCATGTCTCTGTAAGATGCCGTATCTGTACCTATTATTTTATTGGTGATTTTGTTGCAGTAAATTGATTCATTTTTCAATGCCTTACTTCGTGGACGTGTAAGCAGTGAAAGCGTGTAATGACACCTAGCAAGGTTGAGGCTGCCCCAAAATAGTTGGCTGAGGATAGCCACAGAAGACAAGTGGTTACAAGATCGAACATATTATATGCTTCTGACATTTATGAAAAATTTTATTGACAAAAAGATGATAAAAAAATATTATGTAAAAAATTAAGTGTTTAATTTAGCTATGAAGATTATCACGATTGGAACCATAATAATTAGCATCATCATAATTAGCTTCTCCATAGGAGGCCTGGTCGTGGAATAGCTACAATTCAAATCTTAGGAAATTGAAAACCGCTGCCAGGAAAACCTGGCAGCGGTTTTTTTTGAAAGCGAGGATAAAATGACAAAGAATCAAATTTTAATTTATGACACAACTCTCCGAGACGGCACCCAGGGCGAACAGATAAATTTTTCGGCGGAAGAAAAGCTGCGCATCACCCGGCGTTTAGATGAAGATCACTTCCATTATATCGAAGGAGGCTGGCCGGGCTCCAACCCTAAAGATGTCCGTTTTTTTGAAATGGCCAAAGAAATTGAATTTAAGAATTCGCGCCTGACAGCGTTCGGCAGCACCCGCAAACCGCACATCAAACCGGAATCATGCCCTAACCTGAAAGCACTGATTAAAGCGGATACTGCGGCTGTGGCCATATTCGGGAAATCCTGGGATTTGCACGTGCACGAAATCCTGAAAATCGACCTCGACGAAAATTTGCTGATGATCAGCGATTCCATCGAATATCTTAAATCCATGGGCAAGGAAGTCCTTTTTGACGCCGAACATTTTTTCGATGGCTATAAACAAAATCCCCGCTATGCCACCAAGGTCTTAAAAACAGCTCTGGCTGCCGGAGCCGATATGATCGTTTTTTGCGACACCAACGGCGGATCAATGCCGCATGAAATCAGCGCCATTGTCAATAAAGTTTCCTCATTTATTCCTTTGAACAGAGCCGGTATTCACGCACATAATGACTGCGGTCTTGCTGTTGCCAATTCGCTCGCGGCTGTACTAGAAGGGGTGAAAATGGTTCAGGGCACGATCAATGGTTTTGGCGAAAGATGCGGCAATGCCGATTTAATTGCGCTTATCGGCAATCTGCAGCTAAAAATGGGCAAGAATTGTCTGCCTGCTGAATCCATTCGCCAATTAACTAACCTCTCCCATTATATTAGCGACGTGGCCAATATTCCGCCATTGAACTCGCGTCCATTTGTCGGCCGCAGCGCCTTCGCGCATAAGGGCGGTGTGCATGTCAGTGCGGTGGCGAAAAATTCCGCGGCCTACGAGCATATGCAACCGGAGCTTGTCGGTAATCACCGTCGCGTCCTGGTTTCCGATCTGTCCGGCAAAAGCAATGTCGAATACAAAGCCAAAGAACTGGGCATTGATCTGGCAGGGAACGCCACGCTCAGCAAAAAAATTGTTCATGAAGTGAAACTAATGGAAGACCGCGGCTTTCAATTTGACGCGGCTGACGGCTCGCTTTCCCTGATAATTAAAAGAGCAATCGGAGAATTTGTTGATCCTTTCACTTTGGAATGCTTCAGCGTGGTTACTTCACGCACAGAAGATAATCCCTGCCTTTCGCAGGCCACAATCAAAATATCGGTTGATGGCGAGGAAGAACTTACCGCGGCCGAAGGGAACGGTCCGGTAAACGCGCTGGATCACGCGCTGCGCAAGGCACTGACGAAATTTTATCCGCAAATCAAGGAAATGCATCTGATTGATTTTAAAGTGCGCACGCTGGAAGGCTCGGAAGGCACGGCTGCAGGAGTCCGGGTTCTTCTGGATTCGACAGACGGCAAAGAAGTGTGGAGCACCATCGGTGTTTCCGAAAATATTATTGAAGCAAGCTGGCAGGCGCTAGTTGATAGTATCGAATATAAGCTCAGCAAAGACAGGATCAAGCAAAATTCATAAGAGCAAATATTTTCTTCGCGCAAACAGGAGAAGCTTTCATTGCTAAAGAACCTGATTCCTGATATATATTTTTGTTAAGATTGATATAAGGAATCAGGAGTTAGGCCGATGATCTCCATTAACAGCCAGAATCCGCAAATGCGTCTTATCAAAAAGGCAGTGGATGTATTGCGTGATGGAGGAATTATAATTTATCCTACCGACACGGTTTACGGCCTGGGTTGCGATTTATCCAATAAAAAAGGAATTGAAAAAATTTACGAAATAAAAAGAAGAAACAAGAAAGAGCCACTGAGTTTTGTCTGTTCGGACTTGAAACACATCAGCCAGTACGCCATGGTTACAGATTACGCCTACAAGACAATGAAGCGTCTCCTGCCCGGTCCCTATACATTCATTCTCGAAGCATCCCGTTTAGTGCCGAAGATAATTCTGCCGAAAAGACCAACCACAGGAATAAGAGTGCCGGATAATAACATTTGCCTGGCTTTAATCAGGGAACTGGAGCAGCCCATTATCAGCACCAGCGTAAAAACACCGGATGGTGAACATTTGGGAAATCCCTATCATATTGCAGAATGTTTTGGTAAGATTGTGGATATGATAATTGACGGTGGTATTATTAATCCCGAACCGTCAAGTGTCATCAGTCTTGTTGATGATGATATTGAAATTTTAAGAATTGGCAAAGGCGATGTTAGCGCCTTTCTATCACGGGGATGAACCCTTAAAGAGAACTTTGTTGTTCATCCCCTCAGCTTAGCTGGATAGTTCGACTAACCAATTTCAATGCGCTTCGTCCTGCATTCGCTGGGCTTCGCTTTTGAATTTGGGGTCTCACTAATAAAAAAGGCTGTGCGGCAAATCAGATGGATTGCTCCGGCAGAGAGCTTTCGCAAACGAATACGCCTGATTACCGCCGACCAAAAAGGACATTTATGAAACACATTATGCTCATTAACGCTGTGCACAAAGAACAGAAGCGCATGGCAACGGTTGATGAAAAGGGTAAGCTCATCGAATTCAATATTGAAATGTCGGTGAAAGAACCCATTTCGGGCAATATCTACAAAGGCAAGGTACTGAAAGTCGAACGCGGTCTGCAGGCGGCCTTTGTGGACTTCGGCGGCGGCAAAGACGGATTTCTCCCCCTGCACGATGTCAGTTCCGAATATTTAACCGAACCCGAAAACGGACAGACCGGCGGCAGACCACAGCTTCGGGCTGGACAGGAAATCATTGTGCAGGCAGTCCGGGAAGTAACCGGCAATAAAGGAGCTCTTTTAACTTCCTATATTTCTCTTCCCGGCAGATACCTTGTTCTTCTGCCCAACAAACCGGGCACCGGTATCTCGCGGAAAATTGATAGTGACGAAGACCGGCAAAAAATCAAATCTCTCATGGAACAAATTAAAGTCCCCGACGATATGGGCTTTATCGTGCGGACAGCGGGAATCAACCGTACCAAACAGGAAATATTCCGCGATTATCAGCTCCTGCTGCGCCTCTGGAAAGAAATTCAAAAGAAGGCGAAAATCAGCAGCGCACCTCTGCTGATTTATCAGGAAACTGACTTTGGCGTGCGCAGTCTGCGTGATTATTTGACTCAGGAAATCGAAGAAATTCTTGTTGACGATTTTGATACGTTCCGCACAATGCGTGCTTATCTGAAAGCCGTAGCTCCCCGGCATGTTAAAATCATCATAAACTACAAAGAAAAAATTCCTATCTTTGACAAGTTTGCCCTGGAAGATCAGATAAAGGTTATTTATCAGGAACGCGTGGAACTGAAATCCGGCGGCTATATTATCATCAACCCTACAGAGGCAATGATTACCATTGATGTAAACTCCGGACGCGGTTCCAATAAACGCACCATTGAGGAAACGGCTTTTAAAACCAATATCGAAGCCTGCGAAGAAATTGCCCGCCAATTGCGCCTGCGTGATTTAGGCGGATTGCTCGTGATTGATTTTATTGACATGATGGACAAAAAAAATGTGGCGGAAGTGGAAAAGACTTTCAAAAAAGCGTTGAGTCTGGACCGCGCCCGCATACAGCTCTCCCGCATTTCTAAATTCGGAATTCTCGAGTTATCGCGGCAAAAGAAACAATCCACGATTCAGGAAATCAGCTACACAACCTGTCCTTACTGCAAAGGAAGCGGCTTGCGGCCGTCTCTGCAATATGCTTCCCTGGGAGCATTTCGTAAAATTGAATCGGAAGCAGTCAAGGGGATTTATTCCGAATTAAAAATTACCCTGCCTCATGAAATAGCGGACTACATTCTCAATCAGAAAAGAAGTAAACTTTTAAACCTGGAAACATCTTTTGGCCTTGTTCTGCATATAGCGGGCAGTAACGAAATGGCGTGGGATAAGCTCGAAATCCAACATACTGTCAAGGAGCGAGATGCGGACGACGCGGTAAAACAGGAAGATACGATATCGAAAACTGAAAAAGATGACACAGTGGCCGATGAACAAAAAGAGGCGTCGGACGGGGATGTCCCTGTTAAGAAAAAAAGCCGCCGCAGAAACCGCGGCCGGAGAAAAAAACACGTGGATGTGAAGCCGGAAAATGCAGCGGTTGAGGACATAATTTCCGAAGCGCCTCACCCTACCATTGAAGATAAACCAGAAAGTGGCGGAGCCGAGAATCTTCCGGCAATAGCATCCGCACCGGAAACCGAAAAACCTGTTATACAAAATCCACCGGCGGAGCTGGTTAAGTTGCTTATAACACCAGCAGAACCAAAACAAGCTCTGCCAGTCCACGAGACGAATGACACACTGGTTCTGATTGATGAAGCTGATAAAAAAGAGGAAAATAGTTAAAAGATATCCTTTACAGGAATAAGGCTATAGCGAAATTAAATGTCAGGTATATAACAAGAACCGTTAGGGGAAATATTATTTGGGCTACTTTCCGCTGGCAAGTTCTTTCGAACGCTTTGTCGCCGCTTCCACAGCCGACATCAGGATTGCCCGTAATTTTCCTTCTTCTAACACCTTGAGTCCGGCAACGGTAGTTCCTCCGGGCGAAGTAACCATCTCCCTCAATTGTGCCGGTTGTTTATCACTAGAAATGCAGAGGCGGGCAGATCCTAACATGGTTTGCATTGCCAGTTTTGCCGCTAAATCCCGCGACAAGCCCATTTGCTCTCCGGCATCAATGAGCGCCTCAATGATCAGAAAACAATAAGCGGGACCACTGCCACTCAAGCCGGTTACGGCATCCATGAGCCTTTCCTCAACCTCGACGCTGATCCCCACGGCATTAAAAATAATGTGAGCCAACTGAACATCGCTTTTTTTAGCGCAGCTTCCTTTGGCCACAGCCGCTGCCCCCTCGCCGACGAGAGCCGGTGTATTGGGCATTACTCTTAAAACCCGGACACCTTGAACCAGAGCCGATTCAATAAAACCAGTCGTGATTCCAGCGGCGATCGAAATTACAATTTTGTTTTTATCAATAGAGGGACTTATTTCTTTGAGTGTTGAAGCCATATTCTGCGGTTTAACCGCAAGAATAATTATATCCGCGTTTTTTACAGCTTTTGCGTTGTCATGAGAAACCTTCAGCTTCATAGACGTGCGGAGGAAATCCAGTCTTTTGGCATCAATGTCGGTAACGATAATATCCTTGCTGGAAATAATTTTATGAGCAATTAAACCCTGAGCAATAATGCTGCCCATTTTACCGCCGCCGATGATTGCTATCTTCTTACCTTTAAGCATAACTAAAACCTCCGAGCTATCATTATCATAATGGTTTTAAAGAAAATCACAGATTAATGCCTGCTGTCAATATAAAAGCGGAAGTGCTGGCTGATTTCACATACAACAAGTGGGTAGCAAGCGTGTAAACCCCTCAAACATTACGAAAAGAAATCTTCAAAGATTATTCTTGAGGTTGCGGAAAAATATTTCTAAAATCCGAAGTTATTTGTTACATAATAATGATAAGTTATAGCCCTGAGGGATAGTGAGAAAAAACAAATGTTTTGTCCTCGTTTGCTGTATAAGGTATTGTGCGCAAGATAATAAAATAAATTAATAAAATTTCTCTTCAGTGCTGTATAATGTGTTTGATAAAATTCAGCACAAAGGGGGTTATCAATGTATAACAAAAGGGAAACGGAAATATTGCGAAGGCTTTCGGTAAGACCTGAAAAAGATGAATGGACAAGAGTTTCTTATATTACAGATGATATTTATGAAATTGATAACATGATAAAAAATGGATTGGTTGAAGTAAATGGCAAAGATATGAAAATAACTGACTTTGGAAGAAAATATCTTAAGGACATCGAAAAATCTTGAATGGTATTCTTTGTGTGATCACAACATGAACATATATGAGTGCCCTGAGAAGATTTATAAATTTCTTTCTTTCGAAGGTTTGTGCAAGACTCTTGAAAACCAAACTATTCGGTTATCTAAACCGAGCGATCTTAACGACCCTCTTGATATGTATCTTCAAGCAGCTTTCGGAAAAGATACAGAAGCCTTTCTCGTAGACTTGAGAGCAAAATTTCTTGACTTCGTTTTGAGTGATATGGATTTTTCTTCTTTGCCGGATAGTCAGTTTAAAACACGAGTTATGCTTATTGGTTCTGATCTAAAACAAGCACTACCTGAACAAAAAGAGTTTTTACAAAAAGAAATGTTAAACACGCCGATTGAGAAATTATATGATCTAAAGCGACTGGAACAAACTGGCCAAGATATTATTTCCTTTGTGCAAAGGTCTTTTGAAATAGATGGCGTGTTTTGCTCGACGACAAATTTTAGGAACCTTTTGATGTGGGCACACTATGCAGATAAACATCGAGGAGCTGTCCTTGAGTTCACACCAAACAGAGAAAAAGATTCCGTTCTTCTTGCGTCAAAGAAGATAACATACTCAGATAAACGCCCGTTACTGTATGAGACCGCAAAGGATATGGTTATTCAGAGCTTGATGATGTCAATAGAAGAGTCTGTAAGAGCTATTATGGACAAACTGATTTTCACAAAGAGTTGTGATTGGAAATACGAGCAAGAATATCGACTATTTGTTCCTTCTTGCATAGGAGTGAGCCAGTCCTTTACAACATTACGGTATCACTCAAAAGAACTATCTTCTATCTTCCTAGGTTGTAGAATGAACCAGCAAAATCGAGCAAAGATAATTAATTTAGCTAAGGCCATTAATCCATGTGTTACCATATATAAAGCCTTTGTTATGCCTAGGGAGTTTTCTTTGGATTTCGAAAAAATATCATAAATGTCATTTTGTTTTAAACGTATCCACTCCTGATACCTTTACGCCCAAGCCATCATTTGACCTAGGTTTGTCGCATTGCGGCCAGTCATGTTCTACCTAACACTATGAGCCAAGTCGACATTTCACCCACTATCGGCCATCCTAAAGGCCAGTAATTATCCGGTCCTATTCCTTTGCTCATTCCTTATCTCTTTCCATTTGAACTATTGGATATCCGGGTAAAATTCAAAAATAACGAGTTCAGGAAGCTATGCTTATTCTAAGCGATTTATGTTTCATATTTAATCATCTTAGCGCGGATTCCTTTCATTTCTTCCAACAATTCATGATTATCAATAAATTCTCGGCATTCTTTTCTTCCATTGCATAATTTTTTGTTTTTGTGATAGTCAAACGGCGGGAGTTATTGAATTATGATTAAACAATTTAAAATTGGCGGCAGAGAAATAGCCTGCTGGATTAACCCCAGAAAATTCGGTGAATATGAAAAGAGCCTGATATTCATTCACGGCTCCGGCAGTGATCACAGCGGCTGGGTGCAGCAATATTCTAAACTGCATAAGCAATTTAATATAGTGGCCGTTGACCTGCCGGGACATGGCGCATCCTCTGGCAGCGGCGAAAACACTGTTGAAAATTACTGCCTGTGGATAAAAAAAATTCTGGATAATTTACAGCCCAAGAAACCTATCCTGATCGGCCATTCACTGGGCGCTGCAATAGCTTTGAGATTCGCTCTGGATTATCCACAGGATGCAATAGGCATTGTTCCAGTCGGCGGTGGGATAAAAATGCCCGTCAATCCTGATCTATTGACGGGATTGAAAATAAGTCCCGCCCTGGCTATTGAGCTGATCTGTAAATTTTCACTGGCAAAAGAAAACAGACCGAAATTTTTTGAACCATTGAAAAAAAGTCTTTCTCAAGCCAATATAGATGTTTTGCACGGTGATCTCTCCGCATGCGCCAAACTGGATTTGAGCGGGGAGATAAACAAAATCCATATCCCCGCGCTGGTGGTGTGTGGGGCGCAGGATAAAATGACCCCTGCTGATTTATCCCGGCAGATTGCCTCCGCTATTAGCGGCGCACAATTGTGTTTGATCGAAGGCGCGGGACACATGCCCATGTTGGAAAAACCGGCGGAGTTTAATGAGACAATAAGTAAATTTGCTGCATCGATTATTTAAAAGAATTAGGAGTTCCTATGTTTGTTCTCAGTAATTTTCTTATTGCCCTGGCAAAAGTGTTGGACATTGCTTTATCAATATATACTTTTATTATAATATTTCGCGTTGTTATTTCGTGGGTAAATGCCGATCCCCATAATGCCATTGTAATATTTTTGTACCGTGTTACAGAGCCGGTTCTTCGTCCGGTGCGGCGCATACTCCCGATGCACAACTTAGGGATTGATTTTGCACCGGTTATTGTCGTCCTGATACTTATCTTTTTGCAGTATTTCCTGGTAGAAACTATAACAGAACTGGCCCGCCGCTTATAGCGTCAGCAAGAAAGGCACCGCTTATTGGCTAACATACCTCTGGTAAAAGAATCCAAAAAAGGATGTACTTTTGAAATTCAGGTAACACCGCATGCTTCCCGCGCCCAGATAACAGGTATACAGGATGATGTATTGAAACTCAAAGTTACAGCGCTGCCTATGGAAGGCGCCGCCAATGAAGCTTGTATCAAACTTTTAACTAAAGAACTGGGGCTGAAAAAGAGTCAGATGGAAATATTCACCGGACTAAAATCCCGTAAAAAAACCGTCATGGTTAAAGATATAACCGCGGCTGAATTGAAAAAAAAAATCAACCATGTTTTAAAAATTGAAGTGTGATGGAAAAAAGTAAAACTTCAGAAAATTCCCATGTAGCCAGGGCAGCCGGGATTGTCGGTATTTCCACAATGCTCAGCCGGGTATTCGGCTATATCCGCGATATAGTTGTCACCGCCTTTTTTGGCGCGAACTGGATCACAGATGCTTTTTATGTCGCCTTCCGCATTCCCAATGTTTTAAGGCGCCTGCTGGGCGAAGGCTCGCTCACCAGTTCATTCATTCCCGTTTTTACAGAATACCTGCAGAAGAAATCAAAAGAAGAGGCTCTGGAACTGGCTAATGTCGCTTTTACCTTGTTATCAATAATTTTAGTGATTGTCTCCATCGCCGGCGTCATTCTGTCCCCGGCAATAGTTACGCTGATGGCCCCGGGCTTTATTAAAACACCTGACCATTTCGCGCTGACCGTCTTTCTGACGCGCTTGATGTTTCCATATATTTTTCTCATCTCACTGGTGGCTTTATGCATGGGCATTTTGAATTCATTTCGGCATTTTGCCGCGCCCGCACTGCATCCTGTGGTTTTGAATATTTCCATGATTATCGCCGCGCTGACCCTGCGCAACTTTTTTGCCGAACCTATCACCGCACTGGCCGTAGGTGTGATGGTTGGCGGCATTTTGCAACTGGCGATGCAGTGGCCGTTTCTGGCTAAATTCGGATTGAAATTAAAATTCAAGTTTAACTGGCGTCATCCCGGAATCCGAAAAATCGCTTTTTTAATGATACCGACTTTTATTGGCACAGCCGTCTATCAAATTAACGTGATTGTCGGCACCATTTTAGCTTCGCTACTGGACAGCGGCAGCGTTTCGTATCTTTACTGCGCCGACCGCATTATGGAGCTTCCCCTGGGTGTTTTCGCCATTGCCATCGGCACGGCCGCCCTGCCCACTTTCTCCGAACACGCAGCCAAAGGAAACCTGGCCGAACTCCGAACAACTTTATCTTTTTCCCTGCGGCTGATGCTTTTTGTAACAATCCCCGCCATGATAGCCCTGATGGCACTGAACTTGCCGATAATCTCCGTGCTGTTTCAGAGGGGCGCATTTGACGCTAAAGCCTCTATCCTTACCGCACAGGCTCTTTTCTACTATGCTTTGGGCTTGTGGGCATTCGCCTTAATTCGCGTCATTGTCGCCGCGTTTTTTTCCCTGCAGGATACGAAATGGCCGGTTAAAGCAGCCGTTATTGCTCTAATCGTCAATGTCGTTGCCAGCATAATTTTAATGCAGCCTTTAAAACACAGCGGGCTGGCGCTTGCCAATTCCCTGGCTTCCATGGTCAACGTTATTGTTTTAATCATAATCTTGAATAAAAAAATCGGAACATTTTTAGACCGCAATTTTTATCATTCCCTGCTCAAGATAATAATTTCATCACTAGTCATGTGGGGGGCAATATTGCTGGTTGGTATTTTTATCCCCTGGAATACGAATGGTAATTTTAAAACCAGACTGACATATTTAGTTTTGGCCATTGCCGTGGGGGCAATTACATATTTCGTTTGTTCTTATATTTTAAAGAGCCCGGAAATTAACAGTTTCATCAGACAATTGAAAAAGAGATTCAACCGCTGACAATGTTTTAATGATCATACCATTTCGATTTCACTGGATAACGAGGCGGCAAGGAGGAGGCGACGAGGCGTATTGTACCATACGCTGAGGAAGCCGACAACGCAGCCAACGAGATTAGCCAAAGAAAGCGGATTGGTATGAGGACATAATTATTGACTTCACTTACTCAAAGTGATAGGTGACTTCGGTTTCAGGGGAATTGAGAAACTTTTTGGTTTTAAAATGCTGGATATTAAATATTTAAGACAGAATATTGAACTTGTCCGCAAAAAGATGGCGGAAAGAGGCCAAGCGATTGATTTTGACCGCTTCATCGCACTGGATTCTCAACGCCGCGATATTTTAATGGAAGTGGAAACACTGCGTAATGAACGCAACAACGTTTCCAAAGAAATCGGCGATCTGAAAAAAAAGAAGGCGGATGCTTCTGCTTTGATCGCCAAAATGAGCGACGTTTCCGCGCAAATCAAGGAACTCGATGATCGCCTGAGAGTCACGGAAGAAGACCTCAACGGTTTTGTCCTGACCGTTCCGAATATTCAGCATGACTCTGTGACGATTGGCAGCAGCTCTGAAGATAATCAGCTTATCCGCAGTTGGGGAGAAAAGCCTGTCTTTTCTTTTGAGCCGAAAGCTCACTGGGAAATTGGCGAGAACTTGAATATTCTTGATTTTGCGCGCGGAGCAAAAATTGCCGGCGCCCGTTTCACTTTATACCGTGGCTTGGGAGCAGCATTAGAACGGGGTTTGATTAATTTCATGCTCGATTTGCATATAGTTGATCATGGCTACACGGAAGTGTTAACACCGTTTATGGCCAACCGCGAGAGTATGACCGGCACCGGCCAGTTGCCGAAATTTGCGGAAGATCTTTTTAAAATAGAGGGAATGGATTATTTCCTGATCCCGACGGCGGAAGTTCCTGTTACCAATATTTTCCGTGATGAAATATTGGAAGAAAAAAATCTGCCCGTTTATCATGTGGCTTATTCTCCCTGTTTTCGCGCGGAAGCCGGTTCTTATGGTAAAGATACCCGCGGCCTGATCCGCCAGCATCAGTTCAATAAGGTTGAGATGGTCAAATTCACGAAACCGGAAACATCTTATGATGAGTTGGAAAAATTGACGGCCAATGCCGAAGAAGTTCTAAAAAAATTGGGAATAGCATATCGCACAGTCAGCCTTTGCACGGCAGACCTGGGTTTTTCTTCCGCCAAAACATATGACGTGGAAGCCTGGATGCCGGGACAAAATGCTTACCGCGAAATTTCTTCGTGCAGTAATTTTGAAGATTTTCAGGCACGGCGCGCCTCCATTCGTTTCCGCAGGGCGGAAAGCGGCAAGGTCGAATTTTTACATACTCTAAATGGTTCTGGTCTTGCTGTGGGCAGAACGGTTGTCGCAATATTGGAGAATTATCAGCAGGCCGATGGATCTGTTTTGATTCCCCAAGCCTTGCAGCCTTATATAAGAGGGATTGACCGGATTACGCTCTAAAGATAAATAGAGGTAGATCCAAAAGAAAATATATATGATGAGTAGATAAAAAGTCGTCACACCGGTCTTGTGACCTTTAGGTTACGAAGGCCGGTGTCCAGACATTATAAATTACTGGATTCCGGCTTTCGCCGGAATGACATCTGATAATATAACAAGCTAAAGCAGACTTTTTTACGAAATCATCATATATTAATATTACGAACTAGTAACCGGAGGGATGGCCGAGTGGTCGATGGCGGCGGTCTTGAAAACCGTTGACCGAAAGGTTCGCGGGTTCGAATCCTGCTCCCTCCGCCAGAACATACAAATGGAACAACAACATTTGTTCCGCACATTTTTAAAACGGAGAGATGGCTGAGTGGCCGAAAGCGATCGCCTGCTAAGCGATTGTACGCCCCTAAAAGGTGTACCGCGGGTTCAAATCCCGCTCTCTCCGCCATTTTTAAACCTCTCGCCCGTCACGACACATCACCCTAGTTAACTTTCGGATGCAATTTTAAATTTCTATTCCGGCAACACTCAATCATTATTCTGCCCTTACGAGGCAATCATCGGCACAAAACACGACATTTCGTGATCAATATTGCATTGACTCATGCTGTCGTTCTTCATATACTCCAGCTTCGCTGAAGCAAATTTTTACCCAAAGGCATTCCACATCTGCAAATGGTTTGCCAACAACGTAAAAAATTAAATGCAACAGGAGGCATAACAATAATGGCTCAAATATTTTCCGGAATCAGAGTCATCGATCTGACTAACAATCTCGCCGGTCCTATAGCCACAGCGATGATGGCGGATTTTGGCGCCGAAGTAATCAAAGTAGAGAAACCCATATTCGGGGACGATTCCCGGGCATGGAAAGTACAGATTGGCGGAACGAGCACTTTATTTGTTCAGGCCAACCGCGGCAAGAAATCGATAGTTCTCGATTTCAAGAAAGAATCCGATATGGAAATTCTGCGGAAGTTGATCAAAAAATCGGACGTCCTCATCGAAAGCTTCAAGCCCGGAGTAATGAGTAAGCTTAATTTATCTTACGATGAAGTATGCAAACTGAATCCCCAAATTATCATGTGCTCGGTATCTGCTTATGGTCAAACCGGCCCTTACAGGGACAGGCCTGGATACGACCTTATCGCCCAGGCTATGAGCGGGGTGATGGATATCAATGGTGATCCTGACGGCCCTCCGATGAAATTGGGACCGGCTGTTGCGGATAATTCTACGGCTTTTCATGCTTTCGGCGGCATTTCCGCGGCATTGTATCACCGGAGTCGTACCGGGGAAGGGCAATTTATTGATGTCTCGCTTCTCGAATGTATGACATTGCAAATTGATTGCTTTGAAATAGCTTCCGCCGGTGAGGATGTGACAAGAAACGGCAATCATCATAATGCGCTGACTCCCTACGGAGTATTCGGCAAAAAATCAGGTGGAATGATGATCGCGGCACTGAATCCAAAATTGTGGGGTATATTAACTTCCTTGATGGGCAGACCGGAATTTGCCAACGATCCCAAATATATCACTGTTGCGGATCGGTGTAAGAATCAAAAGGAACTGATACCGATCATTGATGATTGGGTGGACTCATTTGGCGACTTAAATAAACTGGAAGAGCTGCTGATGAAAAACGGCATCCCTTGTGCCCGAGTCCGAACAGTGAAAGAAGTCGTTAATGATCCCCACATGAATTATCGGGGAACCATAACAGAGGTCGATGTGCCAGACTCGAAAACAATGCCGAAAGTCAAGATAAGAGGAACAGCAATAAAATTTTCCAAAACGCCGGGTAAACCGGGAAGTGCGCCTGCTCTCGGGCAACACCAGGAGGAGGTTTTACGGCTAATAGCGGAGGAAAAATAATGATATCTCGACAAAGGATTTTCGTGAATAAACAACGCTCGAATATCTGCAAAGAGATAACTAATCAGGAGAATTGATGATGAAGCGGTTTAATGGAAAAGTCGTCTTGATTACCGGCGCTGTCGGCGGGCTGGGCTCGGAACAATGCCGTGTGTTTGCTGAAGAAGGCGCCTCGGTCGCCGTTAATTACCTTGATATCGGAAATTTTGCGGAGGAAGCCGCCAAACTGGTCCACAGCTTAAAAGAAAATTACGGCGGAGATCATCAGTGTTATTCAGCCGACATTACTGATGAAGACGCAGTAAAGAATATGATCAAAATAATCCATTCCCATTTTGGCAAAATCGATGTGCTGGTCAATAACGCCGGCATATCCATTAATGCGGTAAGTTGGGAAATATCCGCTGAAAACTGGTCTAAAGTCCTGGCAGTCAATTTGACAGGCACCCTTTACTGTTCAAAGGCAGTATTGCCGGGCATGCGCGAAAGACGTTACGGACGGATTATCTGTCTTTCGTCCGTTGTCGGGCTTTCCGGCGCCCGCGGGACGGTTGCCTATGCGGCTTCCAAAGCAGCTTTGATCGGCATGAGCAAAACAATGGCCCGGGAAGTAGCTAATCGCGGCATTACCGTCAATTGTGTTGCCCCTGGCTATATTGATGCCGGGATTATGAGCGATGTCCCTGATAAATTCAAGACAGAGACAGTCCTTCCTTCCATCCCGATGGGCCGGCTGGGTGAAGCGACAGATATTGCCCGGGCGGTGGCTTTCTTGGCCTCCGACGACGCAAAATATATTACCGGGGAAGTATTGCGGGTGGATGGCGGCCATTCTATGTAAAATAAAACTGCCGTCAACGAAATCCCTTAATTATCGGCACTGCCGGAGGCCTGGACCCAGAAAAATGCCATGCCCACTTTTTCAAAAAGTGCCGCTATTCATGGTGTAAATCGATTATTTTCCAACTGATATTTTTCCTTTTGCACTGAGGCGATAATGTGCTATATGCCTGCCTCACAATTTTTCAATCACGGGCATGAACCCCAAAGCAAGCTTTGGGGTTCATGCCCTCCGCTGCGCGGGATTGTTTAACTTGCCAATTCCGACTTGTGACCTTTAGGTTATATGCTTCGCTTGCGGAATTGGAGTTTCACTAATAAATCGTGCGCCCATGGCTCAGCTGGATAGAGCGCCAGACTACGAATCTGGATGTCGCAAGTTCGAATCTTGCTGGGCGCACCAAAAAAATCAAGGAGTTAGCCATTTGTGGTTGACTCCTTTTTTTAGTTTGTGACCAAATTGTGACTGGTTGTCTGAAAAATAGTGTTTTCTAACTTGAAAACCGCTTCCTGATTATCCTGTTTTATGAGGTGTGCGTATATGTTTAAAGTAGTAGTCGGATTTGTATGTCCTAACTGATCAGATATGTATTTGATATTTTCGCCCTGCTCAATCAAAAAGCTTGCATAGGTAACAAAGACAGGCCTGACTATAGAAATTCAATTAAAGAATCCATTTCGGCAGTTGAGTCTCTTTGCAAGACAATCAGTAAAGATGAAAAAGTGACTTTAGGCGCAGCGTTAAAATCGCTTGAGAAAAAGGGGACTCTGCACCCGGCATTGAAGTCGGCGTTCTCATCATTATATGGATAATTCAAATGATGCCGAAGGAATACGGCATGCGTTGATGGAGGCAGATAATTTAACTAGTGCTGACGCGCGTTTTATGCTCATAAGCTGTTCCGCCTTTATAAATTATGTTATCTCAGCCAAGGCAATCAAGATTTTAATAATTCAATCCAGCCGAATCGTTACACTCGAGACTGTTTTTTCGTTAGATCAACCATTTCAAATGCAAATCCTCAAAATATTTTACTCGCAATACCTGAGGGCTTGTAGGTGGCATGTGCGACGGTCTTCCTGCAACTAAGCATCCAGCAATTTTGGCGGGCATACTTCCTTTCAAACGCTAATCCTTATTGACTGATCTGTAATAAGCACAATTCTCTCCCGACGACAAACATCGACACGGCACCCCATATTTTGTGGTCAATATAAATTGACATACAAGAATAATTTCTCTATAAACCTTCAGTGGGAAAGCAAGTCCGTTAAAAATTTTCGTTAACAATAGAGATTGTTATGGCAAAAATGGTTTATTTGTTCGGTGGAAACATAACTGAAGGTAAGACGGAGATGAAAAAGACATTTATTTTCGGAATGATGATTGCTTTGATTTTGGTCGTTGTATTAAGTGGTTACAGCGGTATTGTTCGACTTACATTTACATACACCGCGTTATTGAGATAGGAGTCGCACTAAAAATATCTTTTGAAAAACAAAATATGGAGGATCGTATGGGTAAAAGTACAAGATTGGCTTTGTTTCTTATTTGCATGTTTTCTATTATTTTATCTTCCTGCGGCTCAACTGATAGTTCACCATCTGCATTTGGAAGGGGCAATTTGTGGACATGGAAAAGCGGTTCTAATACCGTCGATCAGACCGGCACCTATGGTTCAATTGGCGTTACCGACATCAACAACGTGCCTGGTGCCAGACTTAACGCAATATCATGGATTGATGTAAGCAACAATATGTGGCTCTTCGGGGGGTATGGCTATGATTCAACTGGTTTAGGCCATCTCAACGATCTCTGGAAATTTGACAGCACCAACTGGACATGGATAAGCGGTTCTAATATCGTCAGTCAGCACGGCATCTACAGCACACCAGGCAGCAACGTACCGGGTGCTCGTGAGTTACCAGTTTCGTGGATCGACAACAGCGGCAATCTGTGGCTCTTCGGGGGATATGGCCTTGATTCAACTAACACATTAGGTTATCTTAACGATCTCTGGAAATTCGATGTCATTGCCTTGACATGGACCTGGGTGAGCGGTTCTAATACCGTCAATCAGACCGGCAACTACGGCACAAAGGGCGTTCCTGCCGCCAGCAACGTGCCGGGTGCTAGATATGGCGCAGTATCGTGGAGAGACAGCAATGGTAATCTGTGGTTCTTCGGGGGGGCGGGCTATGATTCAACTGGCACATTCGGCGATCTCAATGATCTCTGGAAATTCGATGGTACCAACTGGACCTGGGTAAGCGGTTCTAATGTCGTCAATCAGCATGGCACCTACAGCACACCAGGCAGCAACGTGCCGGGCGCACGCGATAGCGCAGTCTCGTGGATTGACGGCAGTGGCCATCTGTGGCTCTTCGGAGGGTATGGCATTGATTCAGTGGGCACAGCCGGCGATCTCAATGATCTCTGNNTCAATCAGAGTGGCATCTATGGCACACAGGGCACTCCTGCCGCCAGCAACGTGCCGGGCGTTAGATGGAGCGCAGTATCGTGGATCGACGGCAGCGGCTATCTGTGGCTCTTCGGGGGGTATGGCCTTGATTCAGTGGGCATGGCCGGCGATCTCAATGATCTCTGGAAATTCGACGGCAGCAACTGGACATGGGTGAGCGGTTCTAATATCGTCAATCAGAGTGGCATCTATGGCCCCATAAAGGGCCTTCCCCTCGCCAGCACCGTGCCGGGTGCACGCGATAGCGCAGTCTCATGGATCGACAGCAGCGGACGCCTGTGGCTCTTCGGGGGAATAGGCTATGATTTAAATGGCACAAGCGACTATCTCAACGATGTCTGGCGCTATCAGCCATAGAGAAATAGACTCGGGCTAAAGGCGACTTAGCCCCAACAAAAAAAGCGTTCCAATTTGGAGCGCTTTTTTTAGTAAAAAGTTATCTTTTTCCAGCTTTATCTCTTATTGTAATGTGATCATCATAAGCATTATAAAGCTCGGCAGAACATTTCTTCCCATGGATACTGACACCGCTTATTTTATTGCAGTGGCCGCCATTGACAGACATGATAACCACAAGTCTACCCCCCAACATAGCGGTAAAACTAACAGGCAATTCATCTTCATTTATAATAACATTAATAGCTTTAATCTTGCCCGGAATATAACCTAAAATATGCTTAATAATGGTTAGATCGTGAACAGCTTGTGTCCAAAATACATCCCCCACCCGCCATGAAAATCATTTACCCATGCGTATCTTGTTGCATATAATTCTTCTATTTCCCCAAGCTTTTTTGATTGAGCAACTAAACGCAATGCCTCAATGCCGGCATGGTAATGCTATTTGTGCATGACAAAAATATACTCCGCACCGCCTGATTTTTTTAAAAGACCAAAATTATCGAATGACAAACACAGTGTCTTTTCGGAAAATATATGTTTCTTAAATTTCAGTAAGGAAGTGCACACCTTGGTTAAATTAGGAATGGGAACCGCCACGACATAGCCGTCACACACAGACAGATTATCAATTGGGGGGAACGCTTTTATCGCGCCATTGGCACAGGCTTTTGCTCTGGTGCCGGGGTCATAACAACTACATATACCCGACAATTTAACCTGATTAAATCTCTTAAGATATTTGAGCCCCATACCCCGCACTCGATTAAACTAACAACTTTCATTTTGAATCCTTATTTTCTTTCTGGCATTTAATGAGTACATAGGAAAAAGATTGACGTACGTCAACTATATAGTTCAAACTCTAAAATATTGCTTTATATGAATAGTCAAAAAGTATTTCTAAAAACATATAAAGAGAAAGCAATTAAAAACCCCCCTAACACTTGGGCATTAAGGGGGTTTTGATTTAT
>PLMQ01000015.1 GCA_003142535.1 Syntrophaceae bacterium
CACATTTTTTGCCATTACACCCGTAGTGACATGCGGTTTACGGTTTATGCTATAGTGCTTTCCGGTAATTACTCCTTTTGTCTTGAATATTTAGCGGTGCAATATGGATAATAATGATTTTGAAGAAGATCGTATAAATTTTCTGGATCAGGTGGAAAGTTTTCTTCAGCAAAATTTGCTATCACAGGCCCTAGCCATTGCCGAGGAAAGGTTAAAGCAATTTCCGGTTGATGTTGCCGCTCGTGTTATTGCCGGCGATGTTCTTGCCCGGATGGGTCGGATTGATGAAGCCCGTGACATTTTACGGGAAGTTGAAGAAATAATTTCCGGTTTATCGATTTTTTATGCGCGTATGGGCGATATTTATCAGAAGAGTGGTTCTAATCGGGATGCGTCAATTTGCTACCAGAAGTATATCGCTTTGAATCCGACTGCCGATCAGACAAAAGAGATTAAAGAAAAACTTATCCTTCTAGAACAGGAAGAGCCTCCGCGAACGGAAATTGAAGAACCGGACAATATAAATCTTCCCCAACCGGATTTCTATACCATTACTTTAGCCGACCTTTATATTAAACAAGGTCATTTAAAAATGGCCGCGGAAGTTTTGAAGGAAATAATCAGAAAAGAGCCGGCCAATATTCAAGCGAGAGCGAAATTCGACACAGTCAAAGCAGCCATATCTCTGAAATCAGCAGTAGGTGATAAAGTTACAGGGTCCGGCGACCTGGTCAATATTTTGTCGCGCTGGTTGGAAAATGTCGGCAGGATCAAGAACAATGCAACATGAAAACAGACTTTTCCCAGTTCGTGTATCCTTGCTTCGGCAGAACTTTTCCAGTTTTAAAATTGATAACCTCATAATTCTCGACATGAATAATATACGCTACCTGACTGGGTTTACCGGCAGCGAAGGAGTACTGCTGATCAGCAAGAATAAAGTAATATTGCTTGTAGATGGCCGGTATACGGCTCAAGCGAAGATAGAAACCATCAACGCTAAAGTAATTGAATACAAAGATAAAATTGAAGGTATTGGTCAGGTAATTAATGATTTTGGATTAAAAAATATCGGTTTCGAAGCAGGATTAATTTCCGTGCAAATGTATAACAAATTGTCGGAGAAATTTCCTAAAGAAATATTCAGACCATTAGGCGATGAGCTGAAGTTGCTCAGAGTATTTAAGGATGAATCGGAAATCTCATTAATGAGAGAGGCCGCCGATATTTCATCGTCCGCCATAAACTCTCTGGTGTCCGATATAAGGTCCGGCTGCACGGAAAAAGAACTTGCTCTGCAACTGGAAATAAAGGCAAGGCGAGCCGGTGCCGATCAACTTGCGTTTGAAGCGATTATTGCTTCCGGAGAAAATTCAGCATTGCCTCATGCCAAGCCATCCGGAAGAAAAATTAGAAAAGGCGATTTCATTGTTATTGATTTTGGCGTGAAATATAAAGGTTACTGTTCTGATGAAACGTGTACTTTTGCTTTCGGAAAATTGACAGCAGAGCAAAAGAATGCTTATCAAATCGTTAAAGATGCACATGACCGGGCTATTGATACTGTTCGGGCAAATATTCCCGCCAGCGAGATTGACCGTTGCGTAAGAAGAATATTCGGTGAAAGATATGAACATTATTTTTCTCATGGGACCGGTCACGGTGTAGGTTTGGAAGTTCATGAAGCTCCGCGACTGGCGCCCAACTCCCCGGATGTACTGGAGGCGCAAATGGTTGTTACAATTGAGCCGGGGCTGTATATTCCCGGGCGTTGGGGTATTAGAATTGAAGATATGGTTTTGGTCAAAGAAAATAGTTGCGAAAAATTATCAAAAATGGATAAAGAACTCATCATTATAGAATAAAAGCAGAGGTTATGCTCTTATGAAAGTATTTCCAGAAGATCTACTTTACAGTCGAGAACATATTTGGGTGCGTGTTGAAGGGGATTTGGCTACCCTAGGGATCACCGACTATGCCCAGGAAAGTCTGGGCGAAATATTGTCCGTTGAGTTTCCTGAAATTGATACTTATGTAGAACGTGATGAAACATTTGGTTCTGTCGAATCGACAAAAACGATTGTCGACTTAATTTCTCCAGTGAGCGGGACAGTTGTAAGTATTAATGAAGATATTACCGACGATATTGGCATTATTAATAGTGATCCGCACGATACCGGATGGCTGGTTGTCATTGAAATTGATGATCTGGAACAATTGGATGATCTGCTCGATTCCGGCGGTTATCATGATTTTATAATGCAGGAAGTCGATACTGATTGAGCTTCCCTTATGGCCTTAAGGCTGATAAACTTTCAAAGTTATAATGCGTTTGAAAATATGGCCATAGACGAAGCCATTTTTTGCGAAACTGTTAGATATAAAAAATCTCCAACATTGCGTTTTTACGGCTGGCAGCCGGCGGCTGTTTCCATTGGTTATTTTCAAAATGTAAATACTGAAGTCAATGTAACAGAATGCCGGGCATCGGGAGTTGATATTGTCCGTAGGCTTACCGGAGGGAAGGCTGTTTTCCATTGCAACGATATTACTTATTCCGTTGTTGCTTGTGATCAGGGGAAAATATTTCCTACGGATATTTTGGGGACATATAAGGTAATCAGTGAATGTATAGCCCAAGGTCTGGCCTATCTGGGAATTAAGACCAGCATGGAAGAAACTGGAAGGTCTGTGCAAAATGCAGATTTTAAGTCCTGCTGTTTCTCTTTTCTTTCCAGAAACGAGCTTTTAGTTGCCGGACGAAAAAAAATATGCGGCAGTGCTCAAATAAGATCGCAAGGCGGTTTTTTGCAACATGGATCGTTGCTGGTCGCGTTTGACCATTCCCGAACCGCATCGCTGTTATTGCCTCCCCGAACTAACGAGCAGTTGGAGATACTGAGAGATTCGGTCGCCGCAATTAACGATGAAGTTGGCTTTCCTGTTGATGCACAGGTCATTTGTACTAATTTAATAAAAGGGTTCGCCTCTGTTCTTGGTATGGAAATAGAGAAAAGCACGCTAACTCAGGCGGAAGAAGAAGTAAAAAATAAACTCATGCAGAAATATACAAATTGGTGCTGGAATAGGGAAGGTAAGAAAGAACATTATATAAAAGGTGATAAATAGGAATGATACTTCAGAAAATAGTGAACAAGGAAATATATCAACAAAATGGCTATGTTGCGCCGGAATTGACGGGCTCCATAAAAATGGATGCCAATGAAAATCCTTTAAGCCTAAAGGAACCCCTGAAAAAGAAGCTTTTCGATCAAATGTACAAAGTAGAGTTGAACCGCTATCCGCAGGCTGGAGCACCAGATTTGCGTGAGCGGTTTGCTCGATATTATGGCGTTGATAAAGAAATGATCATGTTGGGTAACGGGTCTGACGAACTGATTTAAATTCTTTGTATGGCGCTTGAAGGTAAAATAAACGGTTTGCTGATACCGGTTCCAACTTTTGTCATGTATAAAATTATCGGAATCAATACCGGTAATAGAGTCGTCGAAGTGCCGCTGGATGTTAATTATGACCTTGATATGGCAGCGCTGATCAGTAAAATTGAGGAAAATTTTCCTGCTTTAATTTATTTGAGTTATCCCAATAGCCCGACAGGCAATTGTTTCAACAGGGATAAAGTTGAAGCACTTATTAAGAAATCTCCCGGAATTGTTGTTGTTGACGAAGCATATGCCAGTTTTTCCGGTGATTCTTTTTTGCCTCTACTGAAAAAATATGATAATTTGGTTATTCTGAAGACACTTTCCAAATTGGGACTCGCTACGCTACGCCTGGGTTTTTTGATAGGCAACAGGGAATTAGTTGCCCAGTTGGATAAAGTCCGCTTACCGTACAATGTTAATTCGCTTTCCCAGGCTGCTGCCGGGTTTTTTCTTGATTATCAGGAGGAATTTACCGCACAGGTGAATGAAATTATAACACGGCGCGAGGAACTTTATTGCGGATTACAAGATATTGCCGGAATTAAGCCCTATCCTTCCCGCGCTAATTTTATATTTTTTAGTTGCTCTTTTGCTTCAGATCGCATATATAAACAACTTGCCGCTAGGGGTATTTTAGTTAAAAATTTGCATAAGCCGCCCCTGATGCCCAATTGTATGAGGGTAACGGTAGGGAATCTTGAGGAAAACAGAGCTTTTTAAAATGCCATAAAAAGCGTTGTTTCTGAGCAAGGAGCGTGATTTAAGTTTATTGAATAATTAAAGGGGTAGTTTACGGCTTGCGTTTTTACGTTTTGCCGTGCTGCCCTTTTTTTGTTTGTGAGGCTCCAATTGTGCAAGCGAAGCGTCGCAGAATTGGCGAGCCGAACAATCCTGCATAGCAGGATTTGTGAAAGACCAATTCCGTAAGCACAGCTTTTTGGAATTGGTAAGCTGAACTATCCCGCAAAGCGGAGGGTATTATACCCGTGATTTCTAAAAGACAAAGATATTATAAATAATTAGAATTAGGAGGAATTAACTTGGAAGTAAAAGTAATTGACAATGATGTGGAGAAAGCTTTGAAAATTTTAAAAAATAAACTTTCTAAAAGCGGCCTGTTTAAAGAATTAAAAGTTCGCCGCGCTTATGAAAAACCGTCAGTAAAGAAAAAGAGAAAAACAATTGAGGCGCGCCGTAGGCTGGCCAAGGTGCAAAGACGCCGTACAAACTGAGCAACATAGATTTCTTAATTTTAGGTTGTGATTCGTAGGAGTATCTGCCGTATGGATGATAAACAGTATGTGGTTGATGCACTATCAATTGAAGAATCGTGGCGTATGTTTCGTATCATGGCGGAATTTGTCGATGCGATTGAAACGCTTTCTAAAGTCCACAATACGGTATCGATTTTTGGGTCGGCGAGGGTTAAGCCCGGAGATATTTATTATAAAAAAGCGGAACAATTGGCCATGCTTCTGGCGCAGAATGGTTTTGGCGTAATTACCGGCGGCGGTCCCGGCATAATGGAAGCGGCCAATAAAGGCGCCAGTGAAGCAGGTGGTAAGTCGGTGGGCATGAACATTCGTCTGCCCTTTGAGCAAAAACCTAATCCCTATGCCAATGTTCATATTGATTTCAAATATTTTTTTATCCGCAAAGTAATGTTCGTCAAATATGGTGTTGCTTATGTGATTTTGCCGGGTGGTTTTGGTACAATGGATGAGTTTTTTGAAGCTCTCACTTTGATCCAGACAAAAAGGATTAAAAGTTTTCCTGTAATATTAATGGGCAGCGAGTATTGGAGAGGCCTTCTTGAATGGCTGAAAAATACCATGTTGCCCGACGGGAAAATATCTTTGTCCGATCTGGAGTTGGTTCAGATAATTGACGATCCGGAAGAAGCCGTTAAATATATCAAGAAATACATAATAGTATAATCAGGCTATTTTTTTAATGATTCAGAGAGGTTCGCCATGAGTTTGGAAAAAATACTGGCTGATCTGAAAAAAGGTAAAGTTGCGCCCTGTTATCTTCTTTACGGAGAAGAAGAATATCTGATCAGTGAAGCTATATCCAAAATTATCGAATCAATTCTGCCTCAAGCTGACCGTGATTTTAGCCTGTTCAATCTTGATGGTGAAAGCGCCGGTCTCGATAGCATCAGCGAATATATTTTAACACCCTCTCTTTTGGGCGGATGCAAGGTGGTTTTAGTGCGCAATACGACGATTTTTCATTCCCGTGATTCTCTGGCGGAGCTGGTTTCTAAAATACGGGAAAATATCAGCGATAATCAGGAAAAGGCGGCTAAATATTTTATAACATTTTTAAAGCTTGCCGGGCTTGCTCTGGAGGATTTACTCGGAGCGGCATGGAAAAATATAACGGATGAGCAATGGGGTAAGATTGTTGAAGGTGATACAGGCGATGATAGGGAAAAGTGGTTGCCGCGTGCAGTGGAAGTCTGTATCAGTCTCGGGCTGACAGCCCGTAAAGATACGTTGGATGAAGCGGATAAATTTGGTGAAATATTAAAAAAAGGCCTGCCTGTCGGAAATTGTCTGATTCTTACCTCAGCATTGGTAGATAAAAGAAAGAAAATTTTTAAAATAATTTCTGATCAAGGCATTGTTCTTCATTTTGGAGAAGTTAAGGTTACAGCCGCGAAGGAAGAAACGCTGAAAACTGCAGTGCAGGAACTATTGAATCGCTATGGCAAGAAAATGAAGCCGGCGGCTTGGATTGCTCTAGGTAAAAAAACAGGTTTTGAACTGCGACGTTCCATGAATGAATTGGAAAAACTGATTTTCTTTGTCGGCAACAAAAGCATTATTGAAGACACAGACGTGGAAACGGCAGTCGGTAAGACCAGGGAAGATTCAATTTTTGAATTAACCGCTGCCCTGAGTGATAAAAATCAAGCAGCGGCGCTCTCCGCGCTGAAATCATTATTGGATCAGGGGATGCATCATTTAATGATCCTGACGATGATTATAAGAGAAATGCGGCTTTTATTGCAGGCGAAAATAATTATTAATTCCGGCAAGCTTCCTGCTATGCGAGCAGGTGCGGAATATGGCTGGTATCAGAACAATGTATATCCGGCAATGAAAAATCTTTCCGGAAGTTTCAAAAAGCGCGAAGGCTTGCTGCCGGGTCAGCACCCATTTGTCATTTATAATGCCTTGCGGAATTCCCGTAGTTTCTCCTACGAGTCTTTAGCCGGGTTTCTGGATGATTTGCTGGAAATTGATCGTGCCTTTAAAACATCGGCCAGGGACCCTCAGTTATTATTAGAAAATTTCTTAATGAAAGCCTGTGTTAAAGCTTCTTGATTTTTGCCTGCGTCTGCCTTTGCGAGCGCGGCAATTTTCGGGCAGTGCCCTTCTTTTTAGAATTGCGGGAACCATCTTCTTCTTCATCTTTTTTACCCATCATTGCATTTATTGATGATTCGGAGAGGGCTTTATTGATAAGAATCTCAAAATACAAAGAAGATAGCGCCGTTTGTCCCCTTCTTATAACATATGAACTAATCTCCCGGTCGGAGGATACGACAATAGTTTCTTCAGCGCTTTTATCGGCTATTCTTTTTATGACATCATCCGCTTTTTCACCGAGCCGGGAGTAAATGATATCAATACCTACCTGCTTGTCGCGTTCTTCCTGTGCAGATCCATTTTTCCAGCCGTCAAAGACAATGGTAATTTTATGCCCTCTTTTTCTTTTATATTCGGCCAAGTTCATAATTAGCGCACGGCGGCCCGCTTCTAGGCTTTGCCGCTCATAACTACGCAACCAATTAGATTGCCGGATTAAGTTGTATCCATCAATTATAATATGCATAAAAATAACTTTTGCATAACATTGACGCGCTTTCAATTAATATTTAGCATTGCCACATCTGAGCGTTTTTCCTTGACTTCATGACTCTTAGTCTGTTAACTTTTACCATACTGCTAAATTTAGGAAAAGAGTTGCTATAATTATTTAATCCAATAATAATAAATATATACAAGGAGGCTCGCTATGGAAATTAAAAAAGTTTGTGTCTTGGGTGCCGGCTTAATGGGTAACGGTATCGCGCAGGTTTGCGCTCAGGCTGGTTATGAGGTCACTTTGCGCGATATCGAGCAAAAATTCGTAGATGGCGGAATGAATACCATCAAGAAGAATCTTGGCCGCGATGTCGAAAAAGGCAAGATGACGCAGGAGCAAATGAACGCCATTATTGCCCGCATTAAACCAACTTTGGATTTGAAAGAAGCTGCCGCCGGTGCGGACATAGTTGTCGAAGTTGTTATTGAAGTAATGGATGTGAAGAAAAAAGTTTATGCCGAGCTCGAAGAAATTGTCCCTAAGCATTGTTTGTTTTTTACGAATACATCGGGACTCAGCATTACGGAAATGGCTTCAGTAACGAAAAGGCCGGAGCGCTTTATCGGCACTCATTTTTTCAATCCCGTTCCCGTCATGCGTCTCCTGGAAATTATTCGCGGCCATCAGACATCCGATGAAACGCTGGAAATTGCCAAGGCGTGGGGAAAGAAAATCGGTAAGGAGGTTATCGTTGTCAAAGAGGCTCCGGCGTTTGTTGTCAACAGAATCCTCTGCACTATGCTCAATGAGGCTTTCTTCGCGTTGGATGAGGGTTTAGCTACGGCGGAAGATATTGATAAGGGCATGGTATTGGGATGCAATCATCCTATCGGTCCTCTGGCACTGTCTGATCTGGTTGGCAATGATACGCTACTGCGTGTTGTTGAAGGGTTGCAGCGGGAACTGGGCGACAAATACCGGCCAGCGCCTCTTTTGCGAAAGCTTGTCCGCGCCGGTAATTTCGGCCGCAAATCAGGCAAGGGCGTTTACGATTACAGCAAAAAATAATGTTAAAATAACCAACCTTATTTAAGGAGATAAAGTATGGATTTCGAACTTACGGAAGAGTTGAAAATGTTGAAAGAAATGGCTTATAAATTTGCCGTGGCGGAGATGACGCCTTTTTCTCAGGAATGTGACGAGCAGGAAAAATACACGCCGGAAATTAGGAAGAAAGCTGCGGAAAACGGTCTGGTCGGTGCGTGGATACCAGAAGAATACGGCGGGGCCGGGGCGGGCATTTTAGGCAGCACCATTATTACGGAAGAATTGTGCAAAGTGGACATGGGTATAGCGCTTAATATTACTGCCGCGGGATTCGGCTGCGAATCGATTCTGCAATACGGTACCGAAGAACAGAAGAAGACTTACCTGCCGCTGATCTGTTCAGGTGAGCAAGTGAGCGCTGGCGCCTATACCGAGCCGAATGCCGGAACGGATGTTGCCGGTTACAAAGCAAGGGCGGTAAAAGACGGTAAAGACTATGTGATTAACGGCAATAAAATGTTTATCACCAACGGCAGTGTCTGCGATTTTATGGTTGCGCAGTGCATAACCAATCCGGAAGAAAAAAAGCACAACAGCTTTAGCCTGATTATTGTTCCGGCGAATGCCAAAGGGATAACCCGCAATAAAATTCACGGTAAAATGGGCATTCGCGCCAGTGATACGGCGGAAATCGCCTTGGAAGATGTTCGCGTACCGCAATCCAATCTTGTAGGAAAAGAAGGTCATGGCTTTCGTGAGCTAATGCATTTTTTTGATACCACCAGAGTTATGGTTTCCGGCCAGGCCCTCGGATTATCGGAAGCTTGTCTGGAAACGAGTATTAAATATGTGAAGGAAAGAACGGCCTTCGGTGCGCCGCTGGGTTCATATCAGTTAACTCAGATGAAGCTTACAGAAATGGCGATTCGTATTGAAGCGCTACGAGGATTGATTTATAAGTCAGCTTGGCTGATTGATCAAAGCAAGCCTGATTACACATTGGCAGCCATGGCTAAATTTTATGGCGGGCAAACGGCCGTTTTCTGTGCCAATTATGCCGTGGAGCTGCACGGCGGTTATGGCTATATTGAGGAGTATCCGGTGCAGAAGTGGTATCGTGATGCCAAGATTCTGGAACTCTATGAAGGAACAAAAGAAGCGGAAATTATGACCATCGGAAGGTATTTACAAACAAAGTAATTAGAAACTATTGGGCAGGAGGTTGCTAATGTCGAACCATCCTGCCTAATTTTTATCTCAAGGAATAATTATTTATGAAAACGCGTATTACTGAACTATTGGGGATTAAGTATCCGATTGTTTTGTCGGGGATGAGTTGGATCAGTGTGCCGAAAATGGTTGCTGCAGTCTCCAATGCCGGTGGGCTTGGTATCTTGGCTACGGGACCATATAACGCGGAACAGACGCGTCAGGCAATAAAAGAAATACGTAAGCTGACGGATATGCCTTTTGGCGCCAACGCCACGCTTTTGTTTCCGGGCGCGGCAGAAAATGCTAAAGTTCTTTTAGAGGAAAAGGTGCCGGTGATTAATTTTTCTTTAGGCAAGGGCGATTGGATTGTCAAGGCAGCACACGCCTATGGTGGAAAGGTTATTGCGACGGTTGTCAACGCGCGTCATGCTAAAAGGGCGCAAGATTATGGTGCCGACGGGGTGATTGCCACAGGGCATGAAGCTGCGGCGCATGGCGAGCACGTAACGTCACTTGTGCTTATCCCATCTTTAGCGGACGTGGTTAATATTCCGATTATTGCCGCCGGCGGGTTTGCTGATGGTCGCGGTCTGGCAGCGGCACTGGCCTTGGGTGCGGAAGGGATTGCCATGGGGACCCGTTTCATGACCACTAAAGAAAGTCCATTACATGATATTTATAAGCAATTATCTATGGAAAAAGATGTGACAGATACACTTTTTTCCGACCGTTTTGACGGAATGTTATGCCGAGTCCTGGAAACGTCTGCTGCGAAAGAGGCAATTAAAAGGGGTTTAAATCTGCCGGCGGCTTTTTTCAATTCTCAGGAGATTGCCCGGCAGCTGGATATTCCCTTTGGAAAATTATTTTTAGGTGTATTGCTCTCCGGCTGGAAAAGCGCCCGGCAGATGGCCTTTATGGCCAATGGCTTTAAGGCAATAAGAGTGGCTACGGAAAATGGAGACACAAAATACGGAGTTTTGCCTATCGGTCAGGTTACCGGCTTGATTCATGATGAACCTTCGGTTAGTGACTTAATGAAATGCATTATCGCTCAGGCAAAGGCGCAGCAGCAGAAGCTCGCCTCGCAATTTAACTAAATCAAGGCGGATCAGTATTTTTATGCTCAACGGGGAAAAAATAGTAGTAGTAATGCCGGCGTATAACGCGGAGAAGACTCTGCGCAAGACTTATGAAGAAGTTATGGCACAGGGCATAGTTGATTTGGTCGTGTTGGTGGATGATGCCAGTTCCGATAATACAGTCGATATTGCCGCCGGGCTTCCCCGGACAAAACTTTATATCCATGAAAAGAACAGAGGCTACGGTGCCAACCAAAAAACATGTTATGCGGCTGCGTTGCAAGAAGGCGCAGATATCGTTATTATGGTTCATCCTGATTATCAATATACTCCCCGTCTTATTCCCGCCATGGCGTCCATAATCGGTGGCGGGCTGTATCATTGCGTTCTTGGTTCGCGCATTTTAGGCGGTTATGCTCTGAGGGGCGGGATGCCGTTGTGGAAATATATTGCCAATCGTTTTCTTACTTTTGGAGAAAATATTCTGCTGGGGGCGAAGCTTTCCGAATATCATACCGGCTATCGGGCATTTTCCCGGGAACTTCTGGAGCACCTGCCGTTAAGCGAAAATTCGGACGATTTTGTATTTGATAATCAGATGCTGGCGCAGATTATCTGGTTTGGCTATACGATTGCGGAAGTAAGCTGTCCAACCAGTTATTTTGCGGAAGCATCATCCATAAATTTATCCAGAAGCATTAAGTACGGTTTTGGCTGCTTAAAAACAGCTTTTGTTTTCGATCTCGCTAAAATGAAATTAATATCTTCTCCGATATTTCCCGCTCATGAATAAAAAATATATTTATCTGATAATAGTTCTTTTAATCGCTGCCTCCTTAGCGGCCTACGGCCGAATATTGGGTAATGAGTTTGTCAATTATGATGATAACCTATACATTACGGAAAACAGCCATGTTAAATCCGGCATTAATGCGGCAACAATAAAATGGGCAATGACTGATGTTCATACAGGCCATTGGCATCCTCTCGCCATGCTGTCTCATGCGTTGGACTGGAGCCTGTTTAAAGATAACGCGGGCGGTCACCATCTGGTTAACTTGCTTTTGCATATCGGCAATACCCTTCTTTTGTTTTTTTTACTAAATAAAATTACTAATAACCTCTGGCCTTCGGCTTTTGCGGCGGCGCTGTTTGCCTTGCATCCACTGCGGGTGGAATCTGTCGCGTGGGCAGCGGAGCGTAAAGATGTTTTGAGCATGTTTTTCGGTTTATGGACTCTTTATGCCTATGCGTTTTATGTTGCCAAGCCGCAGGTATCTAAATATATTCTCTGTTTAGTATTGTTTGCTCTGGGGCTGATGGCCAAAGCGATGCTGGTAACTTTGCCTTTTGTGCTGCTACTGCTGGACTTCTGGCCGCTGAAGCGCTGGGAAAAAGAGCCGATAAAAGATATTTCAGCAGCTACCCCTGCGGTCAATCCGCAGATTAAGAAGAAAGCAAAAAAACGGAAACTGATAGTGGGAAAAGCATTGAGGGAAATCAAGCCTTTTCGGCCATCCATAGGTTTCCTTGTAGTCGAAAAAGCGCCTTTTTTCATATTAATTGCTCTCTCGATCGGCATGACATTTTATGCCGCCCAATCTGTTCGTACCATATCCAGTGCTTTATCCTTAACAACAAGAATTATTAATATGTTTGTTTCTTATGCCGCTTATATCGGTAAAATATTCTGGCCTGTTGATTTGGCTGTATTTTATCCTTATCAGCACGTTTTGCCCTTCTGGCAGTTTTTGGGAGCGCTATTAATTTTATTATTAATCAGCGCTGTTGTTATTTTATATATCAGGAAACTGCCATTTCTTTTTGTGGGCTGGTTTTGGTATCTGGGGACGCTGATTCCGGTAATCGGGCTGGTTCAGGTGGGCCCGCAGGCTCTTGCCGACCGTTATACTTATTTGCCTTCTATCGGTATCGGGATAATGCTGGCGTGGGGGATTCCCTGTTTATTACCGAGTGAAAAAATGCGCAAAATTATTTTAATTCCGGCGGCGGCTATTGTGCTGGTGGTTTTATCTGTACTGACCTGGCGGCAGTGTGGATACTGGAAGAACAGCATCACTCTCTATAATTATACTTTACAAGTAACCGACAATAATGCTCTGGCTCATTATAATTTAGGCATTGCTTTACAGAATCAAGGGAATGTGGAAAAAGCAATTCCTCATTTTAAGTTAGCATTAAACATTGACCCTAGTTATGATAGTGCCCATTATAATTTAGGCGTTGCTTTACAGAATCAAGGAAATATCGAAGAAGCATTTAAGCATTTTCTGGAAACAGTACGGATCAATCCGCACTCTCCAGATGCTCACAATAGAATGGGTACTATTTTAGCAATTAATTATAAAAAATATGATCAAGCTATCTATCATTTTCGGCAAGCCCTGCAAATAGATCAATCTAATCCTGATACTCATGTGAATCTGGCTATAGCTCTCGCTAATCAAGGCGAATTAAAAGAAGCGATAGAGCATTTTCGCACGGCAATTTACCTCAATCCTAATGACGAACAAGCACGTCAAGCCTTAAGGGAAGTTATAAATTTAGAACAAGGGCACAGGCAAAGGATAATTAAATGAAGTCATTTTCGAATAAAACCTACATATATATTATCGTTACTGTATTAATAGTTGCCTGTCTGATTACTTACGGCCGTATATTGGGGAATGGTTTTATCAATTATGATGATAACCTATACATTACGGAAAACAGCCATGTTCGATCGGGATTGAATGTAGATACGGTGAAGTGGGCATTTACGGCGGTTGTATCGAGCAACTGGCATCCTTTGACGTTCCTGTCGCATGCAATGGATTGGAGTATGTTCGGGGATAGGGCCGGCGGACATCATTTTGTTAATTTATTGTTGCATATAGGTGGTGTCCTTCTTTTGTTTTTGTTTTTGTATAAGACTACTCGAAGTATTTGGCCGGCGGCATTCGCGGCAGCGCTGTTTGCGTTGCATCCGTTGCGTGTGGAGTCCGTGGCTTGGGCAGCCGAGCGGAAGGATGTTTTAAGCATGTTTTTCGGTTTGGGGGCTCTTTATACTTATGCGTTTTATGTAGATATACGGCATGCATCTCAATATATTCTTTGCTTAATTTTGTTTGCTTTGGCCTTGATGGCGAAGCCGATGCTGGTGACATTGCCCTTTGTGCTGCTGCTCTTGGATTATTGGCCGTTGGAGCGCTGGAAGAAAGAGACCAAGCCTGTAACAAATGAGTCTAAAGTTGTTCCGGTGAAGAAGAAAGATAAACAGCAAAGAAGCCAATCCGCAAAGCAGAATATTTCTGTTACAGCTAAAGAGCAACCAACAATAAGTCAGCTTTTGTGGGAAAAGACACCATTTTTCATTTTGGCGGTAATATCCGGCATTATGACTGTCTGGGCACAACAGAAGGACGGGGCTTTAGTTTCTTTCCAAGGACTATCTTTCTCTAAACGCTTCATGAACGCGGTTGTTTCATATGTTTTGTATTTGCGGAAGACTTTTTGGCCTATGGATCTGGCGATATTTTATCCTTATCAGCATGTTTTGCCTTTCTGGCAGTTTTTGGGAGCGCTATTAATTTTATTATTAATCAGCGCTGTTGTTATTTTATATATCAGGAAACTGCCATTTCTTTTTGTGGGCTGGTTTTGGTATTTGGGAACTTTAGTGCCGGTGATTGGAATTGTTCAGGTTGGTTCTCAATCCATGGCTGATCGCTATACATATTTACCTTCTATCGGTATTGGGATTATCTTGGCTTGGGGCATTATGAATTTATTGCCTAAGGAGAGACTGCAAAAGATAATATTAATACCGTTAGCAGTCATAGTAATTATTCTTATGACAGTTTTAACCTGGCGGCAGTGTGGTTACTGGAAAAACAGCATCACTCTCTTTAATCATGCCCTGAATGTAACGACTGATAATTATCTGGCGCATAATTATGTGGGATTGGCTTTAGCCGCGCAAGGTAAATATCGGGAAGCTGAGTCTCAATATAAATCAGCATTAGAAATAAATCCTTATTATGAACTAGCCCATTTCAATCTCGGAATTGCCTTAGCTTCTCAGGGTAGAAACAGAGAAGCCATTGACCATTACCTCGCTGTAATTGAAACAAAAAACGATGATGATGTTACATATACAAATCTTGGTATTGCCCTGGCTGCGGAAGGCAAAAGCGAGGAGGCCATTGTTCAATACCGCAGAGCAATCAAGATCAATCCCGATAATGACAATGCCCATTACAATTTAGCCAACCTTTTCGCTAGGCATAAAAATAATGACGAAGCAATATTACATTATAGTGAAGCTGTGAGAATTAATCCAAGTAATTTTAGAGCAATTAATAATCTCGGAGTTAATCTGGAAATCCGGCAAAAGCATGAAGAAGCAATCAAATATTATAAAATGGCGCTACAAATAACACCAAACGATGCACGCATATATTTTAATTTGGGCGTTGCATATGGTAATAATAATAACATCAGTGAAGCAATAAATAATTTTAGAAGGGCGATTGATCTTAATCCTGAATTTAAGGAAGCTCATCTTGCTCTAAAACATGCTCTGCCATTGGAAAAGAAAAGTAACGCCAAATAATATTTATAACTATATAAATTGCTATGGAGCGTCCATGACTAAAAGATACACATACCTGATAGTTATAATATTGGTGGTTGTTTCCTTAGTGGCTTACGGCCGAATTTTGGGGAATGATTTTGTCAATTTTGATGACAATGTATATATAACGGAGAATAGCCATGTTCGATCGGGCTTGAATGTAGAGACAATTAAGTGGGCATTTACGGCGGTTGTATCGAGCAATTGGCATCCGCTGACGCTAATTTCCCATGCGCTGGACTGGAGTTTGTTTAAAGATCATGTGGTCGGCCATCACCTGGTTAATTTGTTGCTGCATATATTCAATGTTATTTTGCTGTTTCTATTTTTAAATAAGATTACCAAAAACCGCTGGCCTGCTGCTTTTGCTGCTCTTCTATTTGCTTTGCATCCGTTGCGGGTGGAATCAGTAGCCTGGGCAGCGGAGCGTAAAGATGTTTTGAGCATGTTTTTCGGTTTATGGACTCTTTATGCCTATGCGTTTTATGTCGCCAAGCCGCAGGTATCTAAATATATTCTCTGTTTAATACTGTTTGCTCTGGGGCTGATGTCCAAACCGATGCTGGTGACATTGCCGTTCGTTTTGCTTTTGCTTGATTTCTGGCCGCTGGAACGCTGGAAAAAAGGATTAACACCGGAAGCAAAAAAGCCGGTGCAGAACGGCGCAGTACCGCTCAAGAAAAAGAGGAAACAGCTTAAAGCAACTTCTTTAGTAGAAAAAAATGTTGCCACTTCCATAGGAGGGAGCGCTACTATTATTTACCTCTTCACGGAAAAGGTGCCGTTTATTTTCTTTGCCCTGATGTCCAGCATTATAACCATTTGGGCGCAGAATAAGGGTGGCGCTGTGGCCTCATTGGAGAGGGTACCATTCTCGGAACGCTTGATCAATGCAATTGTTTCCTATATTTCATATCTGGGGAAAACTTTTTGGCCTGTTGATTTGGCGGTGTTTTATCCCTACGAACACGCCTTTACCGCAGGGGGATTATTGGGTGCAGTTTTAATTTTACTAGTTATAAGTATTTTTGCCATTTATTTAGTAAAGAAGGCACCTTTTTTTCTCACAGGCTGGCTCTGGTATCTGGGAACTCTGGTTCCGGTAATCGGACTGGTTCAGGTGGGCAGGCAGTCAATGGCTGACCGTTACATGTATTTGCCTTCTATCGGCATTGGCATTATTATTGTTTGGGGTTTGGCTTATCTGTTGCCGCAGGAGAAAATACGCAAATTTATTTTTGTTCCGGTAGCGGCAATTGTGTTGATGATTCTGTCATTTTTAACCTGGCAGCAGTGTGGCTATTGGAAAAACAGCATTACACTTTTTGAACATACTTTGCAGGTAACGAAAAATAATTATCTGGCGCATACCAATCTCGGCATTGCTTTGGCGGCCGACGGCAAAATTGACCAGGCAATGGCCCACTATGATGCGGCGTTAAAGATTAAGCCTAATGATGATAACGCGCATTATAATTTGGGCAATATTTATATGCGGCAGGGAAATAATGAAGAAGCGATCAAACACTTTCAAGCGGCTGTGCGGCTTAATCCAACATATTTTCCCGCTCATAATAATTTAGGTGTTCTATTCGAAAAGCAGACAAAAAATCATGAAGCCATTGAGCATTATCGGCAAGCATTTCTTTTAGAACCGAATAATCCCGGAATCAATTTTAATTTAGGAGTGGCTCTGGCGAGAAGCGGGAAATTAAAAGAAGCAATTGAGTATCTGCGGATGTCTGTTTATCTTAACCCCAATGACGAGCAAGCCCGCCGCGTTTTGCGGGAAGCTACGGCATTGGCAAAAAGTCAGGAAAAAAATAATTAAATATTGCTCATTGCCACTTTCATCTCAGCAATTGTTTTGGCGTAATCACTGCTGCTGAAAACCGTTGCGCCTGTGACAAAAACATCGGCTCCCGCGCTGCTGATGCTTTTGATATTTCTTAAATTCACCCCGCCGTCAACTTCCAGCAGTGGCTTATTGGCGAGGGCATCAATCATTTTTCTGGTTTTGCATATTTTGCCCAATGATTTTTCAATAAACTGCTGGCCGCCGAATCCTGGGTTGACGGTCATAATCAGCAACAGATAAATGTTGGGAAGGATTTCTTCCACCTGCGTCAATGGTGTTGCTGGATTTAACGAAACGCCGGCCTTTTTGCCGCATTTTTTAATCAGTTCAATAGTCCGGTGCAGATTATGTGCCGCTTCGACATGGATGGTGATTATATCTGCTCCGGCAGCGGCAAAAGCTTCTATATAGTTTTCGGGGTTTTCAATCATCAGGTGGACATCAAAAGGAAGTTTTGATGATTTTCTTAATGAGGATATGATTGCCGGACCAATTGTTATATTAGGAACGAAATGTCCGTCCATGACGTCAATATGAATCCAGTCGGCGTCGGCTTTTTCCACTGCGCTAATTTCTTCAGCCAGCCTGCCGCCTTCGGCGGAAAGGATGGAAGGGGCAATTAATTTCATAATAAGTTCTCCAATTGCTTTTTTGAATATACCAATGAAGCGCCGCTGTCAATAACCAGAGTTTATTCGTGAAACTCCAATTCCGAAAGCGAAGCGAAGCGGAATTGGTAAGTTGAACAATCCCGCATAAGCGGTGGTCGTGAAACTCCAATTCCGAAAGCGAAGCCTAGCAGGGAACCCCGGCGTATAACCTGAAGGTCACAAGTGCCCGGCGCATGCCGGGCGAAGCGAATTGAAGTTTGTTAGTCGAATTATCCCGTCTAAGCGGGGGTCGAATATCCCGCAGTATGCTGCTGAATCGGTTCCTAAAACTTGCTTTGGGGTTTATACCAGTGATTGCCATAGTGTAAGGAAAAGTTACTTGACACGGACGTGGAAAAATCTAAATATAAACCATGCAAATTTTATACAATATATTATTGCTGTTGGCTGCGGTTATCGGCATTCCTTATTATCTATTGAAAATGGCGTTTACCGGAAAATACCGTAAAAGCTTCATTCAGAAATTGGGCGGCAGGCAGAAACAGATACTGGCTCATCTGAAAAATGGTCAGCGCGTCTGGGTGCATGCTGTATCCGTCGGCGAAGTGACCGCGGCCGCGCCAATCGTTGCTGCACTAAAAGAAAAGAGGCCGGAGATAGATATTATTTTTTCCACCAGTACAGAGACCGGCCAGGGGATGGCTCGCCATATAATCAAGGATGCTGCCGCCTTTATTTATTTTCCTCTCGATATTCCCTGTGTTGTGCGAAAAACAATCAGGTTGGTAAACCCCGATGTTTTCGTCATGGTCGAGACTGAACTCTGGCCCAATTTTCTAGCAGCCTGTTCAGCCAGAAATATAAAAACGATTATGGTTAATGGGCGGATCTCTCCGCGCTCTTACCGGAAATACAAGGCAACCAGATATTTTTGGGGGAAAATCCTTGCTAATTTAAATGCCGCCGGCATGATTTCCGGGGTGGACGCCGAACGCCTGCAAAATATCGGTATGGATTTGCAAAAAATTCAGGTGCTAGGAAATGCCAAATATGACGCTCTGGCTGCTATGGCATCCCCGGATTTGCAGGAAGAAATTACGGATGCCTTTAATGTGCAGGCTGATGAGAGATTTTTTGTTGCTGGCAGCACCCATCAAGGAGAAGAGGAAGTGGTCATCGGCGTCTACCAGAAACTTCTTCAGTTTTATCCCGATTTTAAACTCATTATAGTTCCAAGGCACATTGAAAGGGCTAAAGACGTTCGGAACATTTTGCAGAAAAGCAATCTATCGGATGTCATTGCCGTATCGGAGATGAGAAACGGTAAAATACGTCAGGACGAACAAGTAATTTTAGTGGATGTTATCGGGGAACTCTTTAAAGTTTATTCATTGGCGACGGTTGTTTATTGCGGCGGCAGTTTGGTGCCGAAAGGCGGTCAGAATATTTTAGAAGCGGCAGCATGGGGGAAGGTTATTTTTTACGGTCCGTCCATGGAAGATTTTACTGCTGAAAAGACGTTATTGGAAGAAGTCGGTGCCGGATTGACAATAAATAATGAGGAAGAATTATTGCAGGAGATATGTCAGTTGCTGAAAAACCCTGCGGAACTAGCGCAAAGAGGTTCCTGCGGGAAAGCCGTTGTTGCCGCGAATATGGGCGCCGCTACTAAATACGCGGATTTAATAATTAAGCACAGTAAGTGTTCAAGCCTTTAGCCCCGGCATTCCCGTGCATGCGCTGTGCAGGCTGCCAGTCTTATGCTTCCGCCTTTTTAATATATTCATGCCACTTATTATCGATGAATTTCTGAAAACGGCTGAGTTGCTCCACGCTCATTTTTTTGAAGCGGTCCTGCCGTTCGATGTAATTAATCAAGGGCAGGCGGTTGCCCTTTTCGGCTAATGACTTGCTGCGGCCGGTGAAACGGAATTTGCCGTTCTCTACCTCAAAGAGAACAAAGACACCTGTTTCAATAGCCAGACGGGCTATCTTGACTGTATCGCGCGGCGGGTAGCCCCATCCCGGTGGGCAGGGAACATGAATTTGCATATAGCGAGTCCCCCGGATGCGCTTTGCTTTGACAAATTTATCGTAAAGGTCCAGCGGATATGCCGGGGAAGTGGTGGCGATGTAGGCAATATCATGAGCCTCCATGATTTTCAGCATGTCTTTTTTGTTTTGTTCCTTGGTCAAAATTGGCGTGGTCGTTGTTAGTGCTCCCATGGGCGTGGCGCTGGAACGCTGCGTGCCGGTATTCATGTAACCTTCATTATCATAACAGACAAAAATAAAATCTGTACCTCTTTCGGCCGCACCGCTTAATGCCTGAATGCCGATATCGTATGTGCCTCCGTCTCCGGCAAAGGCGACAACTGTAGTATTGGTTTTGCCGGTAGCGGTAAGTCCCGCAACGAGCCCGGCAGCGGAAGCCGCCGTACTGGCAAAAGTACAGTTGAGGCACGGGATCGTTACGGATGTCGTTGGATAAAGGCCATGCAAAACGGTAAGGCAGCTCGCTGGAATAGTCAGTATGGTGTCTTCCCGCAGAGCTTTCAGGGCATAACGATAAGCCAGCGAAAGCCCGCAACCCTGGCAGGCTCGGTTTCCCGGCAGCATGTATTCTTCTTCATTTACCTTAAAAATATTTTCCGGCATGATAAATAACCTCTACCCCGTTAGAGAAAGTCACCAACTCTTGTCGAGTATTAATAGTTCAAATAATACCACTTCGCTTTATTTGGCCAACTTTGTTGGCTGCGTCATCGGCTTCCTCAGCGTATGTACAACGCGTGACCTTTAGGTTATACGCCTCCAGTACCTCCTCCTTGCCGCCTCGTTATCCTTTGAAAGCGAAACGGTATAAGAATGTCAGTCTAATGTTGCCATCTACAATCGCGAAGCTCCCGTTGTTTCTAACGGGGTCTACCTGCGGCAGTTAATCCAGATGGTTTTATTTTGTGCCTTCTTGCTTTTCATATCTTCCAGGGATGTTTTGACCGCTTCATAAATTTCTCTGGCTTTGACATCGCGTCCGCCGAGGCCGGCAATGTAATTATGAAGTGGTGCGTTCAGGCCTGTCCCGTAGAGAGCGGCTTTAATGTCCGAGCACAAAGCCCCTTCAAAACCGTAGCTGATATCTTTTTCGAGAACGATAAGCGCCTTGGCGTTTTTCAATGCTTCCTGTATGGCCTTGCGGGGGAAGGGACGGTAAGCGCGGATGCCAACAACGCCGGCTTTGATTCCCTCCTGACGGAGTTGATCCACGGCGACAGTAGCTTCCGTGGCGATTGATCCCATGCCGGTTAATAAAATTTCCGCATCTTCTGTTTTGTAGCGCCAGAGCAATTCGGAATAATCGCGGCCGGTAAGTTTTGCATACTGCATGCCCACGGAAACAATTACATCTCTTGCTTTTTCCAGTGCCTCCTGCAGCTTGTAGCGCATTTCCATGTAACCGTCGCAGAGAACTCCTTCCGAATTATGCCGCATTCCGGGAAAAATAACCGGATTAATGTTACGTGGTTTCTCGGCGGAAAGAAAAGTATGGGGCTTATAGGGTGGGAGGAAAGAATTAACCGTCTCGGTATCAGGGACACAAACCGGCATCATGGTGTGGGAAAGGACAAAACCATCATAGCAGACCATGACCGGCGCATATACTTCTTCGGCAATACGGTAGGCCTGAATTACCGTATCGATAATTTCCTGGTTATCACGGCAGTAGAGTTGAATCCAGCCTGTATCGCGCTGGGCAATTGAATCCTGTTGATCGTTGAATATTGACCAGGGCGCTCCGACACCGCGATTTACGCAGCACATAACAACGGGCAGGCGCGATCCCGCTGCCCAGTGTAGTTGCTCGTGCATGTAAAGCAGGCCGTGGGAACTGGTGGAAGTGAAAACTCTGGCGCCTACAGTGGAAGCGGAGATGCAAACAGTCATGGCGGAATGTTCACTTTCCACTCTTACATATTCGGCCTTCAGAGCGCCGCTTTCGATGAATTGCGAGAGCGTTTCGATGATGGACGTTTGCGGCGTTATCGGATAAGCGGCCACAACCTGTACCTGACAGAGTTTGGCGGCAATTGCGGCGGCGGTATTACCGGTCATTATTATCGTCTCAGCCATTATCATCTCCCTCGTTAATCATGGTGATGGCCTTGGCCGGGCATTCTTCCGCGCACACTCCGCATCCTTTGCAGTAGTCCATATCGATTTCCACCGGGATGCCGGTTTTGATGACCCCTTCGGGGCAATAGAGCCAGCATAGATAACAGGCTGCACGTTTTTTTACGGAAGGAATGCATTTACTGTGGTCAATGACCGGTTTCATATCGCGCCAGTCACCGGTTTTACCTGCTTCGCCAATAGCCGGTGTGCTCATGGCGGAAATATTTTTATCTCTCTTTTCCATATAGTTTGTCCGTTAGTCCGTTAGGTTTTTAGGCTAAAGGCTGAGGGCTATTAGGCACTTCAGCCTTCAGCCTATTCCCCTATCATTACCGTTTCTTCGTAAGCCGTCTTCAGAGCCAAGCTATTGGCCGCAGCCACTTGCGGCGGCAATTTTTTTCTTAATCCCTTTTCCAGATACGTGAGAGAAACCAGACCTGCCGCGCGGGCAAAAGCACCCAATAGAGGAGTATTAACAATCGGGGCGCCTTCTTTCAACAGATGAAATTTCAGGGCAACAGAGACGGCATCAATTACAGCCAGCTTCAGTCCGGCTTTGAGCCGGATGTCCGCGGGCTGCAAATTCGTATTGATAATAATCAGTCCGCCAGCTTTCAGCGAACTCTGGATATCAACTACTTGGAGTAAAGACGGATCGAGAACAACGGCAATATCGGCAAACTCAATCTGGGAAAAGGTTCTTAGCGGTTCGTCGGCAATTCTGGTTGATGCCGTGAGCGGAGCGCCACGGCGTTCGGGTCCGAAGGTGGGAGCAGAAGTTACTCCTTTAAATCCCTGCAGATAAGCAGCCTCGGCTAGAATCTGCGCGGCGACGACAACGCCTTGTCCACCTCGGCCATGCCAGATTATTTCATGCATAAAATTATCCTGAAAGCACAAAAGGCCACGGTTTCTTTACCCATGGCCTTTAGAATTTCATTCAATTGCGCTTTTTCCTAAAAACGACGGGCAACGGTTTTGACTGCTGCCGCAAGCAGACGGCACAACAGGAGTTCCAACAGAATTGATACGCTTTTCTTATAACCGCCGATCATAGTAAAAATCTTTCAGTAAAAAATGTTGCGGAAAGCTAAAATAAATCAAGCCAATTGTCAATAATTAATTTACCCGCTGCTTTGGCGCGGCTTTCCCCGTTTTTCTTCTGGCGGCAATCAGGATGATGCCGGAAATTATTATGGTCAAAATTATTCCGGTAATCAAAAGCACCAGTATTGTCGGCAGCTTTCCCCGTGCTACAAGATCTACGGGATTCCAGCTCGGTTTTACCGTTATGCGTCCGAGTTTGCCTTTGTATTTATCCGGCAGATTGGGCAGGCCATCGCCGTTTATATCCGGGAACGATTTTACGTATTCGATTGTTCCCCGCCATTCTTTTACTTCCTGAATTCCGGGCCTGGCCTTATCCGCGTCTACTCGCAGCGCCGCCAGGTTGTTGACAGCTTTGCCGTATCTGTTCTTCGGGACGATATCCAGAAAATGATACGTGTAGTTGCCGACCACTTTTAAGAAAGTCGCATTATAAATGTTAGCGGCAACCCGATAGAGTTTGGTATTTGATCTGCTATAATCAAATGGTTTATAGCCATCCTCTTCACTGCCTATTTCGATATTTGTGACCCGGTCAAAAATAACGCGGTGCGGGTTATAGGTAAAACGTGCGCCGGATATTTGGAGAAAATAATCATAACCTTTACGCGGCTGCACGCTGGTTAAAATTTCGAGCGCCCTTTTGATTTCATAGCCATAGAGGTAAAAGGAAATCAGCGGGTAGCCCATCGTATCATCCGTGCCGATGCCCAGAGGTATGGTGCGGAATAAATCGCCCACAGTGATAAGGCCTGTTTTCCCTTTAAGCAGGGAATCACGGATGACACCGTTTGATTCCACGGCGATAACAACACGGCTTAACGGGTCATTCTTATTGGAGTCAATTTTATTGATATACCAGCGGATGGAATCGGCAATCAGATTGCCTAGCGGTGACTCCTCTTCGGCTATTGTCAAATCCCATTTTGTTGCGGCGATAGTTTTATCGTAATTAAGACCGCGCTTTTCCAGAAAGTCCGTATCAATTTTCTTTTTGAATTCGTCTATTGTGTTTTGTATGGTTTCATCACCTCTAATGGAGCTGTCGATAACTACCGTTTTATAGTTTTTTAATTTTACCTTTTTATTTTCATAGGCGATATCCAGAACTCCCACGTGTTTTCCATAAACCCAGGCATGAACAATAATGGTATCATCAACCCGCACGGGGCTATCATGCAGGGCATGGGTGTGGCCGCTGACGATGATGTCGATTCCCTTGACCTTGTGGGCAAGAATTTCATCCTCCGATTTTTTGGGGTCTTTATCCAGTCCGCTGTGCGAAAGGCAGATGACAATATCGGCCTCTTCCTGTTCCCGCAGGATACTCACCATTTCCCGAGAAACTTCAATCGGGTCGCGAAAAGTTACCGGAGCGGCAAAGGGCGAAACTTCCGCAGCATTTTTGCCCATAATGCCGAAGATGCCTATTTTAATGCCGTCACGCACCACAACGGTATATGTTTTCACATCCGTTTCCTGAAAAGCCTCCTCCAGCGAATCATCAGCGGCGCTCACGCCACTGAATATGGCACTGGCAAAAACTATTTGCGGCATTCCACCTTTGGCCTTTGCCGTTCTTAAAATGCGGGCCAGCCCCGCTGGTTTGAAATCGAATTCGTGATTGCCCAGTGTAATGACGTCATAGCCCATTTGTTTCATCAACCGTAATTCAAAAGCTTCTTCGCGCGCCAGCATATGAAAAAGGGAACCCATAAGGAAATCGCCGGAATCCAGAGTCAGCACAGGATTTTTTCTTGCTTTCTTTGTGTCGTTTATTAAAGTGGCAATACGCGACCAGCCGCCGACAGTGGCATCGGTTTTGGTATCATGGGGGTTATAGTCACTTTCCGGAGAAAATCCCTGTAAGTGCGAATGCAGGTCGTTGGTGTGGATGATGGTCAGCAGCTTTTCCGCGGCGAATAAATTGGTAGAAAAAAATAATACGGCAAAAAATGTTATTGTGAAACTCCAATTCCGTGTGCTTGGCACTACGGAATTGGTAAGTTGAACAATCCCGCGCAGCGGAGGGTATAATACACGGCAGCTTGTTGCGATAAAGTTTTCAAAGCTTGCTTTAGGGTTCATACCCGTGATCGTGCGTAACAGTTTCATCTTTCTCCTCCCCGGTAAGACATTAAAGTTTTTATTACAAATATTCCACCATCAGTCTTCACCGGCATGCGCCGGTCTGCGAGCCTTCAGTCTATCTTCTCACATTATTCCGCGGTACCAGCCGCCGTCAATTTGAATTGCCGCGCCGGTTATGTAAGAGCTTCTCTCGGAGGCCAGAAATGTGACCAGGGCGGCAAATTCCTCTGGCGTTCCGAGCCTTCCTGCGGGAATTGCTGCCTCCCACTTTTTGATAATGGCTGCGGCGGTTGTGCCTTCTTTTTGCGCTGTGGCCTGCGCCAGATTGCGTACCCGGTCCGTAAGAGTGTATCCCGGGCAGACGCTGTTGACGGTTACATTAAACGGTGCCAGTTCCGTGGAAAGTGTTTTGGCCAAGCCAATTACTCCGGAGCGGATGGTGTTGGAAAGGATGAGCCCGTCAATGGGTTGTTTGACCGCGATGGACGTCATATTAATAATGCGTCCCCAGCGCTTTTGCTTCATCAAAGGGATGACTTCCCTGGTCAAAATGATGGTTGAAAGCAGGTTGAGCCTAAAGCCATATTCCCAGAGCTTGTCGTCAATTTCCAGAAAAGAGCTGCCCGGCGGGCCGCCGGCGTTATTTATTAATATATCCAGGGAGCCGAAGCGTTCGATGGTTTTGCGGACGCAGGCTTTCGCTTGGTCGGCAGCGGTGAGATCAGCGGCTATGGCGAGTACTTCCTGGCCGCATTCTTTGCTTATTTCTTCCTGGGCCTCAGGCAGGTTTTTGTCGTTGAGGGCGCAAATGGCGACCCGCGCCCCTTCCCGGGCCAATTCCCGGGCGACCGCTTTTCCCAGCCCCTGCGAACCGCCCGCCACCAGCGCCACTTTATTTTTTATTCCCAGATCCATTATGCCCCCATTTTAAAGGATAAAGTTGGAAAACCAAAGGATAATATTTTCAGTTTTTTTAGGCTCGATCCTCTGACCTTCAAACTAAATATTTTCAGGCTTATTAGCATAAATATCGCGGTTATGCAAAGCATGAGGATTGGCCAAATCCGCCAGTAAAAACTCTATTTTCTCCGTTAATCCGATAAGAGTCGCCTTGTCCAGAGCGGAAATGATAAGCGCGCCAAAGCGCAAAGAGAGTGCCGATAATAATGCTTTATCCGCAAAGCGGTCAGCCTTATTGAAAATCAAGATGGTTGGTTTATCTTTAATTTCCAGCTCTTCCAGAATTTTATCTACCGCCGCGATGTGGTTTTCAAACTCGCTGTTGCCGATGTCAATTACATGCAGCAAAATATCGGCCTGGCCCAGTTCATCGAGTGTTGCCCTAAAAGCGGTAAACAATTCAGCAGGCAGGTTACGGATAAATCCGACTGTATCGGTGATAATTGCCTCGGTATCGCGGGGAAAGCGAAGCCTCGCACTTTTTGTATCCAGCGTGGCAAATAGTTTATCTTCCACCAAAACTGAGCTTTGAGTCAGAGTGTTAATCAGAGTGGATTTTCCGGCATTGGTATAGCCGACGATGGAAATTACCGGCACGCCGGTTCTTTCTCTTTTGCTGCGTCGCTGCTGGCGGGATTTGGTTATGGCTTTTATATCCTTTTGCAGGCGGTGGATGCGTTCGCGGATGCGGCGGCGATCTATTTCCAGTTTTGTTTCGCCGGGTCCGATACCGCCGATTCCGCCGGCAAGGCGCGAAAGTGATGTGTCCCCGTGCATCAACCGCGGCAGTAAATATTTCAACTGCGCCAGTTCCACCTGAATTTTTCCTTCTCGGCTGTGCGCGCGCCTCGCAAAAATATCGAGGATTACCTGGGTGCGGTCGAGTATTTTTAAGCCGGTAAAATCAGTTATCGAACGCACCTGTGCCGGAGTCAGTTCATGATCGAAGATGAGCAGGTTAGCGCCGATCTGGGTCGCGCGCAGGCTGATGTCTGATAATTTGCCTTTGCCTACCATGAATTTGGGGTCAGGCTGCGGACGGTATTGAACAACAGCATCAAAAACTTCGACACCGCATGTTAGTGCCAGATGGGCTAGTTCATTAAGCGAAGTTTCGGCATCAGCCAGAGGGTTTCCCTCCACGCGCAGCAGGATTGCTTTTTCCGCCGCGTCAATCAGGCGTATTTTCTGCTTTTTGGCAAATTCATCTTCCAGCGCCGCAATAAATGCTGTAAAATTTAGACTTAGTTGCACCAATGCCTGAGGCGGCATGATTGACCAGTAATCACCGGAGGGGTTTTCCGGTAGAAGATGCGCTAAGTAGAGCCTTCCCGGTGTGCCATCAGCGCGGACTTCCAGCGCACCGATCAGGTCCAGACGCAGGTGCGATAAATCGGTTAAATCCTCGCCGGATAACTCTTCGCCGTTGAGGTGCGTGTGCAGAAGCCGCAGCCCTTTGAAGCGCGCTGAAGATGAACGAAATCCCTCCAGGCTGGGAATGAAGATACTTTTATGATCGCCGATAATAACGGTATTGATTTCGCCGCGACGGCTGATTAGAAGGCCGATTTGCCGGTTGATATCACGCGATTGTTGGCACACTTGTGCGGCCAGTTCGGCGGTGATAATATTTTCCGGCGCAATACCCCGGCGATAGAGCCGCTCCAGTTGTCGAATTTGCAGGGCGCTCAGCCCAGCGGTATTTCCGGATATTTTGTTGATATTTGGTTCCTCCATTTGGTTGAAGACTGAAGGCTGAGGGCTTATCGTTCGTTACGCAATGCCCGGATCAAAGTATTCAATACCTTCTTGGTTTTGACTATTTTTGATTCGATTAGTGACGAATCTTGGTTACGCAGGAATCCTCAGCGTTGCGACAAATTTAGCTGGTAATGAAGCTCGCGCAACGATCCGAAAGTTATATTGAGAAATCGAACATAATCTGCCTGGCTATCACGCGCACAACCTTCCACTATGTTGGGTGGGACAGAAACTGCCGCCCGCCTCATTTGCGAAGTTAGCCCAAATAATTCTTCTTTCGGAAACCCTGTGGTCACCTGATATACCAAAACGGCGATCTCGTCAGCCATCTCAAATGCCCGCAGCTTTTTATGATCACGCATTATTGTTGAAACTCCTATTCCGAAAGCAAAGCGTATAACCTAACCACCGGAAGGTGGCGAGAGGTCACAAGTCGGAATAGGTAAGTTGTAATGAGACCCAAACTTTAGAAACAAAGTGCGCTGAAGTTTGCCGGTCGAATTATCCCGCGCAGCGGAGGGTATAATACCCCGCAGCGAGCTCGCGGAATGAGTTTTTAAAGCTTGCTTTGGGGTTCATACCTGTGATTTCTCCGGAATTGCCTTCCACCTTTAGTCCTCAGCCTTCAGTCTACTTAAATTTACGCGGACTGACTTTTCTTTCCATTCTATCTAAAAAAGTGGACCAGGTGTTTGTCCGAAAACTGGAGACCAGTTTTTTAGGGGAACGCTCAGAGCAACGCGGGCAGGCAAGCCCGGCGTAGTCTTCGTCAACCTTGAGCAAACACTCAAACACCTTCTGACACTTGCGGCATTGAAATTCGTATATCGGCATAATTTCCAATTATAATTATCATATGGGGATGGGTAAAGTCAAAAGATCCTGTGACCTCTCGTCACCTCTAGGTGGTCAGGTTATCAGGTTAAAAAATCCCCGGAAGGTTAGATCTTCCGGGGATGGAATTGAACACTAAACGATTTTACGACTATCCGGCTCTTAGAAGGTCAAAGTCAGTTTGTTGATGATCATGAAATCATCCCTTACAGCAGAACCTTGATCTAATCCCTTGTAATAGTCGCCGACGAACCAGTAAGCGCCGCCCAGCATATAGGATAGGTTGTTGGTGATTTTGTAGGTTCCGACCAAATCAATTTCCCAGCCGTAGCTGCTGCCAAGAGTAGTAACGGGTTTCTTATCGACGGTGGCGTAAGTAACGGTGGCATAAATGTCCAGTGGCGGAATGGGTTTGACGCCGACTTTGCCCTGATAGAACCAGGCATTGGTTACGCCAAAGGCATTATTAGTAGTGCCGTTACCATAGATGGCGCCGATCCATTTGTAGCGATCATTATAGTTCCACATGATCAAGCAGGGATCCCAATCACGGCCGCCGGAAAGGGCGCCGCCTTCCATCTTATCGGTGGTATTGGGGTCATCACCGGCAACATAGGCGATGGTGCCGCCGAAATAAACCGGCCCCAATGTTACTAATGCATCAATCCAGCCTTCTATGTTGTCCAATTTGACATCTCTACCGAGTGCGGAGTCATATGCAGAAGGATATTTGCCCCAGACATAATCAATTTCGGCCTGAATTGCAACCGGTCCGATTTGCACTTTGGCATAGGGCAGAAGTCCATAGAAGCTGCCGACAGCACTGTTAGATTCGATAGATGATCTGGTATATGCATAACGCCAATAACCGCCCAGAATTCCAACTTGTCCGCCTTTCCACATATAGATAACACCGGCAGCATATTTGTCGTTATCCAGATCGGATTGAGCTATTGTGGGGTTCTGGGTGTTGTAGCTGGTATCCTGCAGTTTTACTGCAGCGGCCAGAGCCATGATGGGACCGAAAGTGCCGATCCAGATGATTCTGGGGTTGACGTACGTGGTATCGCCGAATATTGTTCCCCAGGGGCCGTCATCCTGATAACCTACGCGGAACGTGCCGATCGGAGAGTCATAAGAAATGTATGCCCAATCGAAAGCGATATTTTCATTTTCCGCTGTAGTTCCCCCAGACATTGAAGAACCAAGGCCACCAGTGTCAGCAAGTGTTGCTGACGGAGCAGTTCTGGCAGAGCCCCATACTCTTTCCATAGCATCGAAGCGGGTGACTACTTTAACGCCCGGAGCAGCGATGAAGTCTGTCCGTAAGCGCAGTCTCTGATAGAAAAACGCTGTGCTGAAAGCTTTGGATGCTGAACCGGGGTCTTTATTCAAACCCACTCTGTCCAGATAAACACCGGCTTCATATATAGAGCCGGAGAACTGTACATCGACCGCGAAGGCCGATGCACTGAAGGCCATAATCAGCCCCAGTGACAACAAAACTAACCAAAATCTCTTCATTTGTAAACCTCCTGAAATGTTTGGTTTAAACTTACGGTCTTTAAAAAACGGGCATTCTTTAAAGGCCACCATTTACAATGCTGCTGACAAAAACATATCTAACATGTTCTTACCCGCAGGATAAACTGCTCGAAAACTAACACCTGCTCCGGAGCTTGTCAAGATATTTTTCAGCCGTGCGAGCGATAAATTCGCCTTCGTGGTCAATAGTTTTAGCAATACCTATGCCTCATAATAATAAATAGTTGGCAAAATTAGTTTAATTATTTAATATCAAACGATTATTAGTTTTGGTCTTGATAATAACTTAAAGCAAAATGCTATCTTTAAATAGTTATTTGGTGTGGCTATAGCAACACACTCTTGATAATTTCATACCATTTTGCTTTCTTTGACTAACTTTGTTGGCAGAAACTGCCCGGCGTATAACCTAAAGGTCACGAGTAACCTAATCACCTAATAAACTAACCACCTAAAGGTGGCAAGAGGTGACAAGAGGTCACGAGTAACTTAAAGGTCACAAGTCGGAATTGCGCTACGCTTTCGGAATTGGAGTTTCACGAATAAATTGGAAAATAAAAATTGAGAAACAAGAAATTATATAACAAAATTAAGGCCATTGCTCTTCTTAAATATTTCTTGACATCAACGGGATATTAAGGTAGTTCAGGGCGCGGGGAGAATGTGACTAGCGGTCAAATAGTGACCTTTGTTCAAGAACTCAATAAGTATCAGTGGAAGATTTTTCACAGGCAATAATGAAGCGGGTTCTTAATTAAGCAATGCTTCACTGTTGAAAGATTGTGCTACTTCGCGATAAAAAACGTTATCTGAACGTTTAAATCATATAAATAAAAAAGGGAGGTATGATTAACATGGCGGATGTAAATGTTCAACTAAAGGAAGTCTATCCGGTACCGGAAAAAGTAAAAAAGACGGCCTTTGTCAGTGGCAGAGCAGCTTATGATAAGCTGTGGAAAAGATCCATCGAGGAACCCGAAGCTTTTTGGGGGGAAATAGCGGGTGAATATGTCGAGTGGTTCAAGAAATGGGATAAGGTTATTGATTATAACTTTAACGTGAAAAAAGGCCCCATTTATGTAAAATTCTTTGATGGTGGCAAACTCAATGTATCTTATAACTGCTTGGATAAACAGTTAAAAACACGCGGCGACAAGGTTGCCATCCAATGGGAAGGCAACGAACCCGGCGAACAAAAATCTTTTACTTACAAGCAGCTGCATCAGGAAGTCTGCAAGTTTGCCAACGTTCTGAAAGCCAATGGCATTAAAAAAGGCGACCGTGTTTGTCTTTACATGCCGATGGTTCCGGAACTGGCCATTGCCATGCTGGCCTGCACCCGCATCGGCGCCATTCACAACATCGTCTTCGGCGGTTTCAGTTCGGACGCTTTGCGCGACAGAATTCAGGATTCCACATCCAAGCTGGTTGTGGTCTGTGACGGAATTTTCCGCGGCGCCAAAGCCGTGCCGCAAAAAGCAAGCGCCGATGAAGCGCTGAAAACCTGTCCCTCAGTTAAAACCTTAATAGTAGTTAAAAGAGTCGGCGACAAAATCAAGTGTGACTGGAATGCCGGACGCGACAAATGGTGGCACGAAGAAATGGCGAAAGTTGACGCCAAATGCGAACCCGAATGGATGGACGCAGAAGATCCTCTTTTTATTCTTTACACTTCCGGTTCCACCGGCAAACCCAAAGGCGTTATGCATACCACTGGCGGCTATCTCGTCTTTGTCGCTTATACCCATAAAATGATATTTGATTATCATGAAAATGATATTTACTGGTGCACGGCCGATATCGGCTGGGTAACCGGCCACAGCTACATTGTTTACGGACCCCTTTGCAATGGCGCCACCTCGATTATGTTTGAAGGCGTTCCCAATTATCCGACTTACAGCCGTTTCTGGCAGGTTGTGGAAAAATACAAGGTAACTATTTTCTATACCGCTCCGACCGCCATCCGCGCCATTGCCAAAGAAGGTAACGACTGGGTGAAAAAAGCCAATATCTCCTCTCTGCGCATTCTGGGAACAGTGGGCGAACCCATTAACCCGGAAGCATGGAACTGGTATTACAATGTCATCGGCCGCGGCGAATGCCCCATTGTGGACACCTGGTGGCAGACCGAAACCGGCGGCATCCTGATTACACCGCTGCCCGGCGCCATTGATATTAAACCGGGCATGGCGACACTGCCCTTCATGGGCGTGGAGCCCGTGCTGGTGGACGATGAAGGAAAAGAGTTTACCGCAACAGTAGCCAGCGGCGCGCTGTGCATCAAACGTCCCTGGCCGGGAATTATGAGGGGCGTTTACGGCAATCCCAAGAGATTCCAGGAAACTTACTTTGAGCAGTTCCCCGGATACTATGTAGCCGGTGACGGCGCGAGGCGCGATAAAGACGGCTATTATCAAATCACTGGACGTATTGACGATGTTATCAATGTTTCCGGTCACCGCATGGGAACAGCCGAAGTCGAAAGCGCGCTGGTTGCCCATAAGTCGGTTGCGGAAGCGGCAGTTGTCGGTTTCCCCCATGACATCAAGGGACAGGGCATTTACGCTTATGTAACTCTGAAAACCGGTGTCGCCAAATCCGATGATTTGAAAAAAGAGCTCGTGGCGCACGTGCGCACCTTAATCGGCCCGATTGCCACACCGGATAAGATTCAGTGGGCGGATGCTCTGCCGAAAACACGCAGCGGCAAGATCATGCGCCGCATTCTGAAGAAAGTTGCCGCCAATGATCTCGGTGCGCTGGGTGATACCAGCACCCTGGCTGATCCCACGGTAGTAGATGACATCGTAAAGAACAGGGTATAAACTGAAAGCCCGATTCTCCTGAAACCAGGGGATCGGGCTTTTTCATTGTGAAACTCCCATTCTGAAAGCGCAGCGTAGCGGAATGGGTAAGTTGAACAATCCTGCGCAGCATAGGGTATAATACCCCGCAGCGAGTTCGCGAATAGTTTCCAAAGCTTGCTTTGGTGTTCATACCCGCGATAAGTGTGCAACAGGAGATAAATTTAAGACAGGATCTGTTAAAAAGAGAAGGCGCTAAAGCTCTGAAAAAGAATGCTGAAGTGTACAAAAAGATAAGGAGGTTGAGACTGTGAACATTATTGCCTGCGTTAAACAAGTTCCGGATACCGAAGCCCAGATCAAAGTAAAAGCCGATGGGTCCGGTATCGAAGAAGGCCAGATCAAATGGATTATGAATCCTTATGATGAGTACGGTGTAGAAGAAGCACTGCGACTCAAAGAAAAGAATGGTGGCGATGTTACGATTGTATCTCTCGGTCCCGCCCGGGCGATGGAAACAATTCGAACTGCTCTGGCGATGGGCGCTGATAAAGGAGTCCATGTCTGTGACCCCGCGCTCGACAATGCCGATGCTTATGTTACGGCAGCAGCACTGGCAGCGGTAATTAAAGGCCTGCCCCATGACATTATTTTTTGCGGCCAGCGCGCCGTTGATGATGATTCCGGTCAGGTCGGCCCAATTCTTGCCGAACTTCTGGGGATCCCGCAATTAACCATTGTCACAAAAACAGAATATGCCGCCAATACAATCAAGGCAATCAGGCCGATCGAAGGAGCTCAACTCTTGATTGAAACCAGCCTGCCCTGCGTAGTAACTGCACAAAAAGGACTTAACGAGCCCCGCTATGCATCGCTTCCCGGTATTATGAAAGCCAAGAAAAAGCCGGTGGATGTGAAAAACGCGGCGGCGCTGGGCATAGACACCCAAGCGAAAGCCAAGGTTGCCAAGTTTATCCCGCCGCCAGCTAGAGCTGCCGGGAAAATAATTTGCGGAGACGATCCGGCGCAAAAGGCAACGGAAGTAGCCCGGTTACTTAGGGAAGAAGCAAAAGTCATCTAATACCAATGCGCTTTCGTTGGCTAACTTTGTTGGCATCGTCGTCGGCTTCGGGAACGTATAACCTGAAGGTTACGGGTTAGTAATACGCCTGCGGAGCCTCCTCCTTGCCGCCTCGTTATCCTTAGAAAGCGATGTGGTATTATCTTAATGAAAGCGGAGGATTGAAAAATGGCAAAAGGAGTATGGATAATAGCAGAACAAAGAGATGGCGCTTTGCGTAAAATCAGCTTTGAGCTGGCTTCTACGGCACGCAAGCTGGCCGACTCGCTGGGAGCTGAGGTTAGCGCCATTCTGCTTGGTTCAGGTATCGAAGGATTAGCCGCGCAATTGGGAAAATACGGCGTGGATAAAGTATATGTCGGAGACAGCCCTGTTTTGGAACCGTATATAACGGAAGCGCACGCAGCGGCAGCGGCAAAAATTATCAAAGAAAATGATCCGGCAATTTTGCTGCTGGGCGCCTCAGTTCAGGGCAAAGATCTTGCCGCCCGTCTGGCGGGAAAGCTGGCTACAGGATTGGCCACAGATTGCACGGACGTGAAAATTGCGGATGGCAAACTTCTGGCCATCAGGCCGCTATATGCCGGTAAATGTTTCGGAGAGATTGTCACCAGCGCTAATCCCCAGATGGCATCGTTGCGCCCCAATGTGTTCCCCGTCGCGGAGAATGCCAAGGCGGCGCAGGTTGTAAAATTCGATCCGGCGGTCGATGCGGCGCAGATTAAAAGCAAGGTGCTGGAAGTGCAGAAGGACACCAGCGGCAAGGTGGACTTGACTGAGGCCAATGTTATTGTGTCCGGTGGCCGTGGTATGAAGGGCGCGGAAGGATTCCCCCTGCTGGAAGAGTTGGCTGACGTTTTAAAGGGCTGTGTGGGCGCGTCCCGCGCGGCAGTGGATGCGGGCTGGCGTCTGCAGAAAGATCAGGTCGGACAGACAGGCAAGGTTGTTTCTCCGAACCTTTACATTGCCTGCGGTATTTCCGGCGCCATTCAGCATCTGGCCGGGATGAGTTCCTCCAAATACATCGTCGCCATTAATAAAGATGCGGAAGCACCGATTTTTGCAAAGGCTGATTACGGCGTAGTGGATGACCTCTTTAAAGTGGTTCCTGAATTGACAGCTGCCTGCAAAAAATTGCTGGCATAATTTTCATATAATAATGCCTTTGCCCCTTGCTTAATTGAAAAGGGGCAAAGGTTATCATTAGTAAGTGGCTTTCCACTCGCTAATAAATATTTTTATTAAATCTGCCTTAAAGAAAAATCCCTCAATGCTCGGAGGATTCAATGGAACACACAACATTTTCAGTAGGAAACGAAGGCCGCGAAGTTTTTTGGAATGCTCAATATTTTGAGCCGGTTCTTTTTCTTTTGACGGCAGTGGCAATGGCCATTTTTGCTTACGGTGTCTGGCGGCGCTGGCAAATGTGGAGGGCTCTGGGAAAGGAAGAAATCCGCTGGGACAAGATGCCGGAAAGAATTAAGTCGCTTATCGTCAATGGATTTTTACAAGTCAAAACATGGAAAGATCCCTATCCGGGCATTATGCACGGCTTGATATTTTTCGGGTTTTTTGTCCTGCTTTTCGGCGCCATTTTTGATGCCGGCGAATTCCACATAACCGAACCGCTCTTTAATTGGTCGTTTTTGCGCGGCAAGTTTTATCTGGGCTTCTCTTTCGCTATGGATTTATTCGGCCTCCTAGTTTTTATCGGGGTATTAATGGCGCTTATCCGGCGCTATATAACAAAGCCGGACAGGCTTGGCTATAAAGGCGTTTCCGATAACACTGCCGATGATGCCATTGCTCTTTTGTTAATCGGCGCCATCATCGTTACCGGTTTCATTATTGAAGCTTTGCGTATCTACATTACCAATCCGCCGTGGGAAGTCTGGTCCTTTGTCGGCTGGATTCTTTCCCGCACATTCACCGGCATCGACTACGGAGTCGCCAAGATGCTGCACAAAATCAGCTGGTGGACCCATGCCCTTCTCGCTTTGACATTTATTGCCTACATTCCTTATTCGCGGCTCTTGCATATGATCACGACCCCGGTTAACCATTTCCTCGCCTCTTTAAAACCGGCAGGGTATCTGGAGCCTATTCGCGATTTTGAGAATGCGGAATCATTTGGCGCCGGCAAGCTTAGCGATTTTACCTGGAAACAGATTTTTGATTCCGACGCTTGCACGCGCTGCGGTCGTTGTCAGGATGGTTGCCCGGCATACCTTTCGGGAAAGCCCCTTTCCCCGAAAAAGATGATTCAGGATATTAAAACATACTGGCTGGAAAAAGCACCAGAGGTGATAAAAGCCAAGGCCAAAGCCGCTGCTGAGGGAGCGCAAGCCGCCACCGAAAAAGTTTTGCCCGGCGAGGTTGTTGACCTGCATGAATTATGGGCCTGCACCAACTGTATGTATTGCATGGAACACTGCTCCGCATCTATTGAACATGTGCCGAAGATTGTCAACATGCGGCAATATAAAGTTCTGACGGAAGCCGACTTTGCACCGGAATTGCAATTAACCTACAAAAATATGGAAAACAATTCCAACCCGTGGGGTATCGGCTCTCATTTGCGCGCCGATTGGGCCAAAGAACTGGGTGTTAAAACACTGGCCGAAAATCCCCATGTGGAATACCTCTTATATGTCGGCTGTTCCGGATCTTTTGATGACCGCGGCAAAAAGGTTTCCATTGCTTTTGCCAAAATTCTACAGGCTGCCGGTGTCAGTTTCGGAATACTAGGTAACGAAGAAGGTTGCTGCGGCGATTCGGCAATGCGCGGTGGTAATGAATACCTATTCCAGTTGCTGGCTCAGGCCAATATCGCCGTCATGAACGGCTACGGCGTGAAAAAAATTATTACCGCCTGTCCTCACGGGTATAATGCGCTGAAAAAAGATTACCCGAACTTTGGCGGAAACTTTGAAGTTTATCATCACACGGAAATCATCGCGGGTTTGATTGTCGCGGGTAAAATTAAGCTGCAAAAACCGGTGGAAGGATTATTTACCTACCATGATTCCTGCTTCCTTGGGCGCTATAATGAAATATATCGTGAGCCCCGTAAGATTCTTGCCGCCATACCCGGCATGAAGCTTGTGGAAATGGACCGCAATTTGGATAAAAGCTTCTGTTGCGGCGCCGGCGGCGCCCGGATGTGGATGGAAGAAGACATCGGCGAGCGGATTAATGATCTGCGCACTGATCAGGCCATTGCCGTTAAGGCTGATACTGTCGCCGTTGCTTGCCCCTTCTGTCTCACAATGATTTCCGACGGCATTAAAGACCGGCAGATGACCGAAAAAATGGTTTCTCTGGATATTGCGGAAATTGTTGCCAGATCAATGGGGCTGGAAGAGGCTAAACCTCCCGTAGATGTTTGCGCCACTTAAGCTTTTACGGATGCTTGCGGTATAAAAAGTTTTGCCTGATAAAAAAGCCCGATCTTAAATAAAAGAGAGGGCTTTTTTTGTGGCAATAAACATAAATTTGTTTTAATATTAATTATGGCCGCATTACAGGGGAAGTATTAAACTTTTTTCATAATTAAAGTTGGCAGATAAATTATTAGCCCCATCGGGCAGTGTCCTAAATCTTTTACGAAAGAAAAAGGAGGAGAATTATGGCAGGTGCAATAAATTATCAGGATAAACCATGGCTTAAGTCTTATCAGAAAGGTGTACCCGAGAAGATTAACTACGAAGAAATTTGTCTGCCCGAGATTCTGGAGCGTACGACAGCGCAATTTCCGGGTAAAGATGCTTTAATCTTTATGGGATACAAAATTAATTTTGCTCAATTTAAGGATATGGTGGACAAATTTGCCACCTGTCTGGCCGATTTCGGAGTAAAGAAAGGCGATGCTGTTGCCATTCTGTTACCCAATGTTATCCCTTGTGTTGTTGCCTATTATGCCATCCTGAAAATCGGCGCTATCACCGTAATGAATAATCCCCTTTATTCCGACCGGGAACTGGAACATCAATTTAATGATTCCGGCTCCAAAGTATTAATAACCCTGGACTTGCTCGGCAACCGCATGATTGACCTGCGTCCCAGCACCAAAGTTAAGCAAATTGTCATTACCTCGATCGGCGATTATTTACCATTTCCCAAGAGCCTGCTTTTCCCGCTAGTGGCCAAAAAGAAAAAAATGGCCGCCGATGTAAAAGCGGCGCCGGATGTTTATCGCTGGAAAGATTGCATTGCCAAATATGGGCCAAATCCGCCCAAGGTGAAAAATTCATTTACAGATGTAGCCATGTATCAGTATACCGGCGGCACTACCGGCGTTTCCAAGGGAGTGGAATTGACTCATGCCAATTTAAGCAAGCAAGTGCAACAACTGTGCGCCTGGTTCCCCGATTTTGAAAATGGCTTGGAAATAATGCTGGGAGCACTGCCCTATTTTCATGTTTTTGGCATGTCGTGTGCCATGAATTTGTCTGTGTATCGGGGTTGGTCGCAAGTGCTTGTTCCCAAACCACAGCCAGAACCGCTGTTGGAAGCAATCAGACATTTTAAGCCTACCTTTGCGCCCCTGGTACCCACAATGTATATTGGCATGCTGAGCCATCCGGACTTGAAAAAAACGGATATGAGTTGCATCAAAGGCTGTTTTTCCGGCAGCGCACCCCTGCCCGTGGAAGTTATCAGCGATTTTGAAAGAGTTACCGGTGCCACTATTGTCGAAGGATTCGGCATGACGGAAACAACGCCGGTTACCCATACTAATCCCTTTGCCGGCGGTGCCCGCAAAGTTGGTTCGGTTGGTGTTCCCCTTTCGGATACTTTATGCCGGATAGTGGATTTGGAAAATGGTACGCAGGATATGCCGTTCGGTGAACGCGGTGAATTAATCGTCAAAGGGCCGCAGATCATGAGAGGTTATAAAGGTAAACCCGAAGAAACAGCCAATACTCTGCGTGATGGCTGGATCTATACCGGTGACATCGCCACGATGGATGACGATGGTTATTTCTATATTGTTGACCGGAAGAAGGATATGATTATTTCCGGCGGCTACAATGTTTATCCGCGAGACATCGATGAGGTCTTTTACATGCATCCAAAAGTTCAGGAAGCATGCGCCATCGGTATTCCGGATCCGTCGAGGGGCGAGAGCGCCAAGGTTTTCATAGTCCTGAAAGAAGGTGAAACGTCAACACAGGCAGAAATGCTGGAATTTGCCAAAACCAAACTTGCTGTTTACAAACTGCCCACGGAAGTGGAATTCCGCAAGGAGTTGCCCAAAACCAACGTCGGTAAAATATTGCGTAAAGAATTACGTGCGGAGGAATTAAAGAAGCGGAAGAAATAAATAAGGAACAGACGCAGGCTTCCCTGAGCACGGGGAGCCTGCGTTGCCCGGACAAAAATTATTATTCCTTGTCAGTCGCACTATGGCTGACGAGTTAATGATAATATCTTTTCCGCATAGTCCTTAGCCTTGGTACACCGTCAAAGGAAGCCGCAACAAAGCTAATTGAGTCAGCAAATACATATTGAGGAGAGAGGTAATGGAATACAAAAATATTCTTTTTAAGGTTGATGAGGGCATCGCTATTATTACTTTTAACCGGCCCAAAGCTTTAAATGCCATGAACTCGGAAACAATGGCCGAGCTTCTGGATGCGGCGACACTCTGCAAAAAAGATGATAATATCAAGGTTTTGATTCTGACCGGTTCGGGAGACAAAGCCTTTGTTGCCGGCGCTGATATTGCTCAGATGCAGAATATTACTGTTGCTGAAGGCCTTAAATTCATGGAGCTGGGTCATGAAACTTTGCGTATGATCGAAACTATGCCCAAGCCTTCTATTGCCGCCGTTAATGGTTTTGCTCTAGGCGGTGGAACGGAAATATCGTTGGCTTGTGATATGCGTTTTGCCGCAGAAAATGCAGTTTTCGGCCAACCGGAAATTTTGATTGGCATCATTCCCGGTTGGGGTGGCACTCAACGCTTGCCTCGTTTAGTGGGTATGGGAATTGCCAAAGAGCTTATTTTGGGCGGCGGGCAGATAAACGCGCAAAGAGCCTATGAAATCGGCTTGGTCAACAAAGTATTTCCGCCGGCTTCTCTCATGGAAGAAACGAAAAAATTCGCAAAGAAATTGGCGTTCCTGCCTGCTTTTGCTGTAAAGATGGCCAAATACAGCATCAATTACGGTTATGATTTGGCGCTGGATAACGCTAACAGACTGGAGATGGAATGCTGTGCCCAGTGTTTTAGTACGCAAGACCAGAAAGAAGGTATGAAAGCATTTATCGAAAAGAGAAAACCGACTTATACTGGTAAATAATTGCCTATGGGGTTTATGGCAAAAGAATCACGGGTAAGTACCCCACAGCTTTCTGTGTGGTACGTACCCTCCGCTTCGCGGGATTATTCGACCTGCAAGCTTCGGTGCNNTTCAGGTGGTTAGGTTATGCGCTCCGCTTTCGGAATTGGAGTTTCACGAATAAATAAAAAAAAGAGGAGGGACTGAGTTGTGAATTTTGCACCGACCGAAGAACAATCGATGGTAAGAGACATGGTCAGGAAGTTTGCCGAAACGGAAATTAAACCTGTAGCAGCGGAACTCGACAAAACGCACAAGCATCCGGAAGAAATTTGCCGCAAGCTCGGTGAAATGGGCATTATGGGTGTTGCTGTTCCGTGTGAATACGGCGGCGCGGGCATGGACAACGTAACTTATGTTATGGCGATGATTGAAATCTCCAAGGCTTGTGCGAGCTGCGGCGTAATCGTTTCCGTCAATAATACACTCTATGGCCATCCAGTAAAAACATACGGGACGGAGGAGCAGAAGCATAAATTTCTGGAACCAGTAGCCAGCGGAAAAGTAGATGGTTGCTATGCGCTGACGGAAGCCTCTGCCGGCTCTGATGCTGCAGCATTGCGCTGCCGTGCGGAACTCAAAGGTGATAAGTACATTGTTAGCGGAACAAAAACATTCATCACCAGCGGCAATGTTGCCCGTTATTGCGTATTGGCGGCAACAACGGATCCGGCTTCCGGTTATAAGGGAGTTATCAATCTAATTGTTGATTTGAAAAATACCAAGGGATTCAAAGTCGGCAAAGTCGAAGAGAAACTGGGAATTCTGGCTTCCGGTACCTCAGAACTGGTATTTGAAGATGCCGAAGTTCCGGCGTCCAATTTGCTGGGCAAGCCCGGTCAGGGCTTCCAACAAATGATGGCTGGCCTGAATGCCGGCCGTATCGGCATTGCCGCTCAGGCAGTCGGTATCGGTCGCGCTGCGCTGGAAGATGCTTTGGCTTATTCCAAGGAGAGAGTGCAATTCGGCAAACCGATCAACACTTTCCAGGCCATTCAGTTTAAGCTGGCGGATATGGCGACTGAACTGGATGCAGCAGAGCTATTGGTATTGCGTGCCGCCTGGCTGGAGGATAACGGACTCGATTACGAAAAGGAATCGGCGATGTCCAAATACTACGCCTCCGATGTTGCCATGAGAGCGGCGATTGAAGGCGTGCAAATTTTCGGTGGTTACGGCTATATCAAGGAATATCCGGCCGAACGCCACATGCGCGATGCCAAAATCTGCCAGATTTACGAAGGAACAAATGAAATTCAAAGGGTTGTTGTAGCCCGCAAACTGCTGGGCATGCGGTGATAGCATACCGGGAGTGTGCAATTCAAAAAGTAAGAATAATTGTTGCGAATAAATCAGGTTCTCCCCTCCCCTTGCGGGAGGGGATTAAGGGGCGGGGATGAACCGTTATTACCATTAATTTATTAGTAAAACTCCAATTCCGAAAGCGCAGCGCATAACCTAACCACCTNNGCAAAGTGCACCGAAGCTTGCAGATCAAATTATCCCGCGGAGCGGAGGGTAGAATGCCTCGCAGCTTGCTGCGAAATGTTTCCAAATCTTGCTTTGGGGTTCATACCCGTGATTCAATTTAGAACGTAAGCATTGTGTACATTCTAAAAATATTTCAAAAAATAAAGAGATTTTTATGGAAATGGAAATACTTGAACAATTGATTGTTAAAAACGACAAAAAAATAATCTTTCTGATTATGGATGGATTGGGTGGACTTCCGCAAAGTCCAGATGGACAGACTGAGCTGGAGGCAGCAGCTACGCCGAATATGGATCGTCTTGCTATTGCGGGAACTTGCGGACTTCTTGATCCGGTCGGTTATGGTATAACGCCGGGCAGTGGTCCTGCACATTTTGCGCTTTTCGGTTATGATCCGGTAAAATTGAATGTCGGACGCGGCTTGTTATCCGCTGCCGGTTTAGGATTTCCTATGGCCGCAGGCGATCTTTATATGCGGGCTAATTTTGCGACTATCGATAAAAAAGGCCTGATCACCGATAGACGTGCCGGGCGCCTGGCTACAGAAAAAAATGAACTGCTATGTAAAAAGCTTCAGAACGATATCCGCCTGAGCTCTGCCAAAGAAGTTTTTTTTCTCACGGAGAAGGAACACCGCGCTCTTGTCGTGCTGCGCGGTGGAAAATGGTCGGAGCAGATCACCGAAACCGATCCGCAAAAAACCGGTCTGCCGCCTGCCCAGGCACAGGCGATAGTTCCCGAGGCTGTAAGTACAGCAGCAGCCGTTAATGAATTATCAGGTAAAATTATTAAGGCCCTGTCCGGTGAAGATAAAGCTAATTCCATGCTGCTTCGCGGTTACGCTAAGTACCAGCTTTTCCCGAGTATGGCGGACCGTTTCGGTCTTAATCCTCTGGCTGTGGCCGGCTACCCGATGTACAAAGGCATTGCGCGGCTTTTGGGAATGACCATCGCCGAGGATACGGAGACGATCGAAGACGAAATTAAGATGCTTGGCGCAAAGTACAAAGACTATGATTATTTCTTCGTGCACATCAAAGCCACGGACTCCCGCGGCGAAGATGGTAAATTTGATGATAAAGTAAAAGTGATCGAAAAAGTCGATTCCCTGCTGCCTCAGATTTGCGCTTTGAACCCGGATGTTCTGGTGATTACCGGAGATCACTCCACTCCCGCCGCCATGGCTGGACACAGCTGGCATCCAGTCCCCGTATTACTTGCGGCAAAGAATTGCCGGCCTGATCTGGCCACAAGCTTTGGCGAACGCACCTGCCTCAGCGGGGGACTGGGACGTATGCCGATGAAATACCTGATGAGCGTGGCTTTGGCACATGCCGGAAAGCTGCAAAAATTCGGCGCCTGATGAATGAGAAGGTTTGAATATCTTGCTTTCGGAATTGACGGAAAGTTCTCTATAAAAAAATTAGATTAATTTGCCAATGCCACTATAACTTGGTCAATTCAAAGATACCGCATCCATAATGGCAGAAAAAATTGGTTCTAATGGAATCTTCGTTTATTTCTGTATTTTTAATGAGGGTTCCCGCATCATTCACATAGGGAAAAGAATTGATTTGATAGCGTCCTTCTATTATTTTTAAAAGATAATCCATAGAAAAAACACGATGGGCATTAAATTCGATTCGCTGTCTGCCGATGGGTACTGAAAAATATAATTTTCCACCTTTTTTTAAAATCTTATAAAGATTCTCCCATCCTAAGATATGTCCTTGATAGTCGATTCTATCACCATAACGACCAAGGCCGAAATGTTCCAGTGCATGCAGGCAAGAGACAGAGTCGCAATAATCAACGATTTTGAAATTATCATCCATGAGATCAGCCTGGATAAATTTGATGTTATCTATGGGATTAGTCAGTTTTCTGATATCAAAAAATTCAATTTCCCGAAACAATGCTACGTGAGAAATAAACCCATCCATTCGGGAGCCGATATCGACGTGCTTGATGGGGTGGGGTTATTTTTAAAAATTTTATCGGCAACAAGTAAATCCTGATGAAAATAATGTCCGGAAGCAGTGCCGCTTTCCTGTGAACGATCTTCGAAGCACGGATGAAGCTGTCCAAAAGGGAAGTCCTGATTGTCTAATTTTGCCTGTTCCTTCAGCTTACGATATTCACGCAGAAATACCGGCATGAGCCTTATGTATTTTAATAATCGCGTTCCCTTTATGGTAATTCTGATTTGCACAAAAACTCCTTCAATCTTAAGAAACTTTTTTACCTATAACATATTTTTCATTAAAATTCCGTGATATAATTAACTGCAACAAAGATTATTCTCCAACGCAGACTAATGATAAGTTCATTTTGCAAATAATAAATTTCAATGCACAACGCCCAGCACTTGTGACCTTCAGGTTATCCGCCAGGTTTAGCTTTTGAAGTTTGAGTCTCACTAATAAAAAAGGCGGAAATAATCCGCCTTTTTTTGACTATCAGCAAATTTATCTCTAAGCTTTTTCCAGAACTATCGACATGCCCTGGCCGCCGCCTATGCAAAGCGAGGCCAGACCCATTTTTAAGTTTTTCTTTTTCATCTGCATAGCCAGCGCATACGTGATGCGGGCGCCGCTACAACCGATCGGGTGGCCCAGAGAAACGCCGCCGCCGTTGAGGTTGCACTTATCGCTGTCAATGCCCAGTTCTCTCATACAGGCCAGCGCCTGCACGGAAAAGGCTTCGTTTAATTCGACGAGATCAATGTCCTTCATTGTAATATTGAGTTGCTTGAAAAGTTTGCGGGTTGCCGGAATGGGGCCTAATCCCATGTAGGCAGGATCAACACCGCCGCTGGCATAACCTGTAATTTTGGCTAAAGGTTTCAGCCCTAATTCTTTGGCTTTTTCCGCGCTCATCACAACCACAGCGGCTGCGCCGTCGTTAATGCCGGAAGCATTAGCCGCGGTAACTGTCCCATCCTTTTTAAAAACAGTCGGCAGTTTGCTCATTTTCTCCAGAGTCGTATCCATGGGCCTTTCATCGACTGCAAATACTTTAGGATCACCTTTTTTCTGGGGAATGACGACCGGGACGATTTCTTCGGCAAAAGTTCCGTTGGCAATTGCCGCCCGCGCTCTTTGATGGCTTCTCAAAGAAAAGACATCCTGCTCCTGACGGCTGATTTTATACAGCGCCGCCAGGTTTTCCGCAGTCATGCCCATATGGTAGCCGTTGAATATTTCGTAAAGACCATCGTAAACCATCAAATCGACTATCTGGCTGAAAGGCATACCCATGCGATAGCCAAAGCGAGCACCCGGCAGACTAAAGGGCGCATTGCTCATATTTTCCATGCCGCCGGCAACAACTATTTCAGCTTCTCCGGCCGCAATTGATTGCGCAGCCAAGGCAATGGCCTTCATGCCCGAAGCGCAAACTTTATTGACGGTGAAAGCATTAGTCTCCTCCGGTACACCGGCAAAAATTGAGGCCTGTCTGGCGACATTCTGTCCCTGTCCGCCCTGCAAAACATTGCCCATGATTACTTCATCGACATAAACCGATTTCAGCGTTGAATTATAATCGTAATACTTTTTGTTGATTGCTGTCATTTCAAAATCACCCAGCGCATCTGGACGGCAACTCTTTAGAAAAGCATTGATGGTCGGCTTAAGTCCGGCACGTTTCAAAGCTTCCTTTATTACCAGAGCTCCTAAATCCACCGCCTTAACACCCTTCAACGATCCGCCAAACTCACCTACAGCGGTCCTCGCGCCGCTTACGATTACTGCTTCTTTCATATTGTTTTTCTCCTTTCCTTCATAACACTGTTCAAATTTTTTTTTATGCCTTTTCTTCCAGCTTGGAAACGAATTCCACTTCCCGCGGTACTTTGTAAGGGGAAAGATAAATACGGCAATGTTTCATGATTTCCTTATCATCAATCGTGGCGCCCGCCTTTGTAACAATTTCCGCCTTGACTATTTCGCCTCGCATCAAGTCTGCTTTTCCTACCACTCGGGAATCCTGAACGTCGGGATGAAGATTGAGGACGTTTTCTACTTCCCGTGGATAAACATTGAATCCGCTGGTGATAATCATTCGTTTCTTTATACCCGTCAGAAAAATATAATCATCTTCATCCATTTTCCCCAAATCGCCTGTGTAAAGCCAGCCATTTTTGATGACCGTCGCCGTCGCCGCATCGTCCTTGTAATATCCCTTCATGACGTTATCGCCCCGTACGATCAGTTCGCCGATTTGGCCACGGGGAACTTCTCTGCCCTGATCGTCAATAATTTTAATTTCAACATCAGGAAGTACCGTGCCGATTGAACCGGGCTTATTCACCATATCAATCCGGTTAAATGAACAACAGGGCGAAGCCTCGGTCAACCCGTAACCTTCCAGAATTTTAACTCCGAATTTTTTCTCAAACTCCGGCATAAATTCCGGCGGCATCGGTGCACCGCCGGTAACGCAAATGTTCAGTGAGTTGACATTATATTTGGCCGCCCCTTCATGAAACATCATGCCCAAATAAAGGCGGGGCACTGCGGCAATGTAAGTTATTTTTTCTTTTTCGATGGCATTGAAAATAGCATCCATTGTAAATCTGTCCATCATGACCACGCTTGATCCAACGCGGAGAAAGGCGATCATGTTTACAGTTGCACCAAACGTGTGAAATAATGGTATGATAGATAAGCCCTTGTCCTCTTGCGATATCTTTACAACGTCGCTCATAAGAAAAGACTGCGAATAGAGATTGCGATGGGTGAGAACCGCACCTAACGGCCTGCCGGTAAGGCCGGATGTATAAATTATTGCCGCCGGATCTTCCGGGTCTATCGCAATTGCCGGATTGTGAAACGGCCCCGCGGCTAAAGCCTTTTTAAAAAGCGAATTCTGATCGGCAGAATCAACAGTTATTATTTGTTGGCAATTGGTAAGTTTACCCTGAATCTCTTCATACCTTTTTCGGGCCATCTCCATGGCCAGCAGCATTTTGGCGTCACTGTTTTCCAAAAGGAAGGAAAGCTCATAAGTTGTGGCGGTGGTGTTCAAAGGGACAGCGACAGCCCCGATTTTTACCGCGGCAAAGTAACAATAAATAAACTCCGGTATATTGGGGAGCATCAAAGCGATTTTATCGCCTTTTGTGATACCCATCTTATGTAAAAGGTGCGCAACGGCATTAACCGATCTGTTGAGTTGCGCATAGCTGATACGCTGATTATCGGCAATTAAAGCCGTCCTTTCGGCGAAGTTCCCGGCAATTTCTTCCATAAAAAGGGCTAAATTCATTTTTTTCATTACCTCCGGCAAATTTCGTCAATCCCTTAGCATATTCAGGCAGATTTTTACAACAGGATAAAGAAACCAATAAAAAATTTATTTTTTTAAGAAGTTTTTTTGCTTGCCAGCCCCTATATTTTACCCTATAATCCTTACATCAAGAACAAGCTCAGCACTTTACATGAGAATTATTGCCCCGAACGAGATATAGGGCAAGGTGGCCCGCGGGGAATCAAAAAGGAGGAACAGCTGAAGAAGACCATTTTGGCGGTTTTGTTTGTTTTATTGTGGTGTGCACTTCCTATTTGGGCAGCGGAGTTGAAAGTGGGGGATACGGTTCCCAATTTTTCTTTGAAAGATTCGTTGGGCAAAGTTTATACTCTTGACTCCGATGATTTCAAAGCAAGGGTCGTCTACATTTTATATACCGATCCTGATGAAAAGAATCTAAACAGCCACGTTGAAGATGCCCTGCTTAAAGATTAGGGGTTGGACCGGTATTCTACTTGATTATTACTACACAATATTGAATCTCTGGGGATTGAAAAATGACTCATCCGATGTAGTCGTTCTGGATAAAGACAGAATTTGCCGCTATATTTATAAAGGCAACCTTCCGGCGGAAGAGGTGGCCAAATTATTAAAGGTTATTAAGGAATATCAAGCCAAGTAATGTAACAAAATAAACATGCTCTCCCCGCTTATATCAGCCTTCTTCCAGGCAGCGGGGGAGATTTTTTAGTGAAACTCCAATTTCAAAAACGTAGTGCATAACCTAATCACCTAAAGGTGACAAGAGGTCACAAGTTGAAATTGGCAAGTTAAACTATCCCGTATAAGTACCCCGCAGCGAGTTTAGGAATTGGTTTCCAAAACTTGCTGCGGGGTTCATACCCGTGATTAGTTGAGGAAAAAATGGCGATTATCATTGATGGAAACAAAGTTGCACAAGATATCCGCAGCGAGGTGCGTCGTGATGTCGGTGCTCTTAAGGAGCAGAAAGGAATTGTGCCTGGCCTCGCTGTTATTCTGGTCGGCAATGCCCCCGCGTCGAAAATTTATGTTGGAAAAAAAGCTCAAGACTGCGCCGAAGTCGGATTCTTGTCGCGGGAATATAAGCTGCCGGTTGCAATCAGCGAAGAGTATCTGCTGGGCGTCATCCGGGAATTGAATAATGATAAACTTATCCACGGAATTTTAGTGCAGCTTCCCTTGCCCCGACATATCCATTCCGATAAAATCATTGAAGCCATTGATCCGCGCAAAGATGTGGACGGTTTCCATCCTTGCAATGTAGGGAGGCTTGTCACCGGTAATCCTTATCATGCATCCTGTACCCCTTACGGCATCATCGAATTGCTTGATCGCAGCGGTATCGAAATTTCCGGCAAGGAAGCGGTGGTCGTTGGCCGCAGCAATATTGTCGGTAAACCGATGGCGCTAATGCTTTTAGCGCGTAACGCTACAGTAACAATCTGCCATACTAAAACGAAAGACCTCGCTGCGGTGACCCGCCGGGCGGATATTCTGGTGGCGGCCGCCGGCAGGGCCGCAATGATTAAAGGTAATATGGTCAAGGATGGGGTTGTCGTCATTGATGTCGGAACAAATCGTTTGGATACCGGAAAGCTCGTGGGTGATGTCGCCTTTGCCGAAGTGGCGCCGAAAGCGTCATACATTACCCCTGTGCCCGGCGGTGTCGGCCCGATGACCAGGGCAATGCTGATGAAAAACACGCTAAACGCGGCTCTGGCGGCCACTTCCCGTTAATTATTTAATCAAGCCGATCAGCCGGGGAATTTTATCAAACCGCATTTCCCATGTATGTTCGCGCATAGCGCGGTCATAACCCCTTTTTCTTACAGCTTCAGCAGGATGCACTAGATAATGTTTTATCTTTTGCAAGAGATCTTCAATTCCCGAGTAAGTAAGTATATTCTTCCCGGGATGGAAAATAACAAGCAGTTTCGGAGAGTCTACCTGTGTTTATATGATGTTTAGGTGGAGGCGTAACACCTTAAAAATATTGATCCGGACAATCTGAAAGAGGATTTGTGATTTGAGAGATTAGGTGTTAAGATGTTCATATAAAATCGGAAGGATGAGAAAATAAAAATTGTATAGTTGACTGTAAAAGAGATTCCTCAAATCTTTCGGAAGACTCAACATTTCTTCAGGAAATCAACAGATGTCATCTGTTTTCAAGTCAGATAGTTTTATTAACAATAAAAGCGTAATATGCTTTTTCCCATTAAGTTTCTTAAAATACCAAGTTGGTATATTAATTGTTTGGCGGGAACAGTTTTTTGTCTTTTGTTCCCGCCAAACACAGCTGGCGCCGAACAAGGCGCTCGAACGCTTAGTTACTCATCTGCCTGTACTTATGGGTGGCAACCTCATTCCTGCAGATCAGCGCCGCTGTGCTGCCGCCACATTGTGCGCGGCGGCTAAGCTACCGTTTTTGAACTCATTATTAGACTGTCAGTTTGGAGAAATTCAATTATGAATGATTTGGAAAAATACTTTACAGAAAATACGGGAAGACTGATTGACAAGTGGAAACACTATTTTGAAATTTATGATCGACATTTTTCACGTTTTAGAGGCACTGATGTTTACGTTGTTGAATTTGGTGTATCTCAAGGTGGTTCTTTGCAGATGTGGAAACAATATTTTGGACCTAATGCAAAAATTTATGGGATAGACATCAATCCACATTGCAAGAAGCTGGAAGAAAAACAAATTGAAATATTCATAGGTGATCAAAAAGATGGAAGATTTCTAAAATCGTTAAAAGAAAAGATTCCCAGAATAGATATCTTGATTGACGATGGCGGCCATACAATGAAGCAGCAAATAAACACCTATGAGGAGCTTTTCCCATTCATTGATAAGAATGGTGTATATCTATGTGAAGACTTACATACATCTTATTGGCCGAAGTTTGGTGGAGGTTATAAGAAACACAGCACGTTTATAGAGCACAGTAAGAACTTTATCGACTACATAAATGCTTGGCATTCTGCCCAAAGAAGCAAGTTGAACGTTACAGAATTCACTAAGTCGGTGCACTCATTGCATTATTACGGTAGCGTTCTTGTGATTGAGAAGCGACCGATTGAAAGACCATACTACCTGAAGACAGGAACACCAACAATTCCTGATTTCCATCCGCCAAAGAGCCTTTTGGAGCGCCTCAAAGAATGGTTGAAACAAAGAACTCAACTCCGCATTTTGAGATATATATTTCCTTGACATACAAAGACCGGACTTCCTATAATTCACCCATGCAGAAGCAAGAAACCATATGAGATTTAAACGGAGATAACCAATAAGTGAAAATCATAAGGTTAATGGGCGGGATAGGCAATCAAATGTTTCAGTATGCTTTTGGGGAAGCATTGTCTTTTTTTACGAGAGAAGAAGTTCTTTTTGACAAACTTAATTTTGAAGCCAGAAAAAAAGAGGAAATAGGAAACAGCGGGGTTGACAAGAGAGGAATCTGTATAAGAGATTATGAATTGGGTATCTTTGATTTAAATATTAAGTTTGCAGACAAAAAACAAATTAAAAAAATAAAGAATAAACCACTTTTTAAAATTTCTCAGTTTATAAGAAAAAAATTACATATAAAAAATAAAATATTATCGGATAATATTGTGGAAGAAAAGCAAAACAATTGTTATGAACCTGAACTTTTTAAAATATCAGGAGATGCTTATTATGAGGGTTATTTCCAAAGTGAAAAATATTTTAAAGATATTTCTAGTTTTTTAATTTCAACTTTTCGGTTCCCTTCCTTTAAAGATGACGAAAATCGAAAGCTTGCAAATAAAATCTTAAATGTTCAAAATACTGTTTTTATACAGGTAAGGAGAGGTGACTATCTTGCAATAGCCGACGCTGATAAGATAATGTGTTCGATTGAATACTACAAAAAGGGCGCCGAATATATTGCCCAAAGAGTTGAAAATCCTAAATTTTTTGTATTCTCGGCAGAGGATCCCGGTTGGGCGATAAAAAATCTTAATATAGGCTTTCCTTTTGAAATTATCGGAGCTAAAAATACAGGCAAAGAAAAATATTATGAAAATATGCATTTAATGTCTTTATGCAGGCATGCAGTTTTAGCAAATAGCAGTTATTCATGGTGGGGTGCATGGCTTAATCAAAATCCGAATAAAATTATAGTTGCCCCAGATCCTTGGGCTTCAACCAATTCTGATATTTGCTGTGATAGTTGGATTAAAATTTCAAGATAATTTTAATAGGAATATAAAAATGGGGAAAAGCTAAAATTTATTTAGCGGAACATTTAGGGCTCGCCGCTTATGGGAATTTCAAAATCGCGGCCTTTGAGACAAAAAGTGTCCTTATGCCCGGCTATGCCGCCAAAGCCTAAGTTTATTTTACTTTTCGAATACATCCTGACCATTTCTTCCGTGGAAAGCGGCCCGCGAGGCCAGCCCCATCCATATGCCTCCACAGAAATGCCCTGCTCTTTGAGAGCATTTATCAAATCAGCACGGTTTCCGTAACATTGTCCGACAAAAGAAACGTCAATCGTTTTTGCCTCGTTATATGGTTTATGAATCTCCGGATTGGCGCCTTCAGGAAGATAAATGGGCAAGGCACTTTCGACTACGTACTTAATCAGTGCGTCCTCTGTGCTTATCCAGCACAAATCAAAAAAAGCGGCAAATATCGCGGGCACCTAAAGCCAGACCACGTTTTATTGTTCCTACAAAATGCTCTTTATCGTTGAGGGTTAAATTAATCAGCGGGACGCCGTGGTTGCGGATTGTTTGCAAAGTCTCCGACTCTATAAGCTCCCCGGATAAATACGAAAAGATTAAATCCGCTTTTTCTTCGACCATCCACATCTTGACTTGCCGGATCAAATCCTCGTTCATTTCGGCCTTCAAAAATTTGTGTCAGTCTTTGCTCTGCTGGTTGAAGTCATCAAACTAATCGTAATGGCGAACAGTGCCGAATTTTTTAAGTGACGGCTTCAATGCTTCATTTTCCCAATTGTAATGATGGTAGAGAGCAATGATACTCAGTTTCCCTTTTTCCTTGGGTGTCAAATGAGGGAACATTTTTTTCATTTCCTGACTGATCTTTTCTTCATCAGGAATGCTTAGGCCAAGACGAGCAAATTCCCGTGCATAATAATTTTTTCCCGCTGTAGCCGACGGTTGTTTTGCCAGATACGGAATTGCTGGCGATATTTTTTGAACGGATCATTCATTTGTTTTTCTCAATGTATAAAGCCTCACCCCGTTCGATTTGTCCACACGACCGTTCATCATATTCAGGACGTGTCCGGCATCAATAGCAGGGATGGAAAAGTCTCGGGCAACATCGGCACAAATTGATAACGCTCCCACACCGGCTCCGGCAAGGCATAAATCAGTATCGGGCGGTATTTTGCTTAATATATCGCTTTTATATTCATCCCAGTGCGTGGCTACATATTCGGCGGGGATAGGTACGTAATCAATCCGGGGATGGCTTTTATGCCGTGCAAACCATTCCTGGCATGCATTTTCATTATATTCGGAATTCAAAATACATATTTTCTTGCCTTCCATATTCCGGGCAAACTGAGCGGAAGTTAAATATGCATAAACTGCATAAAAAGGAACATAATTATCATGGCTGAATTTTATATCTGCTGAATCGAGAAAATTGAGAAAATCAGCGCCGGAAGAATCTTTGCCGTGCCGTAAAAAAGAAAAAAATCTCTTTTCGTTTGTGTTGGAGTTATCAGGAAATACAAGTGGTGCAAAAAGCCCGTGGTCAGCCAGATATCGCAGGGCGGCAGTGTGCAAGGGCATAACCTTTCTTATAGCGTCAATGGACTCCGCCTGCTTATAAAGCCCATTGCAGCCTAAGGTAAAACGGTAGAATGCATATTCGCCGTCGGCAAAACGCACAATCGGCAGCGGCCGGCGCTTTTGCAGCGCCGTCAGAAGCCGCTGCGAAAGGAAGTCGCAGTAATCATCGCCGCTTTTGATTGCATTGGCAAACAGGCAGATTTCTTCCCTCAAAATAGCCGGAGCAAGAAGACCGGCAACGAGTTCGTTATCAATATCTGTAATAATCAACCTGTCAAAACGAAACAATCCCTGATTGATTAAATCATTTAAATAGCGTTTCTTTTCCATGTTTATATGATTTTTGCCTCTTTCATTGTTTTATAAATTAAATCAGCGACAACAATATGTCCGCCGGGATTTAAATGATCATCCAGAACATAGAAATGATTATCACCCAAGTAGTTTGATAAATCCAGAACAATCATGTTCTGAATGTATGGCGGATTTTCATTGTCTGCTGCTTTTTGCTTTAATAAAGTGGAAAAAGAATTTGTTTGATTCTTGCCGTTTATTTCGAAAACAATAATAGGCAGATGAGCCAGCATGTCTTCGTTTTGCTGCAGTACATTCAAAAATAAATCCACATCTGTTAAGTCGGTTTTGACCTCAACGCCGGAAGGTTTAGGTTTGGACTCCTCAATCTTTTTTTTAATTTTCAAAAGCAGATTCTTTCCGGGAAAATATTTTTGAGGAACGCTTTGTTTTTCCATCAGTTTTTGAAAAGTTTCGGCGCGCATAATTTGCGGCCGGTTGCCGTTTAAATAATATCTCAAATTTTCGTCATAATCGTCGCCGCAATACTGAATGATCAAGCATTTTAGTTGGGATCGGTCCACCCGCCTTAACATAATCATTTCCCGGACGCTGCCGTAAGACGGAACTGCCGTATTTAATGTCTTCAGTCCTGCTTTTTTCTCGAGGATTTTGGCAAATGTATCATTTTGATCAACTCCCCAGCCCAGCGCGAAGGAATCGCCAGCGATAACTATTTCCGGCTGGTTCAAAGATTCCTCGCTGTCCCGGACACCTAGAGAATTGATATTATATTCATTGCTGTATTCTCTTTCGGCAAAAATAAACTCTCCGGGCTTAAACGTATAGCCGAGCTCTGGATGATATTGGCCGCAACCCTCCAGAAACTGTATTATTTTTCTTTCGCCGTAAACATACAGATGGCCGATGCTGTTTTGCAGTTTCCTTGAGCATTTGCGCAACACCGCTGGGAAACGCAGTAGAAAAAGCATGCCTGCTTCTAAAAAAAATAGAATTAATAAAATTAGTAATATGATAAAAAATAATATTTTCATAATAATCAATCTTTCGCTTGCGCCATTTTCAAAGCAATTTTATAGCACTCGGCTTTATTCAGCAAATTTGATTTATTTGTTACGAAAGGCGAAAGTATTTTCAGTGTTGCCAGCCGGTAGCTTGCTTTGAGTCTCTGGGCTTTTTTAATGCGGCTGATTGTTTCCGGCAAATAATGCTTTTTGTAAAAAATATATTCTGCTTTTAGCTTTTTTTCAAATAGTGCTGCCGGTGGAGTTGATATTTCGCTCTGTCCTCCCCAGTGCACAACGCGGGCATTTTCAATATAGCCGATGGCCAATCCTTTTTCCCGGATTCTCCAGCATAAATCCTGATCTTCTCCATAAAGAAAAAAATCCTCGTCAAAGCCATGCAGTTCCTCTATAAGCGCTTTAGGCGCAATCATGAACGCACCCATCACGCAGGCAATGTTGCCGGCCAAGCCCGTAAGTTCACTGTGCGCATGTTTTTCGCCGGGATATTTATAAGAAACTGATGGCTGTAGACTGCCATCCGGATTTAGTATTTTAGCGCCGGCGAGACCGATTTGCGGGCTGGCGTCCATAAAGGAAACTGCATTACGCAGTGTATCTTCAGCGACTGTCGTATCGGGATTAAGGAATACCAGGTACCTGCCCCGACAGGAAGGCAGTGCCTGATTATCGGCCGCGCCAAAGCCTCTATTCTCGCTGTTGGCAATAAGCGAGACTTCAGGAAAACGGACGGAGATTGTTTTCACAGTTTCATCCGTGGACGCATTGTCGATGACAAATATTTCTTTTTCGATTCCTGATACCGCCTGCAGGGACTCCAGACAGTCAATAATCAATTTGTTTGTATTATAAGAAACACTAATGATGGATATGTCCATAATAATTCCTAAAAGCCGGCATTTTTCTTTCTGGAAGCAAGAATGTCGGTATATATCTCCTGATATTTTTTTGCCGCTTGATCCCACGTATTTTTAAGAGCTGTTTGATAAGCACCCTGAGACATGTTGCGGCGGATATTTTCGTCAAGCATTAAGGCGATTTTGGCGGCAATGTAATCCGCATCGGATGTATCGTTGATAATGAATCCGTTAGCGCCTTCCCCTACCAGATCTCTGGCACCGACGTTACCGCTGATTATTACCGGCAATCCGGCAGCCATGGCTTCTAGGACAACCATACCGAAAGTATCAAATTTGGAGAGCATCATATACATATCGCAGGCCAGATAAATTCGGATCAGCTTTTCCTTGCTTACCGGGCCTACGAAGATGACGTTTTCGTATATTTGTGCCTCCTGAGCTATTTTTGCATACTTTCTAATATTGCCTTTGCCGGCGACTATCAGTTTGAATTTATGCTTTTGCGATTTTAATTTGGCTAAAGAAAGTAAAATGGCATCAAGCCCTTTAATTTCAAAGTTCATCGCTGCAAATAAAATGACGGGGTCGGCATTATTAATGCCGAATTCTTTTCTGGTATGGGTACGGACATCTTCCTTGTTATGTCGGGCATAGTCGTTTAAATCGATTCCGGGATGAATGACATCAACCTTGTCAGGATTGATTTTGTATTCCTGCAAAAAAATATCTTTGGTCAATCCGGAGACGGCAATGAACTTTTGGCAATTGCCTTCATAGACAAGCTTCTTTTCCACCCAGGCGGTGGCCAGGTCGTAGAAGCTCATCTTTTTGCGGCGGATATTATGAACCCAATATCTGTGTGGAATTCCATGCAGCGTGAAGATGTCGGCACCGAAAATCCGCTCATGGCTGTGCACAAGGGAAAAATTGTTCCGGTTAAGCCGGCGCTGGGTAAAGTAGGCAAAACTGGGAGTAGTTAAATATTTGGGAAAGGTGATAATGGGAATTTTGTGAAATTTTATATCAGTGGTTCCTGTTTGCCAGCGGTTGGCCAATACATGAAAATCATATCCGGTTTGGTGAGAGAGTCTTCCGGTCAATTCAGATGCAAATTGTTCCGCTCCTCCAACCAGACCGTATTTTGGTATAACCACAGCAATTTTTTGCATAAAGTAACTTTTATTTGCTAGTTTTGTTGGGGCTAGCTCTAACACAGAAAGAAGAAAAAATCATGCTTTAATCAATGACACTTGCCGAAAACAAGCAGAGCGAAGTTTGAGGCATTAGTGGAATTGATCCCGCCATAGGCGGAGGGTAAAGCAGGTACCCGTGGTCAATGACACTTGCTGAAAGCAAACAGGGCGAAGTTTGAAGCATTAGTGGAATTGATCCCGAAAGCGCAGCGCATAACCTAAAGGTCACAAGTAACCTAAAGGTCACAGGTAACCTAAAGGTCACAGGTAACCTAAAGGTCACAAGTCGGNNAATTGGTAAGTTGAATCCGCCTGCGGCGGACTACGTAATACCGCGCAGCGGAGGGTATAATACCGCGTAGCGAGCTCGCGAATAAGTTTCCAAAACTTGCTTTGGGGTTCATACCCGTGATTGAGACGTCTCTTGTAAAATCAAAGGATGTATTATAGAATAAATCAAGAAATGGATGTGAATTGTGAAAAGATACTACAATTTATTTAAAACATTTAACAACTGGTGGCTTTACCTTGCGTACAAATATGGTTTTGCCAATGTTGAAACGCTTGTTTTTGAAACACGCAATGGCGTGATTGTGGAAGTGCCCGAAAGGCTTTTGCAAACGTTCAAAGAGATATTTATGGATGAATGCTATTTAGCCGGTCTGGAGCGTGATATTCAGTCAGATTCCACAATTATTGATATTGGGGCGAACGCCGGTTATTTTACGCTTTTTATAGCCTCACTTCGTCAGTGCGCTAAATTGTATTCCTTTGAGCCGGTGCCGGTTAATTATGCTCAACTTAAACGCCATCGTGATTTAAATAGCACCAGGGAAATAAAATGTTTTCCCCAGGCAGTAGCCGGACAAACCGGCGAAATCAGCCTGGCCTTTGATTCCAGTGATTCTTTTACCACCAGTGCCACAATATTTACACAGACCGATATTCAAAAAGAACATATTAAAGTTCCGTGCATTACATTGCAGCAGGTGATGGAAGAAAATGGAATTAAAAAGTGCGACCTGCTGAAAATGGACTGTGAAGGGGCTGAGTATGACATCCTATATAATTGTCCAAAGGAATATCTGCAATGCATTGACCAGATTGCCATGGAAGTTCATCGCGGCTTAAGAGAAGATCAGAATATTGATGCTCTAGAGAAATTTTTGCGGCAGAGCGGCTTTTTTACCCGCCGTCGTCCGGTCGGTATGCTCTGGGCCTGGCGCCTCTAAGAAATATTTTTAAACTATATCCTTTCTGTAGGCGGACGGGAACTATCTATTTTCTTTATCTTTTTCCATTTCCTTCTGAACAAGATTCCACAATATAGTTATCATGGCCAGAATTGTATAAGACACGACCACTCGGGGGCCGAATGTTGTATCGGCCACCGCAGCCGGAATAAAAAAAGACATAAAGGAAGCGAAAAGACATATTGCCCATGATTTAAAATATTCAATTTTTGTAGACTTTAATATCTTCCAAATCAACATAAGTGATGTAAAAAGGATATAAAAAAACAATACCAGCCCGATGATTCCGGTGCGGACAGCTATGTCTAAAAATGTATTGTGCGGAGAAGGAATAATCATTTGTCGTTGATAATCATCAAATAATTTGCTTTTTAATGTTTTTAAATCAACGAGCTTTTCATTGCTGTAAATTTGCATGCCGAAACCAATGCCGGTAATCGGGTGTTCTTTAATTATTTCCAAGGTAAGCCGGTTTATTTTATTTCTTTCATTGTGCACCAGTCCTTGGTGATTGAATCTGTCTTTTATTCCTGGCATAGCCAATACCAGTAAAATGGTTATAATCAGAACAGCAAGGATTTTTTTGTTATTGAAACATAAAATAATGAGCGAAATAAGCAGACCGATCAGAGAGCCTCTCGATTGCGTCAGTAATGTGGCTGTGCAGATAATTAAAAAACAAATTATAAATAATACTTTGTAAGGCATTTCTTTGCTTTTATAAAAATTATTTAAAGAAAGAGTACCGGCAAAAACTGTGACAAACCCTATGTAGTCTACATGCATTTCTTTAAAAGTGCCGCCCAAGCGGGCGGTAAAGGGGAAGCCTTCAATAAAATAGAAAACAATAATTGCTCCAATGGAAAAAATTGTTGCGGAAGCAATGACTATCCAGGAAAGGATTTCCAATCTTTTTTGTGAATTAAAATAATTAACCAATAAATAAAAAATAACTATGTATTCCAGGAAATGACCACGTAAATCATGGACACTGTTTTTTAAGTCCAGCGCAAAGAACAAACCGAAAACAGCCCAGAGGAAAAACAAAAGAAAGGGCAAGGTCAATGAGAATCGTAAGGTAAAGGAAGTTTTCCTAAAGCAGACCAAAATCACCAGCACTATGAGAGATAGATAATATGTGAATTCATTTATCACAGACATGGGTAGGGGGTTGAAAAATATATACATCCCCGTGAATAGGAAAAGTAAAAAATTCAAAACATGGAATATTTTTTCTTTGTTCTCCGCCTCTGGTGGTAGAATTGCTTTCCAACAATTTTTTAGCGTCGATTCAGCTTCCTTTATTATCATACAAAAGCCATATCATTTGATTATTAAATAATCATCAAAAAAGTGATTAAAGTTTGCGCAGGCTTAAAAATTATGATTTACAAAAAAATTCGTGTGAAAAATTTAATGCGTGATTGATAATGCCGGGTATGATATCAGTAACTTTAACAGAAAATGGCAAACATTGATTTGTTGTCATAATATATTTCCTGTAATGAAATGGCCGGATAATGGAAAAAATTCCTCTTGCCGTAGCAATTATCACAAAAAATGAAGAAGAAAATATTCGTCAGTGCCTGCAAAGCATTGCCTTTGCAGCGCAAATTGTTCTTGTTGATTCCGGAAGTACCGATACAACTTTGCGAATTGCCGCGGAGTTCGGCTGTGAAATTTATAGTGAAGCGTGGCGGGGTTTCGGACCGCAGAAACAGCTGGCCATTGATAAGTGCCACCAACCTTGGATATTAGTGCTTGATGCCGACGAACGTATTCCTCCGGATACGGCGGATATTATAAAAAAAATAGTCACTGACTCTAATGTAAAAGAAGCAGGGTTCAGCTTTCCCCGCAAGAATTATTTTCAAGGGCGATGGATCAAGCACGCCGGCTGGTGGCCGGATCGCATCATCCGTCTATTCCGCAAAGAAGCAGGCCGGATGACCACGGCAATCGTCCACGAATCTGTGGAAGTTCAGGGGACGGCCGGGATGCTGGATGTCGCCATTGAGCATTATACGGAAAGTCGGTTAAGCAAAAACATTCAAAAAATTGATAAATATTCAACTTTGGGCGCTGAAGCCGCTTTCCGGGAGGGAAAGAGCTCTTCCACATTTTCAGCCTTTATGCGGGCATTTTTTACTTTTATTCAGGGTTACTTTCTGAGAGGCGGTATCTTTGACGGGATGCCGGGCTTGACCTTGGCCGTTACTGATTCCGTCAATAAATTTTTTAAATATGCAAAACTAAGTGAACTGCAAAAAATCAACCGTGGCGGCAAACAGTAAATGAATGAAGGCTATGACGATAACCAATTCAAAGATATTAATTAATATATCCGTAATTGTTGTTAACTGGAACACAAAAGATCTGCTGAAAAAATGTCTGGACTCGGTTTACCGGACAATCGATAATCTTATTATCGAAGTTATAGTTGTTGATAACGCTTCCACAGACGGCTCACTGGCCATGCTGGAGAATGATTTTCCGCTTGCCATAAAAATTAACAATCAGGAAAACAAGGGATTTGGCGCGGCTAATAATCAGGCCTTGGCTGTCATGCAAGGCAAGTATACCCTGCTTTTAAATACGGATACGATATTGCAGCCGCAGACAGTAAACAAATTATGGGATTTTTGTGAGGCAAATGACAAGGCCGCAATTGTGTGCGGACAGCTTTTAAATATCGACGGCACCAAACAAAACTCCATTGCTTCATTTCCAAGTTTACTTACGCTTGCCGCCAACACTTCGCTTCTGGAATACCTGTTTCCCCAATACTATCCCAGCAAAAGATACGAATATAGCGCGCCGATTGAAGTAGATTCCGCGATCGGCGCCTGCATAATGATCAGAAAAAAAGCTTTGGATGAAACCGGTTTTTTTGATGAGCGATACTTTTTCTTTTTTGAAGAAACCGATTTGGCTTATACAATGCGCCTTCAAGGGTGGAAAATTTATCAGGTGCCTGATGCTCTTGTCTTTCATTTACAGGGACAAAGCGTTGGACACAATATAAACTCACGAATTGAGTTTTACCGCTCACGTTATCAATTTTTAAAAAAATGGCACAGCCGGGAATATTTTTATTCGGCTGTTGCTGTAATATTTCTTCGGCTTTTAGTTAATTGGTTGTTCAGTTGTGCGGCCAATGTTCTCACTTTTGGTTTGGTTAAAAAAATGCGTCAAAAATTGATTGTTTATTCCCTACTAATTTTTTGGCATTTAAAAAGACAATAATCAGCAGAATCATAATTGGCTTACTAATTCGTTGACAGGCAGTAAATATTTTAGTATTAACTTATATTTATCTGCTTAGGCATGTTTCTATTTGTGAAACACCAATTCTGCAAGCGAAGCGCATAACCTAACCACCTGAAGGTGGCAAGAGGTCACAGGTCGGAATTGGTGAGTTGAATCCGCCTGCGGTGGACTACGCAATCTGTTTCCAAAGTTTGCTTTGGGGTTTATACCAGTGATTCATGTAACTGAGAGGGCGGAGCTGTAAAAGGAATTAGTTGCTTTTTTGTATATTATTAAACGAAATTATTTTCTAATTTTTTTTCCTGTTTTAAATTTTAAAAAATAAGCTACAGTAAGGAGCTGAGTAAATGATGGAAGAGATATGCGCTATCTTAAAAGGATTTCTTGATCCTGTATTTTTTGTGCTTCTTCTGCTCCTGCTTTCTTTATTTGTCGTGATAATCAAAAACAAGAAAAGAAGCGGCGCGTTAATTTTGTTTTTATCTATTGTTATGCTTTACGGCGCCAGTATTTTTCCTGTGGCCAATCACCTTTGTTATTATTTAGAAAGGGACTATATTAACAACCCCTCGGCTGGAGATAAAAACATTGATGTCATCGTCGTTTTAGGGAATGGGGCGAAAGATATCAACTTCTTACAAAATACTTTTAATACAGAGATGGGATCTGTCAGGCTGCTACATGCTGTTTTGGTTTATAATAAAACCGGTGCGAAGTATTTTGTTTGTTCCGGCAAGGGATATGGTAAAGCATCAGAAGCAGAAGTAATGGCAAGATTGGCGGAAAAATTAGGAGTTCCCAAAGAAAAAATCAGAATTGAGTCCAATTCCAGAAACACTTGGGAGAATGCCATCGAGTTGAATAAAATGTTCGTCAATAAGAATATTAATGTCGGTCTTGTCACTTCGGCTTTCCACATGAAGAGGAGCGAGCGGGAATTTAAAAAATATTTTAATAATGTGCTGCCGCTACCTGCTCATTATTTATATTCATCGCCTATGGGAAACGCCGTTATGAGATATATACCACAGACAGAAGAACTTCATAAAACTTCCATAGCCGTTAAAGAGATTGTCGGACAATTGTGGTACAATATAAAAAGTTAATCTGCCTGCGCGTTCGCTTCGGCGGAAGAGAAGGTGCCGGTAAAATTCCCCGCAGCTTGCTTAAGGGATTGTGTATGGTTTTAATATATGAGCTGAAGCTGCTCAGTATAAGGGAAGCATTTTCAATATAATGAAAATAAAAAAGGATTTTGCTTTAATATGAATATGTATTCCCAAATAAAAAACCCCCAAATATATTTGATGATTGTCAGCGATGCATTTATTTTCGCACTAGCTATTGTTACGGCTTATTTATTTCGCTTCGATTTTTCGCTCAATCAAGTTAATATTTATCAGATAATAACTATTTTGATCTGGATAGTTCCTTTGAAGTTGGTTGTTTTTTTATCTTCCGGAATTTACAGGGGTATGTGGCGTTATACCAGCATCCGAGATTTTTTTACTTTGGCAAAAGCCTGCTTGTTATCCACCTTATTGATATTGGTAGCAATCCTTTACGTGAGCGATTTTCAGGGATATTCGCGGGTCATTTTCGTTGTCGACGGCATATTAACTTTCCTGTTTGTCGGCGGAAAGCTTATCATTATTCGTTCATATTTCGTCCATTACACTAATCCAGATCAAAATAAAGATATTTTCTCCAGAAGCCATTTCAAAAAGGTACTGATTATCGGAGCCGGAGATGCGGGAGAAAAAATTCTGCGGGAGATTATTGAAAATAACCAACTGCATTACATGGTTGTGGGATTCATAGATGATGATCCCGTAAAGCAGGGCAGATCCATTCATGGGATCCCGGTATTGGGTAAAGTTAAAAATATTTCGGATGTATTAGATAAAGAAGAAGTGCAGGAAATTCTCATTGCTATTCCATCCGCCAATGGCGAAGCAATCAGGCAGATAGTTGAAACATGTAAGAACTGTAATGTGTCCTATAAAATATTGCCCGGAATTGGTGAACTGATTGACGGCCGGGTCAGCGTAAAAATACTCAGGGATATAAGTTATGAAGATTTGTTGGGAAGGTTGCCTGTAAAATTAGATGTATCAGGTATTCGCAGTTATCTTGACGGAAAATGTGTGTTAGTTACCGGATGCGGTGGTTCTATCGGCTCCGAGTTGTGCCGGCAGGTGATTAAATTCCAGCCCAGAAATCTCATTTTGCTTGATGCCAGTGAAACAAGTCTCTTCAATATCCAAATGGAGTTGCAAAACGAAAAATATTTCCGTAAGTGCGAAGCTGTGCTGGGGCAGGTGCAAAGTGATGATTTGATGAATGACCTATTTCGGAAATTCAAGCCGCAGATAGTTTTTCACGCTGCGGCATATAAGCATGTGCCTATGCTCGAAAAAAATCCTTGGGAAGCTGTATTTAATAATATAATCGGCGGGCGCGTTATTATTGATATGTCCATCAAGTATCATGTTGAGCGTTTTGTTTTTGTGTCCACGGACAAGGCTGTGCGTCCGGCAAACGTGATGGGTGCCAGCAAAAGAGTTACAGAATTGATTATGCAGACGGCACAGGGTAACGGTACACGCTTAATGGCCGTAAGATTCGGCAATGTAATCGGGTCTTCCGGCTCGGTAGTGCCCGTTTTCCGCCGGCAAATAGAAAGAGGAGGTCCGCTGACCGTTACTCATCCGGAAGTGAGCCGATATTTTATGACTATTCCCGAATCGTCGCAGTTGATTTTGCAGGCGGCGGCCATGGGGGAAGGCGGCGAAGTCTTTGTTTTAAAGATGGGCACTCCTGTTAAAATTGCCGACATGGCCCGTGACTTAATCCGCCTTTCGGGAAAAGACCCTGATATTGATATAGAAATGATTTATACCGGTTTACGCGAAGGAGAAAAATTATACGAAGAATTGATCACGGAGGGAGAGGATATTTTACCGACTCGGCATGAAAAAATAATGGTGCTGAGATCCAATGGCCATGAAAATGGGGCAAATTATTTACAAATTATGAGACAAAAATTGGATGAAGATATTGAAGAATTAATAAAATATTCTTTGTGTCACGATGCAGGGGCGATCAAGAAAAAACTCAAAGAAATGGTTCCTGAATATACGCCGCAGGATAATGAAGCTGTTCTTTAATGATTATTGCCGCTCAGCATAAAATAAATATTCCCATCACGAAAATATTAATTATTCAATTAGGCGACATCGGCGATGTTGTCTGGGCGATACCGGCGTTTTGGGCTGTAAAAAATGCTTTTCCGCACGCTGATATTTCGGTTCTGACCAGAAAACCAAATGGTGATCTGCTTTTGGATGACCCTCATATCAACAAAGTGTTCCAAGTAAGTAAACAAACAGTTTGGGATGGATTGAAATTATTAAGGTCAATACGCCGCGAAAAATTTGATTTAATCTTTGACCTACGTGCCGATGACCGTGGTGCATTTACTTCTTTTTTTGCCGGGGCAAAAATGCGTGCCGCGCTTTATTATCCGGGGCTTAACTGGCGCAATAAAATGTTTACGCATCTTGTAGATCCGCCGCCGGCAGTAACCAGGACTTATGGCGCCGCTGAACAATCGCTCAAAATTATCAGAAGTTTTGGAATAAAAGAAACAACTTCCATTCCGCAAATTTTTGTTTCAGAAAAAATAAAATCAATAATAATAAAAAATTTGATTGCCGAGAATATTGCATCTCTAAAACGCTATGTCACAATCAATCCGTTTTCGCGTTGGTCTTATAAAGAATGGGGAATTGATAAATGGCGACAGCTCATATCTTTCATTTGGCAAAAATATAAAATGCCTGTACTGATCCTGGGATCAGAAGAGGAAAGAGGGCGGGCTGATGAATTGACAGTCGCCAGCCCCTCTCTAACATATAATCTGGCCGGTAAAACCACCCTTCGAGAAATGGCCTGCCTTTTACAATCGAGTCGTTTGCACATTGGCGTTGATAGCGCCGCGCCGCAAATAGCCGCGGCCGTAGGCACGCCGGCGATTACTATTTACGGACCGTCTGATTGGCGTGAGTGGGCACCGCCGGGAGAGAAAAATAAAGTTATATTGCCGGATATGGATTGTTCACCCTGTTATAAAAAAGGATGTGATGGCAGTGGTAGAAGCGAGTGTCTGGAAACCTTAGATGTTACTAAGGTACAGGCGGTTGTAGAAACAATGATGAATAATAATTTGGCCATAGCAACGAAGCCTGCGGAGGTGCTCCAGTGAATACTCAGGCAATGCAATCAACGTCTTCCGTGTCTTTGTTGCGCAGCCTCCGGCGCAAGCGGTCCGGTCATTTTTATAAAACACAATAGACAACAGCAAGGTTTGCGCACTAAAGTATTGACAGGACAATATGATTTTAGTATTAAATAAAGTTCCCTTAGTCGGTTACATCTTGATTGTTCATGTAACTGAGAGGGCGGAGCTGTGAGATGAGTTCTTCAATCATGAAGAATATAAACAGCATGATTCTCCCTGTCCATCCTGAGAAAAAATCGGGACATCAATCACCCTGCCGCTATCAGGTTTATTCCCCAGGCACGGTAGCTTTATAAAACTTCTATTGCTCTAAATGAAATTGTCGGTCAGTGGTGGTATAGTATAAAGAGCTGATAATAAAGATTATCTTTTTTTAGTCCCGGCATAATTTAGAAAAGTTTTATAAGTCAATCAGTAGTGGAGCCAAAATATGATGCAATTCAATCAAAATAAACAGCGGAAAAGATATCAAAAAGGCTTTACTCTCATCGAGATTCTCATCGTTGTAATTATCATTGGCCTCATCGCCTCACTTGTTGCTCCCAATTTGATTGGCCGTTATGAACGGTCAAAAGAAGAAATCGGCAAAGCCCAGGTGGAAATGCTTTCTTCCGGTGTATTGTCTTTCAAACTGGATGTCGATAGATATCCGGTAAGTCTTGAGGAAATGGTGAAATCAACAGATCCTAAATGGCGAGGACCTTACCTTTCCAAGCAGACTATCCCCAAGGATCCCTGGGGACAGGATTATCAATATAAGGTTCCCGGCGAGCATGGTCCCTTTGATCTTTATTCTCTGGGGGCAACCGGCAAGTTTGACGATAAATCTCCCCATAACTGGTAAATATGTCCTTAGGAAAAATTCTACAAGATCGTTACGGCTTTCAAGATGAAGAACTGCAGAAGGCTTTGAATCTTCAGCAGGAACTGGGCGGACAAATCGGCCAGATCCTTATTCAAATAGGTTCGATTACCGAAAGCCAGCTCATCGAGGCGTTGTCCAGTCATTTGAACATACCTCTTTTCACGGATGAATGGCAGGAGGAGGAGACTCTGCGGACTTATCTGAATGAAAGACTCTCTTACGATTTCTTAATTAAAAACAAATTCCTCCCTTTGAAGATCGATCACGCCAACAAAATTATCACCGGTATTGTCAGTGATCCTTTCAATTACCAGATTTTTGACTATGTGGTAAACAAAACCGGGTACACCATGAAATTGCATTTGGCCACCGAGCAGACGATCAAGGAATTTTCCCGGGATTACCTGCAGGCGGACGGGAAAGATTTTGTTTCCCTCACGATAGAAGACGATACGGAAAAACTAAAAGAGATGGCCTTTGAGGCGCCGGTTATCAAATTTCTCAACAATCTTTTGAGTCAAGCCGTTGAGGAAAGGGCGTCTGATATTCATATTGATTCCTCGGAAAAGGTCTTTCGTGTCCGGTTTAGGATTGATGGAATTCTTCATGATATTGACACTCTGGAAGAAGCATTTTATCTGGCTACTGTATCCAGAATAAAGCTTCTTTCGGGCCTGGATATTGCCGAAAACAGATTGCCCCAGGACGGAAAATTCACTACGAAGATAGCATCCCGCTTACTGGATATCCGTGTGTCCACGATGCCGACAATCGGCGGCGGCGGCGTGGTTATGAGGCTGCTCTATCGGGAAAAAATTTCTTTTGATCTCGAATATCTGGGATTTGAGGCCGATCATAAGGAAATCGCCCTCAAACTGATCTCCCAGCCTTATGGCATCCTTCTGGTAACCGGGCCCACCGGGTCGGGCAAGACGACGACTCTTTATTCGATGCTCACCAAGCTCAACAGCAGCGAGCGTAAAATTATTACTGTTGAGGACCCTGTGGAATATCAATTGGAACGAATCAGCCAGATTCAGGTTAAAAGTGAAATTGGATTGACTTTTGCCAATGCCCTTCGTTCCATATTGAGGCATGATCCGGACATTATCATGGTCGGTGAAATCCGGGACAGGGAAACTGCCGAGATATCAATACAATCGGCGTTAACGGGCCATCTTGTATTATCAACATTGCATACCAACGATGCCCCCAGCAGCCTCTTTCGGCTCATAGAAATGAATATCGCCGATTATCTGATGAATGCATCGGTTATTGGCGTTCTGGCCCAGCGCATTGTCAGGAAAAATTGCACTTTTTGCAGCGAGCCCGATACACTTCCGGATTATTTGCTCAAAGAGTACGGTATCTATGAAATTGCTGAGCGTTTCAGCGGGTTATTTGCAGGGAAGCCGGCCTTTTTGAAGGGGAAGGGATGTTCTCACTGCTCCAACACGGGATACAGAGGTCGGATAGCCATTTTTGAAATATTTCAATATACCGACGATCTGAAGGAAGTATTTCTCAAGAAAATGTCTTTAGAATCATTGCGGGAAGCACTGCGGAAAGATAAAAATTTCCGTGTTCTCCGGGAAGATGGAATGCTCAAAGTAGCCAAGGGATTAACGACACTGGAAGAGGTATTGCGGGTATGCTGACCGAGTTTGCCTACAATTCGCTTGATGCCGCAGGACATGAAAGCAGAGGATTAATCTCCGCCAATGATAGAGCTCAGGCGATTTCAACGCTGAGAGCCCGGGGATTGACTGTAACCGATCTGGTGGAAAGGGAGGCGAAAAGCGGCACCAAATTTGTTTTCCGCAAGAATTTTAATGATACCGATATCTACAATGTGGCGCGGGAATTAAGCACATTGTTGCGCTCCGGGATGCGCATAGATAAAGCCTTTGAACTTTTGATCACGGCAACCACCAAGGAGAGTTTAAGAGAGATTCTTTCCACAGTGCTGTCGGATATCAAATCAGGAAAAGGTGTTGCTCAGTCTTTCGACAATACAGGCCGGTTCAATTCGCTTTTTATCAGCATGATTTCCATCAGCGAAGCGGTCGGCGAACTGCAGACGGCTTTTGAAAATATCGCCCAGTATTTGAAGTTTCAGATCCAGTTCAAGGCCGAAATCCGCAATACCCTGACCTATCCTGTCTTTCTTGTATTAGCCAGTATTGTTACTTTTCTTGTTATCTTCCAATTTATTGTGCCGCGGTTCTTCAGCATTTTCGGCTCCGACAGCAGCCAGCTTCCCCTGCCGGCCAAAATTCTTTATGCCTTAAGCGGGTGGCTTAATTTTTATACTCTGGGAATTATTGCCGGGATCGTGGCTGTTTTTTTTGTTGCCAGAAAACTTTATCCAACCAGAGTGAAGCTCCCCAATATTTATAACTCTCTTGCGCATTTGCCCGGTATTCGTAATCTCATTCTGGATCTGGAGCTCTCCCGGTTTTCCTATTCCATGTATGCGGTTTTGCAAAGCGGTGTCGAATTTATTAAGGCTCTTAAATTATCGGCATCACTTATTCAAAATGAAAACTACCGTGGCCCTATTGCGTCCCTGGTCGGACAGATCAAAGAAGGCAGAAAGATTGCCGATGTTTTTGCACAGGTGCATTTTTTACCGCAGATTGTTCCCAATATGTTGAGAGTTGGTGAAGAAAGCGGAAATCTTAAAGACATGTTTTTTGAGCTTTATCAGATATTCGATGAACGCTTCAAAAACGGCATCAAAAGGGTGCTGGTTCTGGTGGAGCCGATGATTATCATTATAATGGGGCTGATTGTGGGTTTCATTGTCATTACTTTGATTCTCACGGTCATGAGTGTGAGCAGCATTAAATTATGAGAAATCAACACGGGTTCAGCCTGATCGAGCTCCTTATTGTAGTGTCGATTATCGGTTTGATGATGACCGTGACTCTGCCTATCTCCTTCAATATGTATGCCCGGTACAAAGCTTCGCTGACGGCCCAGGAAGTGATGGTCGCCGTTGCCGATTTAAGGCGGGAATCTTTTCTTTACAGTGAAAACAAAGTCATATCCTCCGCCAGCGATAAGATGACGATAAACGGGGAAACAAAGATATTTACTGATACTCGTATTCGTATTGATTTACCCATTCAATTTTATAAAAACGGTACCACATCCGGGGGCAGCATCAACCTGATTATTGGGGGATATGCTTTTAAGTTAAACGTGAAAGCACCCCTGGGCGATTTGAGTTTAGACGGAGGATCACAGGCAACATGAAAAAACAGCAGGAGAAGGGATTTCTGGTACTGGAAATTCTTATCGCCGGCCTGATTCTGACTGCAAGTATTGCCGCCACCATGTACCTTTTCCAGTTGGGTTATGGTTATCTCGAAAAGACACGGCTCTCCAACGTTTTGTCCTCGAAGCTGATTCAGGCCGGTGGTCTGTTCAAAACTCTGGAACTTGATCGCGAGTCGGGAACAGAAGATATCGGTGACGGAGTTAAGCTGAAATGGAAATCCCAGCTTTTGGGTACTTCAATCTCGAAGTCCGGGGGAGGCGGGTCTACAATTCAATTTGCCTACGAACTCTTTATTTACAGGGTAGATTTTACAATGCTGTACCAGGGGATGGACAGAGATTATCAAATTAATGTGTTCAGATATAAATCATCATTTTCCAACACCAACAAGAAAATGCCCAGCTAAAGGTTACACGCTGATCGAAGTCCTGGTGGCAATGGCCATCTTTACTTCCATGCTGGTTCTGGCCGGAATGGCGCTTAATCAGGGGCTCCGGCAATATCATGGTCTGGTCGCCAGAGGTCTCGGATTTTGGGACCATGCTAAAAAAATCTGGATCGATAAGAGTTTTAACTCCATTATTGATTACTATGTAAACACAAGGAGTAATGGATGGTTTCCTTATTTTAAGGGAAATTCCGACAGTGTTTCCTATGTATCGCTGGCGCCCTTTGCTGATGAAGTTCCCGTCGTGGTTTGGATAAAAAGCGAAACGCAGGAAAACGGGAAAAGCGCCTTGCGGTATTATGAGCTTCCTGTTTATGCCCAAACGTTTGAGGATATTGATCGGGATGAGGTATTCGGGGATTATAAAAAAGGGAAATCCTTTAACCTGCTTACGGATGTTGAAGGCATCTCTTTTGAGTATTATGGTTGCAGCATCATTGACCAGCAATGCCGGTGGCTGACTCTGTATGACGGGGGCAATATGAAGGTGCTTCCGTCATCAGTAAAGATAGAATACAAGCTAAATGGCGAAAAAGGCTCTTTCCTTTTCGATATTCATGTCAATTCCCGGATGAAGATGCATTATAATGACTTATATTACAAACAATAAAGGTTCGACAACCATTCTGATCATACTGATTGCCGGGGTCATCATGACCGTTGGCCTGGGATTTAACTGGCTGGTCAGGGAACATATCAAGGCGTCAACGGGATTAAAGAACAAGGCGGAAGCAATTTTAAAGGCCAGATCTGCTTATGACACCCTGATTTATCTCATGCTCAACGGGCAACTGGCTGAAAATGCGATGATATTCTCCGGCGTTCAGGATTTGACGAAGCTTACGTCCATTCCGCTGAATGGGAAAGAAGTATCATTAGCGGATGACCTTTACGTCAAGGTTCAGGAGAGCAACGGCCTTTTATCTCTGACTAATATTAACTCACAAGCGATAGAAAGATTAATCAAAAACGTAGCCCAGGTGGAAAATCCCTCCATTCCCGTCAATAGTCTTCTGGACTGGATTGACACCAGTGGTTTAACCAGGATAAATGGCGCCGGCAAGTCTTATTATCGGGAACAGCAGTTGCCATATCAGACGAGGAACTATGCCTTGCAGTACAAGGAAGAAATAACATTTGTCAGGGGTATCGGCCGTGATATTTATATGAAGATTGAACCGTATCTGACCATGCTGCCTTCTTCAGGTTTTAACCCGAATACGGCTGATGATGAAGTTTTGAAAGCCTATCTGAATATCGAAACGGAATCTCTCAATGCCCTGAAAGATTATATGTCCAAGACGCCACTAACCTCGTCTGCGGCATTGTTTTTCTTAACCGGTCGCCAGTTGACTTCAACTCCGGAAGTATCGTATTTTTCTCCATCGCGATTCATGGAAATGACGGTCAGAGCGGGTTCACCGCGAAGCCTTTGCACTATCAAGGCGGGATTGTACTTTATTAGTAATAACATTACTCCATACAGCGTTCTTTACTGGCGTGAAGAGTAGGTCTATGAAAAAAATAATGGCGGCATACTGGCATAAAGACGGCCTGGATATTTATTCATACGCAGGCCAGGTGCCGTTCAAGTATGCTTCGGGCACACTGGAGGGTATTGAACCCATTAAAAGAGGTTGGGGCATAAAAGCCCTGATTGTCGGGAAAGACCGGCTGATGCATGTGCGCAAGCGTTATCCGCCGGCGCCGCTGGAAAAACTGACCAAAGCCGTCGCCCTGGAAATAGGAGAAATATTTCCCATTGCCCAACCGGCATTTTATTGCCGTATCTTCAAATCCATCAGTAATTATGTCGAGCTGGATATCTGGGCATGGGAAACCGCTGCCTATGAAAAGCTGAAAGATGTTTTCCCCTTCAGTCATGTTATCCCGGAAGACGTTCTTTTTACAGCCAGCGATCCTGAAGTTTGGATCTTTCAGCAGCGGGATTTGATCCATATGGTGGCGCATGCTCGCGGAAGATTTCTCGATAGCGCCTCCGTTCCCCTTGCCGATTTCGATTATGAACAGATCAACCGCTTTCTTCTGAACCTGAGTCAGACCGGGGAAGAAATTAAAAAAATCAGTATCTATGGATTGAGGCAAATCCAGATAAAAAACATACCTGGCCTGCAAATGGTCCGCACCGAAGAGAAAACTTACCCTCCTTGCGTAGCGACCATGGCTCAGATAGATCTCCGGGAATTCAAGATCAGAGGCGAACATAGTTTCCTTTCCCATTTGCCTCTGGCTATGCGTCTGTGTTTGTATCTGGCTGTCGGTTACGCGTTCATGCTTTTTTTGACAGTGACGAATTACGACCGGGCGGCAACGGAGATCAGGCAGAAGATAGCGGCTATGGATAAAACAACCGCCGGCCTGGAGGCAGCAAAGCCTGCCGTGGATTACTCTGATGTTGTTCAGGAGATCAATGCCCGGCTGCAGAAGTCTCCGGCGCCTGTAAAAATTATGAATATGCTGGCGCAGACACTACCCGAAGGCAGTTATATCAATAGAATCATATTTGCCGAAAACCATCTGGAACTCAATGTTGCGTCTAAAAATCCTCTGGCGCTGGTTAAAGCGCTGAGCAGCGGAGATGGTGTTCAAAAGGTAACGATCAAGGGGACGCTTTCCCGGGATAAAAGAACGGGCTTCTATACCTGTACTGTGATTATGGAGCTTTTGGCGAAATAAAAATATTATGTGGAAGATGATTGAACCAAAAATATTTAAAATGATGGGGGTCTATGTGATCATTATCCTGGGCCTGATCAGGTTTATATTATATCCTCTCCAGGATTCTGTCGCCAAAAAGAAAATCATTTTTAATGAACTGTATGAAACCTGTGAACTCAAAGAGCAGCATTTTGCAAGACGGAATCTGGATCAGCAAAAACCGCTTAAAAGCAGAATGGATAAGGAGACGATTGCTCCTTATCTTTATGAAAAAGAAATTCCTTTTTCCTCCATTCATGCCGGCATCCTGGAGGGCATAATTAAGGTTGCGGAGAAAAAAGGATTGGTTGTGCAGAATTTTGAAATGCTGGAACCGGCCACCGGTAAGACAGTTAGCGAAGTACCGGTTCTGCTCAGGATGTCCGGAAAACCTCAGAATATGCTGGATATGCTTAAAATCATTACTGCCCAGAAGAAAATCATTCAGATCAAGAGCCTGGAGATAAATAATAGAAGCGGGGAAATTGCGTTTTCCATGACCCTGGTGGCTTTCCGGATGGAAAAATGATTAAAAAGTATATGCCCAATATATCTGCCGTTCTTCACCGCCTTTCCGACAGGAAAGTGATTAAAGAATATATTTTGGATGTATCTGCTGTTCTTCTGATTACGCTAATGGCCTTCATTATTGCCGGCCGGCCCGGAATAAATTCCCAGGTAAGACCGGCTTCCCCATATCCGGTTAAAACATTGTCTGCGGGGCCACCGCAGGAATCGAAAGAATCAAATGGAATTATTCGGGCGATTGTGTCGGATCAGGCCGGCAAAGACATAAAAAAAAGGAATATTTTTATGGAAAGCGGTGTTTATACGGACTCCACAGGGCAGATAGTACCGGATAATCCTTACGCTCTCATCGCTGTTTTGCAAGGTAAAGAGAGAAAGGCCGTTTTTCGCGATTACCAAGGTAAAGTGCTGACCTTGCCGGCAGGGGGAAAGCTGATTGATGGATTTGTGATTACCGGTATCGATGCTATGTCGGTGCGTCTTCAGAGAAGAAATGAACAAAAGAACTTGCGGCTTTTTAATGCAGGGGGTAGTGTGCCTTCGTCTGCTATTGATAAAGACGGCGCTGTTCCCAAGAATCTTTACACATTGATCGGTATTCTTACCGGCAAAGAAAAGAAAGCGGTATTCAAAGATTACAAAGGTTCGGTTTCCATCCTCGGCGTTGGGACAAAACTTATTGATGGTGCTGTTATTACGGGGATTGATCCTACCGCTGTCCACATTAAAAAAGATGGAGAAAAAAGCGAGTTGAAAATATTCAATTTCCATAATAGTGAAGAGGAAATAAGAAATAAGAAGTAGGGCCGGCATGAAAATGGGTACTAAAATATTTAGGAGTTTGTGGATTCTTTTCCCGGTCATTCTCCTGGCTTTGTGGGGCGGCAGAGTGTCGGCGGCAGATGTCTATTGTTTTCGGGACAATGGCGGTGTAAATTATTATACCAATGTACCCGGACCGGGACGCACAAAGGTCCGTCTTCCCCTGATTGGCGAAAAAAGACACAAGGCTAAATTAAATCCTGACCAGGGGGATATGACTTATGAACCGGTGATCAGTTCCGCCAGCCGGTATTTTGTTGTTGATGCGGATATTGTCCGGGCGGTGATCAAGGCGGAATCCAATTACAATCACCGGGCCGTCTCTCCTAAAGGCGCCATGGGGTTGATGCAGCTTATGCCGGACACAGCAAGAGAAATGGGAGTGGCTGATCCTTTTGATCCCGAAGCTAACATCCACGGAGGAGTAAAATATTTGAGTCAGCTTCTGGGATTGTTAAATGGCGAGCTTCCTCTGGCCCTGGCTGCTTATAATGCCGGTCCGTCGAGAGTTGTCGGCAAGAACAAAATCCCCCCCATTCCAGAGACCCGTAACTATGTGGAGAGGGTGTTGAAGTACTATAATAATCTTAAAGGAAGGAACACCTTATGAGGTCAAAGCAATTAACCCTCCTGCCGGATATGAACCGGGCGAGCCGGGAAGGAATAAGCAAAAAGGTTTATATTCTATATTTACTCATAGGCCTGTTTTTTATCGGCTGTGCCGAAAAACAGATTGTCTATAAGCCTACCACCTTGCAAAAATCTGTTCAGGCAGCAAAGGATACTGCGGAAAAAACCCCGGTTACTGCGAAGAAAGAAGTGAAAAGCTATGAAGCTCTCCAATCACCGGATTATGAAAAATCAAAGGCTCCTTTGGCCGAAAAGCTGATTCCGGCGGCGGAAAAGATCGACTTAAAGCGCATCACCGTAACCAAGGGATCTGTCCTGATCAATGTGGAAAATATGCCTCTTTCCGACTTTGTTATCTACGCCCTGGGCGAAACCATGAAAATTACATTTGTTATGGATGAGAAGGTCATGAGCAACAAACAGCTCGTGACGTTACGGATGCCGCAGGCCATGGCTGCGGATAAGGCACTGGAAATAGTCGTCGGATTATTGGAAAAATACGGTATATATCTGGAGGAAAAGGCCAACTCTCTCTATATATTAAGCAACCCCCCGCAGGCGCCGCCGCCTGAAGCCTATCAAATTCAATATGGTCGGGCACTGAACAGTAATTCCCGTAATATTTTGCAAATCGTTCCTCTGCGGTACACAACGCCCGCCGAAATACAGCAAGTTTTAACTGATGTTTCGAAAACAACGGTTCAGATCAAGCCTTATGCCCGGGGGAATGTTATGCTTATTTACGGACAGGCTGATCAGATTAAAAAAGTTCTGGATGTCCTGGAAACATTTGATGTCCCCTACTTTGAGAATAAAAAGATATATTTGTTAAATCTCACTTATATGCGGGCCGCGGATTTCATCACTGAAATTAAATCAATTTTATCTGGTCTCGGCTTTCGTGTGAGTTCTCAGTTCAATGAACCAGGCCCTCTCTTAATCCCGATAAAACAGTTGAATGCCGTTCTTTTAGTTGCTCCTGACGAAAAAACAGCAAGACTGATCATTGAATGGAAGGAAAAGCTCGATACGGCGGAATCGGCCGGTGCGGAAGAACGGGCATTCTCTTTTTTTCCCCGCTATTCTAAAGCTTCGGATTTGGTGAAGTCGATTCAAAACCTCTATGGCGTTTCACCTATAACGGAAACAGCGGCAGGTACGACAACTGCCGCCGCAAAAACCACCACAACTGTTGCCGGCGTCATGCCCTCCGGCATGAAAATATCGGCTGATGACGGCAAAAATGTCATCCTCATTATCTCTACACCGGCTTTATATAAAATTATCAATCGCCTGCTCACTGATCTGGATACGCCGCCCAAGCAGGTTCTCATTGAAGCGACGATTGTTGAGCTCACTCTCACGGGTGAGTTAAAATACGGTGTGGAATGGTTTCTTAAAAATTCCCAGTCGGGAGGCCAGTACACCCTGGGTACATTGGGCAACCTGGGGCTGACGACTATGGGGCTTTCCTATACGTTCATCAGTGATACAGCGAATTTAGCAGCCACAATAAGTGCGATGGCCACTACGAACAAAGCAAATATTCTTTCGACTCCCCGTCTTATGGTCCTGGACAATAAAGAGGCGACAATCCAGGTCGGTTCCGACATACCGACAGTAACGGGACAGATGACCACCACTGGTTCTACCTCAACGACGCCCAGTGTTCTCCAGAATATTACCTATCGCAGTACGGGAATTATGCTGAAAGTAAAGCCGAACATCAATACGGAAGGGCTCCTGACTTTGGAAATCAGCCAGGAGGTTTCCCAGCCGGGAGCTAACGGTGTTGGCGATTCGCCGATTATTCTGACGCGGCGGATTAGTACAACAGTTGTTGTCGGACACGGGCAGACCGTCGCTTTGGGTGGCTTATTCTCGGACACCGAAGGGGAGGCGGAAACTAAAGTGCCGCTTCTGGGTGATATTCCTCTGCTGGGAAATCTTTTTAAGTATACAGACAAGACCACTGAAAAGACGGAATTACTCATACTGGTTACGCCGACTATTCTGACCAGCACGGAGGAGGCAGTTCAAATAACGGACGAATTAAAAAAACAATTAAAATGGTTTAAATAGAGAATAGTTTATCATTATGTATTCCAATGTCATTGACTTAAGGACGTTCATAAAATCCACCCTAACCCTCCTTTAGAAAAGGAGGGCACAAGAAAAAGGTTCAAGTTGTTTAAGTCCCCCTTTTTAAGGGGGGAGGAAGACTGCTTTACTTCCCCCTTTTCCTTGTGCCCTTCAGGGTACTTGTGCCCTTTAGGGTAAAGAGGGTACTCCCCCAATTTTTCCCCCTTTTTTAAAGGGGGATTGAGGGGGATTTTGAGTATGTTCATAAAATCCTCCCTAACCCTCCTTTAAAAAGGAGGGCAAAAGAAAAAGGGGGAAAAGTTTTGATTATCAACGGTGTATCAGGTTGTGGCACCAGGGGAAATCTTCCCGGACAATTCGGGAAAATTTTTTTCTGCCCTCATTTTTTGTTGACTTACCGGGCAGAAGAGTTTAAAAAAGTGTAAAAAATAATTTGACATCACCTTTATTTTTATATATTGACATTATACAAAATATATGAATTAAGGAAACTAAACTGTAAGGAAATCATAAATATCGTTACCCTAAATAAGTAGTTGACACTTGAATGATCAGGTGGTAATATGAGAAATAAATATACAATTAAAGCGATAGACGACTCGTAAACCGGGTTAATGAGGGGGTGGTAGGGTTAATTTAATGTAAAAGAAGTTAAAAAAAGCTTGATTAATTCACAATAATCAAGTTAAGTTTTTCCGAGATACACTGATAATAGAATGATAGAAAATGATAGAACAGGTAATATAAGTAATTCAACTTTTTTAAGGAGGAGTAAAATGAAGAGAATTTTAAGTACATTTATTGTTGTGATTGCCTTTGCATTGCTGGCAAGTGGAGCACAGGCCACGCCGACTGTGACTTGGCTTGATATCGCACCGGGAACTACATTTAGCCAAGGTCCGGCTTTGGCGACTTATGGGCAACCTTATATCATCGGCTATGAGTATCTGCAATCCCTGCCCGCGAATACGCCTATACAAATTGACCTCGGCTCGTCAGCGTTAATGGAAAGCCCGGGTGATTGCTCTACATCAGCAACGACCGGGGCGTTCGGTAATATTTTATATTCACCGATGATTTCTATCAGCGTTGGCAGTACCGTGGTTATGACCGCGAACAATGGTGCGCTAAAGAATGCCCAATACGCTTTATGGAACTTGGGTAATCCTAGCGGTTCCCCAGAGAGTCAAGCCCTGTTTGCCCTTGGTGGCACGCTGTGTGCGAATATGAACGCCAGTTCAGCTTCTGGTATTACTGGTGGCCTCTCGTCGATCACGCTCCAGTTCACTAACGCTTATAATGTAATATCTACTGCCCCAGTGGGTACGCCGGCTGTGGAGGCGGGAGATATAGTAGTATTGCTTAATAACACTCAGGCACCTTTTATCGGCGGGACAGGAACCCACGTGAGTGCTACTCCTAACGAACCCGTGATTCTTATTACCCCGGCAACATTGGGTCTCGGCCTTCCCGGCATGACCCTTCAGGTAACATCTGGTAGAGATACCACCGGAACCCCATTAACTCAACTGTACACAGCTCCCGCCACAATTGTCGAGGCTGTCAATCAGTCGAGCGTCGTCTGGATAGGATATCCGCCTTCAGTCTCAATGACGCCTACCACTTCTGTAATTGATGTAAACGCAGGCGCCGGCCGGATGAGCTTCGTTCCTAACGCACCAACTACGGCTGCACATTATTCCAGGTTCGAACTTGAGCTTATACCTCCGACATCAACAGTTAACTGGGGTATCAATGTTTGTACATCCAACTACACCCTGACCCTTGCTGACGATACATTAGAACCAGCTATTACTACTGTAACCATTGGAACGGGAACGTCCCCGTTTACGCCGATGGTTACTCCTCCAGCCGGTTACATGCAAGGATGGACATCTACGGGAACTGCCGGTAACCTTCTGACAACACAAACAATTACGATTACTGTCAACGGCACGACAATATTGAACACTGGTAAGTTTTATTTAAAATTGGTTCTTGCCCCAGTGACAGTACCGCCAATGTCACCACTGACAGTAATGGATTTCACGCTTGCCGACCAATGGGTTCTCAACAACACGTCAATCAGAGTTCCTTATATGTTGATTGATGCCAGAACAGCACTCAACTCTGGTTACGTCAGCTTCATCGAGCTCGTGAACAGGTCTGGTGATGATGTATGCGTAGACTTGGATGCGAATATTTCCGATGCGGCCGCCGCCCCTCTTCCTACAGAGACACCCGGTGTTTTTGCGCTCAGCACGAACGGCCCGAACTTAACCTGTGCTTTTACTCTGGCTGCCCACGCTGTTACCATAGTTCAGCCGACGGATATTGTTGGTTATTTCCCCGGTAGTCTGACCAACACAAAGTTGTATCGTGTTGGTTTAACGCTGTACGTGGCTGCACCCCAGAATTCAGTGGATGCTACCGCATTCCAGATTGCACCGGATGGCAACAGAACAAACGTCCCCGTGCTCTATAATCTGAATACCACCAGCATCAACATAGGTGGTACTCCTATCCTCAACGGTATCGGTAGACAGTGGCTGCAATAAGAAGTTTTAACAATCAACCGGTCTAACTGACCATAACGCCCCCGCTTCTGTGGCGGGGGCGTTTTTTCACTATAATCCCCCTTGTTGTTTAGTCTGAAGTTTGCTTTTGACAAATTCGCGGAATTTTTTAAAGAATAAAAAGAAATGAAACTCAACATCGGCTGCGGGCTGGACTACCGTGATGGTTTTATCAATATAGACGGCAGAGAGGATCTGCCGAGGATTGATAAGATCATCAACATCAGCAAGAATTCACTCCTCGATTATTTTGCCGTAGGTTCGATTGATTATCTCCTGGCCAATGATTTTATCGAGCATCATTTTCACTGGCAGGCAGTCAGCCTCCTCACGGAGTTCTTTTCGCTGCTGAAGTCCGGCGGAGCATTGGAGATGAGGTTGCCTGATTGTAATTACATTGTTAATGCTCAGCATATAACTATCGAGGAAAAAATCACTCTGCTCTTCGGAGGGCAGGATATTCCTCAGGGCGAGGCGGACCCTCTCTCCCGGAAAAAGTTTCCGGAGTTTTTCTGTCATAAATACGGATATACTCGAGAAACGATGCAGCGGGAACTTCAGGCTGTGGGCTTTATTGATATTCAAACATCCGCTGCCGGCACAAATTTCCTAATCATCGCTAAAAAACCTTAAGGCCATTTTTTGAAAAATCCCGGTATTTTTAAATTTTCTGAATCACGATCAGCCCTTTGCGGTCCATTGAATATTTTATTTTCATCAACACGACAATGGAATCCGGGCGATGAGTTCATTTTTTTTGGTATTCGCCATCTTTTCGAGGAAATCATCAGGGATAGAAAGATTAACTGGGTGCTCTATGACCGAAATCCTGATTTAAATATTAACGGGTTTATCGACCGGGCTCATAAAGAGAATATCCGGGGTAATTCCTTCCAGCAGGGCGATCCGGGATCAATCAATATAGCCCTTATTGCCGGTACACCGGAATGGTTTGATCGGCCCCTGACAAATTTTTACAGAGCCGTGCAGAATGAACAATTGCCTCTTTTTCTGATTGGTCTTGGTTATATCGACGCCCCTGTTAATTTCAGCGAAAATGAACTTTATTGCCTGAAAAATCTATCCCCAGTGATTACGGCAAGAGATGAATATGCATCCCGGGAATTGGCCAAGGAAGGCATTCTCTCGGAGTTACTTCCCTGCCCGGCGCTTTTTGCTTCATCAACAGAAAAAATTCCGACAAAGATTCGCCGGATAGGGTTCATTCTGCAAACGAGTAAAACAATAAATCAGTTGATACCACAAGCTCTTACGGAAACTTGTATTAATACGATTAAAAAACTGAGAACGGCAAAACGACAAGTTGATGTCATTTGTCACTATATTGATGAATTTACGGAATTTTCCCGAACGTTACCTCCTGTCCGTTATTCTTACGATGCCCGTGACTATATAGAAATATTAGCTGATTATGATCTGATCATTTCCACCCGGCTTCATGGCGCCATATTGGCTAATTCCGTGGGTAAACCGGCTATTTTGTTAAATGTAAATGATGCCAGATGTAATGGCGCCGCAGCTCTCTTCCCCTGTATTTATTCCGCGCCACCGGATCATGACATCTTAATCAACTTGATCGATTCGCTTCAGGTAAGTCATTGGCAAAGATTGCCAAAATGGAAAGCTGATATGAAAAGTCAGTATTTAAATATTTTAAGAAATGCCTTGTTAAAATTGATGTGAGAGCTTTGCACAACCCCTCTAATCGTCATACCGGTTTATGACCTTTAGGTTACGAAGGCCGGCGAAGTACCCTTTAGGGTGTATCCAGGAAACACTTGATAATACTGGATTCCGGTTTTCATAACCTAAAGGTCACAAGACCGGAATGACAAAATTCGTGGTTTTATACAGTTGTGCAAAGGTCTCGATGTGAGCACAAATGATATTCAGCATCTGGAAATATAGAAAATTTATCTGGAAGAGCGCGGCACGGGATCTCTGGTATCGCTATGCGGGTTCATCAATAGGATTTCTCTGGAATGTAATTAATCCGCTTTGCCAGATTATGATATACACAATAGTGTTTTCTCAACTGATGGTTATCCGGATACCCAATCTGCCGTCAGGCTTTGGTTTTGCCATTTATCTTTGCTCCGGTCTGATTCCGTGGCTTGGATTCAGTGAGACAGTGAGTCGCTGTACTAACTCCTTTGTGGAAAATGCTAACTATTTACGCAAACTGGCGATACCGGAACAGGTGTTTGTGGCGCAGAATGCGGGAAGCAGTTTTTTCAGTCTGATGATAGGTATGGCGCTGCTGGTAGCTATCTGCTTTATTTTAGGCCATTACCCTGCGTGGTCCTGGATCAGTCTGCCCCTGGTCCTTATTTTGCTTCAAGGATTTGGCTTTGGTCTTGGTCTCCTGTTCGGAGTACTGAATGCATTCTTTCGGGATATCGGCCAGGTTGTTAATCTTTTCCTCCAGTTGTGGTTTTGGGCAACCCCCATTGTTTATACCGAAAATATTTTACCGGAAAGTTTGAAAAGCTGGCTGTTTTTAAATCCGGCGTATCCTTTTATTCATTCATTGCAAGCTATCATAGTTGATCAGGTCTGGCCTGCCGGAAATATGTGGGCGGCAATGATTTTGCTGGCCTTTGTTTTTCCTTTATTGGGTTATCTCCTGCTCAGGAAACTCAGGCCTGAACTGCGTGATGTTCTGTAATTGACGGCAATTTCCTGTCAGGAGTGAGACAATATCATTGAGAGCTTTGCACAACCCCTCTAATCGTCATACCGGTTTATGACCTTTAGGTTACGAAGGCCGGCGAAGTACCCTTTAGGGTGTATCCAGGAAACACTTGATAATACTGGATTCCGGTTTTCATAACCTAAAGGTCACAAGACCGGAATGACAAAATTCGTGGTTTTATACAGTTGTGCAAAGGTTTAGGAGGGTAAAAGGGTACTCCCCAATTTTCCCCCTTTTTAAAGGGGGAGTAAGGGGGATTTATTAAATGCTGCCCTTCAATAAGAAACTCAAAGCGTTCGCCCGGAATTTAAGAAGCAACATGACCGATGCCGAGCGGCTTATCTGGTCGAAGATCAGGAAGAAACAGATTGGCGATTTACAGTTTTATCGGCAGAAAAATATCGGCAATTACATCGTGGATTTTTACTGCCCAAAGGGGAAACTCATTGTGGAGATAGATGGCGGGCAACATTATGAGAGTGATGGGATGAAGAAAGATCGGGAAAGGGATCGATATCTTCAGATGCTTGGATTTGTCGTGTTGCGCTTTTCCGACATAGACGTGCTCAAAAACATTGATGGAGTGGTTGAAAGAATCCATGGACATTTAAAATCTCCCCCAACCCCTCTTTAAAAAGAGGGGAGGCATGGTGCTTAAGTCAGTGACATTGACTATACACTGGAAATGATTTTTTCGATTCCATGTTTTTCAGAATCTCCCCCTTTTCTGAAGAGGGAGTGAACTTCTTGTAATGTCCAGGCCCCCTTTTCCTTGTGCCCTTTAGGGCAAAAGGGTACTCCCCAATTTTCCCCCTTTTTAAAGGGCACAACTGCTGACTTCCCCCTTTTTTAAGGGGGGATTGAGGGGGATTTTGAGGATGTTCAAACTTCAGGGTTCAGATTACAGATCGGAACCAACATTATAAATAAAAGCTGATTAATAATGATTAAAGTTAACGGTCTTTCCAAAAAATTCAAGATATACTCCAATCCATGGTATCGTGGCCTGGAATGGGTGACATTTGGGCGCAAGAAGCTTCATCAGGAATTCTGGGCCCTGCGGGATATATCTTTTGCAGTTAACGGCGGAGAGTGCCTGGGAATTATTGGCCCGAATGGAGCCGGCAAGAGTACCCTGCTGAAGATATTGACCCGTGCTCTTTACCCAACCGCCGGTAAATTTGAAATTCAAGGCAGAGTGCTGTCTTTACTGGAACTGGGAACCGGCTTTAATTCCGCACTGACCGGCCGGCAAAATCTATACAACAGTGTTCATCTCCTTGGACTGCCGAGAGAATATCTGGAAGATCGCATAGGTGATATCGAGAACTTTGCAGGATTGGGCGATTTCTTTGACCGGCCCGTCAGGATATACTCTTCAGGAATGTATATCCGTTTGGCATTTTCTCTGTTCGTTTTTTTAAAACCGGAGGTATTGATTATCGATGAGACGTTGAGTGTCGGCGATGTTTTTTTCCAGCAAAAATCCTTTGCCAAAATGCGGGAAATAATATCCGGCGGTACGACGTGCCTTTTTGTTTCTCACGATACGGCGGCTGTGCAAAACATCTGCCAGCGGGCGATACTTCTGGAAAAAGGAGAGATGACCTTTATAGGCGATGCTGTGGAAACGGTAAGCCGATATTTTGGGACAATAGGGTCAAACCGCAAGAACAGAGTTTCCCTGGAGAAGAAAGACAAAACAGTTGATGAGCTGGACGATATCCTCATGGAACCGACAGAGATTATGACCCATAATATTCTTTCCGGACGTGATAATCGTCATGGTACCGGCGAACTGGAGATTGTTGCTGCCCGGATTACGGACAAAATGGGACAAGATACCATGCAAGTGGAGATGCTGGAATATCTGACTTTTTATTTGCTGTTGCGGGCTAATGATGAGATTGCATCCCCCAGTGCCGGCATTCACTTGTTTGATCGACTCGGCAATGTTGTTTTTGCCACAGGGACCAGACAATTGCGTAAAACTCTGCCTGATCTTCATGCCGGTGATGAAATCATAGTGAAAATTGAACTCAAATTAAATGTTCAACCAGGAGAATACACATTCAGTCTCGGTACGGCGGAAGCACTTCCGGAAGAAAGCCCGAATGTTGCCTTGATCCATGATCGACACAATCTTCTGGGGCCAATAGTTGTAACTGCCGATTACAATGAACTGATGCCATTTTACGGTATTGCTCAATTGCCAATGGACGTTGAATTTTCTAAAGTGAAAAAATGACAAACATTGATAAAAAAGTAATTGATATTAAAAAATTCCGGAATATTTTGATTCCCCGCCTGGATACGTTTGGCGACATCGTCTTGTTGCAGGGGTTTATTCAAGCGCTTCTTGATTTTCTACCGGAGGCCCGAATCACTATTCTGGTCCGCCAGGGATATGAACAACTGGCATCTGTGTTTCCCAATCGGCTGATCTGGAAAACCACGCGAATTCATCCCTATAAAGAACCACCTGATATACCCGCGATAAAATTGTTGTCGTATGAACTCAGGCAGGAATCCTATGATCTGCTACTAACAACCACATACAATCGTGCCTGGTCGGATGAATTAATTGCTGCTGTATTGATTTCTACGCACCGAGTAGCACTGGGAGATGCAAATGATGATCATGAAATTCTGACAAAGATATTACCGGAGCTCGGCGCCGTAATGCCTGAACATCTTTACGATCAATATATCCCTGTCGAAGAGAAAATTCACGAGACAGAAAAATATCAGTTATTCTGGAACAAAATTACCTCGGAAAAGAAAAATATACCTCCGCCGCAACTGGTAATTCCGGAAATAGAAAGCACAAGAGCCGGGGATGTGCTTACCCGCGCCGGTTTGAAAAAAGGTAAATTTGTTTTTTGTTTTCCTGCCGGTGTGTCTAATGTTTCTCTCAAAACCTGGCCGGAAGAAAACTTTGCACAAGTTGTTGCCCACCTGGAAAAAAAATATTCATTAAGGACTCTGATTGCTGCCCATGAATCGGAAAAAGAGATTGTTGACAAAGTAGTGGACCTCGCCAGGAAGAAAGGGGCAAATCCGGAAATATGGCTGGGAAAGGACGGCGATGTTCCTCTGGCCTGTGCCCTGGCTGCGCAGTCTTATTTCTATCTCGGCAATGATACCGGTATGATGCATATGGCCGCCGCCTTAGGGAAGCCAATTATCGCGATATTCGGTGGAGGGACATGGCCACGGTTTTTACCATGTACAAATGTCGGACGTATTTTTGTGACATTACTGCCCTGTTTTTATTGCAGGTGGAATTGTATTTTTAACGAGCCTTTTTGCATAAATTTTGTAAGTGCTGATGCAGTAAAAAATGAAATTGAGGCCATGTTAAATGATTTAAATAGAGGAACCGAAGTATTTAAGGTTGTTGAATGTGTGCCAGACCCAGAGCGATTATATAAAGTACTTGAAAATATTTTTGAGCAGATTGATAAATTGACCGGTTTGCTTAAGAAATCCGAGGCTGATCGTGTCTCACGGCTTGGACAGATCGATGAACTGACCCGCATGCTGAAGGAGTCCGAGGCTGATCGTGCTGCTCGTCTTGAGCAGATTATGGAATTGACCAATGTTTTGAAGGAATCCGAGGCGGATCGCGCGGCACGGCTGGAAGTGATTCATGGTTTAGAGGAAAAAATAAACCAGATACAAAACGAATTGGTTCAAGAAAAGAAAAGGGCAGACGATTCGGAACAGGGATGGAGAGAACTGGAGAGTGCCTTTGCCGTGCGGCAGGCTAGGCGGATCGGTCTTATTAAAGCCCGAAAATTTGCCAGTCGTGAATTTACAAATGAGGATTAGCACCTGCTTGCATTATTTGCTGTGCCATTTCGAAGTGACTGAGAAATCTTGGGGAACTATGAAAAAAGATTTCTTCCGGAGTATTACCCGCCGCGACGGGGCCGAAATGGCATACCATGAACTTTTGCAAGTAGGTATTAGTTTCCAGTAGGGTTTGGGGAGTACTTGATATGAATAAATACTTAATCACGGGCTTTTCCGGTTTTGTCGGGCGGCATTTTGTTGAATATCTGGAAAAGCATGATCGTATCTGCCAGGTAAAAGGATTAGATATTCAGCATCCCAATTTTAGGTTTGATCATTATAAAAACGTACAGATCAGCTTTGAAAAAATTGATCTGTTGTCGAAAGATAAGGTTGAATATGTTATTCATGAATTTCAGCCCAACTATATTTTACATTTAGCCTCATACAGCAGCGTGGCCTTCAGTTGGAAGGAACCTGTTCAAAGTTTCCAGAATAATACGAATATTTTTCTGAATTTAATTGACGCCGCCAGAAAATTAAATATAGACACTCGCATTCTTTCTATTGGCTCATCAGAGGAATATGGCAACGTGAACGATGATGATCTGCCGTTAAAGGAAGACCATAAATTAAATCCGGTCAGCCCTTACGCCGTGGCGAGAATGGCACAAGAATATTTATCAGGGGTTTATATTGGTGGCTACGGGATGGATATTGTTTTGACTAGATCTTTCAATCATATCGGCCCGATGCAAAGCAGTGTCTTTGTTGTATCATCTTTGGCCAAGCAGTTGGTTGAATTAAAAAAATCCGGAAAGGATCGTGGCAGCATGGTTACGGGCGATGTTTCCATTGTCCGTGATTTCACGGATGTCAGAGATGTCGTCCGTGCCTATTATTTGCTTTTGCAGCAAGGCCGCAAAGGTAATGTTTATAATGTATGCAGCGGCAAGGGTTTGCCCCTGAAAGACATCATTGATATTATGGCTAAGCAGTTAAATATGGAAGTGGATATTCATGTTGATCCGCGTTTGATCAGACCGGCAGATAACAGAATTATTATTGGCTCCAACGAGAAAATCAGACGGGAATTAGGGTGGGAAAATACGATTCCTCTCGAGCAAAGCTTGAGGGATGTCATTAATTACTGGGAATCGAATTGATCTAAAAATAAAAGTTGGTACATTGCATGAAAATCGGCGTAAATTTATATTCTCTGGAACTGGGTAAGATCGGCGGAATGGAACAATATGTTCGAAATCTGATCTGGTATGTGTCTAATCATTTTTCCGGGTTTGAATTGTTTCTTGTGTTGAATCCCCGTAATGAAGGCAGCTTTTCGGAAGGGAATCAAGTGAGGAAGGTCGTTGTTCCGGAAAATGAAACAAAGGAAATCAAAATGTACCGGTTAATACAGGAAGAGAAGCTTGATTTGTGGTTCTGTCCGCTGCTTGTTTTGGAACCGAGATATGTCACAATTCCTACTGTATTTACAATACCAGACCTCCAGCATGAGTATTTTTCGCATTTTTTCCCCGGGGATGTTATAGAATGGCGAAATAAAAACTTTGCAGACTCAGCGCGAAAGGCTGATGCAATACTCACACTGTCAAATTTTTCCAAGAAGTCAATAGTTGATATCTATGATATCCCGGAGAGTAAAGTTTATGGTATTTATTTAGATGCTTCCAAAGAATTTAATGGTGCCTACAACGAACGGGAAAAGGAAAGGATTCGGTTCAAGTATTCACTGCCGGAACAGTATTGTTTTTATCCCGCAAATACTTGGCCGCACAAAAATCATCAAAAACTATTAGAAGCATTGGTCATATTGAGATCTGACTATAATATGAAGATAAATCTGGTGTTGACTGGTAGTGAGCAGCAGGCACAAAGTGGTATTCGTGAATTTATAAAAAAACATGATTTGACAGATCAGGTGACCTTCCTGGGGTATATTGATCAAGATGATATGCCTTACATCTATTTAAACAGCCAAATGTTGGTTTTCCCGTCACTCTTTGAGGGTTTCGGTATACCTCTTGTTGAAGCTATGAAGACGCATATACCTATTGTCTGTTCGAATAGTGGTAGCATTCCGGAGGTGGTCGAAGATGCCGCGCTTATGTTTGATCCGGAAAACGCATTCGATATTGCGCGGCAGATAGCCAAAGCTACGGAAACGCAAACAAGAGAGACCTTAATCGAGAAAGGAAAAATACGCGGTGCCAGTTTCTCATGGGAAAAGTGTGTTAATGATACGCTGTCAGTTTTCAGAGGTATAGTTAAAGATCCGGAGGTTATTGTTCAACCTTTAGTGACGGTTGTAACTCCTTCCTATAATCAAGGTAAGTTCATAAGAGAGACCATTGAAAGTGTCTTAAATCAGGATTATCCCAACATTGAGTATATTGTAATGGATGGCGGCTCCAATGATGAAACGGTCGAGATACTCAGAAGTTACGGTGACCGGATAAAATGGGTATCCCGTAAGGATGAAGGACAGGCTGACGCAGTAAATCAAGGGATACTTGTAGCTTCGGGCGACATAATCGGCTGGCTCAACTCTGATGATACCTATCTTCCCGGGGCAATTTCCCAAGCAGTCAGATTATTAATGAAGCATAACGATTTGGCCATGGTGTACGGAGAGGGTTACTATACAACAGAAACAGGAGCGATTATTGAGAGATACCCGACCGAAGTATTTAACTACAATCGTTTAGCCGAGAATTGCTTTATTTGCCAGCCAACGGGTTTCATAAAGAAACAAGCGTTGATAGATGTGGGGCTTTTGAAAAAAGAATTGCACCTATGTATGGATTATGAACTGTGGATGCGGCTGGGGCAGAAACATCAAATTGCCTATTTACCATATTTCATGGCCACATCACGGTTGTATCAAGGCAACAAAACACTTTCACAAAGGACAGAAGTTTTCAAGGAAACCATCTGTACCGTTAAAAACCACTATAATTATGTGCCGATCTCCTGGGTGTATGGCCTTGTCGATTATAAATATGGTTCGGCAAGGAACGTCAGATTTTATTTCATGCTCTATTTTTACTTTTTCTATTACAATCGCGATAATATCGCCTATTTGAAGAATGCTTATAAACAAATACTGATAGCAAAAATAAAGCATCATGTTCAAGGCTCAAAGTTTTATTATAAGTATGAAGATGGTTGGGTATCAAAACAATACAGGACAAAACTTTCTTTTAACAATGCTGGAAGGCTGCAGATTCATGGCAGGAACTTGTCGCCATTCCGCGGAGCGCTGAAGATCACTATCTTGATCAATAACAAACTTGTAAAGACTGTTGCCATAAAAGAGAAGGGAGCATTTATTATTGACGTGGATCTCCGCATTTATAATTTTCGCGGCGATCTTAATGTGGAGTTTCTTGCCAACCGTGTATTTGGTCCGCGACATTTCGGCTCAAGTGACGATACCAGGCAGTTAGCTTATATCATCGATAATCTGGAATTGATCCGGGGAGAAAACTATGACGAATTGGCCGTTGGTTAGCATTATCACTCCTTCCTATAATCAAGGTAAATTTATCGCGGCCACTATCGAAAGTGTTATAAACCAGGGGTATCCAAATTTAGAGTATATTATTGTCGATGGAGGTTCGACCGACGATAGCCTTTCGATAATTCAAAAATATAATGGGCAGCTAACGTGGGTTTCGGAGAGGGATAAAGGACAATCGAACGCTATCAATAAAGGGTTTCGTATGGCAGAGGGGGAGATTGTTGCATGGTTGAACTCGGATGATACTTATGAGCCTGGAGCTATTCATGAGGCGGTTGAATACTTTAAGCACCATAACGTTGCCCTCGTATATGGTGAGGGTGACATTATAAATGAATATGGTCAGAAAGTTAAAAGGTTCGAAGCGACGCAAAGCTTCGACCTATGGACATTAATAAATGTCTGGGATTATATTATGCAGCCAACCACTTTTTTCAGAAAGGATGCACTGGCAAATGTTGGATATCTTAATGAAGATTTACATTGGACTATGGATTGGGACATTTGGATTAAACTCGCGAAGAAATATGAAGTCGGATATATAAATAAGGTTCTGGCAAATTCGAGAGAATATGGGGATTCCAAGACAAGTACCGGTGGCTGGAAAAGGTTTGGTGAGATTTGTACTATATTACGCAAATATGGGGAGAAACGGTTTCCCCCGGGATATTTTATCTATGGTGCCAGCACCTTATACACCAATAATGCTCACTATCGTCTAGGCAGGTTTATTACATCGAATATTTTATACTGGGTTCAAATCTATTTTCAACGGAAACTTCGGACCAGACATAATGCCATGTAACATTGTGTTGTTCGTATTTATAGAAAAAATGATGTACTGGCGACAACGCGATTTAATATTCATACTTTCAGAAACGGTAAATTATGAAAAAAAGGAAAGTTGATTCATATATGGGAAAACAGCAGAGAGTTCTTGTGCTGGGCGGCCTGGGTTTCATTGGCAGCTATCTCAGCCGGTTGTTGCTGAAGGAAGATTATCAGGTAAGGATTTTTGACAAACTGTATGGCTCCCGCAATTTAATAGCAGACATACAGGAAAAAGTTGAAATAGAAGAGGGCGATGCCGAAAGACCGGAAGATATTTTACGGTCACTGCGAGATGTTGATATCGCCATAGATCTCATTCATACCACGGTTCCCGGAGCGTCAATGCAGGATCCGGCCTACGATGTGCAGACCAACGTCGCGGCTCATGCCGGTTGGTTATCTCAGCTCCATAAAGCCAGGCTGCGTCGAATAATATATGTTTCCTCCGGCGGCACTGTTTATGGTATTCCGCAAAAAAATCCAATAGGGGAAGACCATCCCACTGAACCCATAAGTTCATACGGTATTACCAAGCTGGCTATTGAAAAATATATAGCCATGTATGCAAACATCCAGGGGATTGATTATCGGATTTGCCGGCCGGCCAATGTCTATGGAGAAGGACAACACCTCCATGTCGGGCAGGGGGCTATCGGCGTCTTTCTGGAACAGTGCCTGAAAAAGCAACCGATAGAAATCTGGGGTGACGGTACAGTCAGCCGGGATTATATTTATGTGGCCGATATGGTGCAGGCGATTGTTCAGTTAATCGCTCATCAGGGGGTAAGCAGGGTTTTTAATATTTCCAGCGGCGTCGGGCATTCTTTAAATGATATAATTACAATCATCCAGGATGATTTGCAAATACCGGTAAAAGTAAATTATGCAAAAGCCAGAAAGTTTGATGTTCCGGTTAATATTCTGGATAGCTCACGCCTTATGCGGGAAACGGGCTGGAAACCGCAGATAGATATGGTGGATGGGATGCGTATAGTTTATAATTATTTTAAAACTTCATTACAAACAAATGCCAGTAGTGATATGCCATGATGCAACTATGTAAACGGATATTGCATTATTAATAAAAAATATGAATAAACATTGTTTAGGAAAATGTGTATGAAAGAATTATTGCATAGCATCATTGTCCCTGTTTACCAATCACGGTCTTCCCTCGAAACACTGGTGAGGCGGGTTTCAACGGTTATGAATGGTTCGGGGATTCAATTTGAACTCATTCTTGTGGATGACGGAAGTCAGGATGACTCCTTCACCGAAATCAGGCGACTCTCGTCAATTCACCCGTTTATCCGAGGGGTTCGTCTCTCCAGGAATTTCGGGCATCAGGCGGCGGTGACCGTCGGGTTACAAAAATGTAATGGAGAAATCATTGCCATTGTTGACGATGACCTGCAAGACCCACCGGAAATCCTTCCCCATTTCTTCGAATGCCTGCATCAAGGGACAGATGTTGTTTACGGTGTCAGAAAAAAAAGGAAAGAGAATATCTTCAAACGGGCTATCTTTTCATCTTTCTACCGGATCATCAATGCCGTTTCCAGTATTCATATACCGGAAGATTCAGGTGATTTCTGTGCCATGCGGCGGTGTGTTGTCAATGCCATGCTGCAGATGCCCGATGCTAATCCGTTCTTGCGGGGTACCCGGGCCTGGGCAGGATTTAGGCAGGTCGGCTTCGAGTACGAACGGGATGCGCGCTTTCACGGTGAGTCCGGCTATACGCTGTCAAAATATTTCAAACTGGCGTTGACCGGTATATTAATGTTTTCTCACATCCCGCTTCGATTGGCGACTATCTTCGGCGTAATTACATCCTTGCTTTCTTTTTTCCTTGCCTTTTATACTATTATCAAATGGCTTATCAAGCCTTTCGACGTTCCGGGTTACCTTTCTACCTTTATTGTCATTTGTCTATTGGGCGGTATTCAGCTTATCGCTATCGGCATCATCGGTCATTATCTCGGATACCTGATTGACAACAACCGGCGCTGGCCGGTAGCGTTTATCGCTGAGACTACGGATGAGAGATAATTGTGCAGGTCATTATCCTTCTATGAAACTATGAACCAGACTCAAGAAGTTAATAGATGCTCGTTGTTACTCAATGGGAGAAGACGATGCGACATCTTGGAAAGTTCGCCTTGCGCAGAACTATGTTGCCCAAAAGGGCCAACTCATAGTCCTCCAATATTCAGATTTTTGGCAATCCTGAGACTCGCTACGCGAAAAGCATTACCATGAAAAATTTTAAGATCGTTGATGGCTTTGTCGATGCTGAATGCTGATTCAGCAGGGCCGGCAGCAACGGGCTATTGGAAAAACTGGAGAAGAAATCTCTTCGGCATAGCCATTTCGTGCGCGTGTTTAGGATTTATCGCGTGGCGGATTGATCTGGATGATGTCCTGCAGGCAATCTCACATTTTCGATGGCCTTATCTATTTTGGGGTCTTCTTTCATTGACTGGCGGCTACATAGTGCGAATCGTTCGCTGGTCTACCATATTGCGGGCAGCCGGCGCGGATGTTTCATCGGTAGCCTGTGCTTCTCCCTATCTGGGATCGATCGCTCTCAACAATGTTCTCCCCATACGCCTGGGTGATGTAGTAAGGGCCCTGGTATTTCCGTCCGCCATTGGTGTTGGTAAGGCAATGGCAACGGGCAGTCTGGTGATGGAGCGACTGCTCGATCTTATGACTCTGCTGGCGTGCCTTGTGATTGGGCTTGTGATCAGTTCCAAAGTCCAACTCCCGGACTGGCTGGCAAATGCGGCTGTTAGCCTCGCCGTTTTGAGTGGGATTGCGCTTGCGCTTGTCTTTTTTTTCAGCGGCATACTCTCCCGGTGGTGCAATCGCTTGATTGATGGATCGTGTGTGAGAGGGCATGATAGACGCGTACGCTTAGTCACTGCGCTTCGAAACTTACTGGGCAGTTTCGAAGCAATGTCGCGCATACCGGTACTAATCTCGCTTTTTGTCTTGTCCATGCTGATTTGGATGGGTGAAGCAGGTCTTTTCTGGGCTCTGTTATATGGGTTTGGGTTGGAGGCCGGGCCGGAAACAGCTGTGGTCGTCATGGCGATCGCAACACTCTCAACGATGGTCCCCTCATCTCCCGGCTATATCGGCCCTTTCCATCTTGCAGCTTACATCGCAATCTCGATGTTGGGAGGCACGCCGGGACAGGCGGCAAGTTTTGCTGTCTTGTCTCATCTTGGGTTGTGGCTGCCAACTACATTGGCGGGGGCTGTGGCTATCTTGATCAACCCTCAACTCTTCAGTCGTGTAAGATCCGGAACTGCAACGAGCCAATAATTTATCAGGACGAGTCTGTTTTTATGGGCACAAACAAATACGATGTGGTTATTGTCGGTGGCGGGTTCACTGGATTGACGGCGGCCTATGTGCTTTCCAAACAAGGGCACAAGGTGCGAGTTATCGAGTCCGATTCCACTGCAGGTGGGCTTGCGGGGACTTTCGAATTTGCCGATGGCGTGAAAATTGAGAAGTTCTACCACCACTGGTTCAACAACGACGTTTATGTCCCCGAATTGGTCAAGGAATTGGGGATGGAGAGTGACTTGATTACCTTGCCATCGCGGACCGGCATGTATTTCAACGGGCGGATGTGGAAGCTCTCCACGCCAATGGACTTGCTTCGCTTTACGGCCCTCTCTTTCATCGACCGAATCCGGCTTGGTCTTTTAGTGCTTCAAGTTCGCCGGATCAAGGATTGGCGAACAATCGAACACCTCAGCATTCGCGAGTGGTTGGAGTCGCTTTGCGGAAGGAACGTTTATCGCGTGGTGTGGGAGCCGCTGATAGCGGCGAAATTCTCAATCTATGCGGAAGCGGTTAATGCTGCCTGGATGTGGAAGAAACTCGTGCTCCGCGGCAGCACGCGTAACGAGAAAGGCGGCGAGGAGCTTGCATACTTTAAGGGCGGATTTGGCAGTCTTATAGAGGCAATGGTTTCGACGATTAAACGCTGTGATGGGGAAGTAAGTTTCGGCGAAAAAGTGACGGGAGTGCGCACGGAGGGCAATCGACTTTTGGCTTTGCATACTAATCGCGGCGAAATAGTTGGCCGCCAGTTTCTCTTCACACCTGCATTTTCGATCATTGCTGATATCTTTGAGGGAGCTGCTGATTCCGAATGGCTGGCGAGCCTGCGCAAAGTTCGCTATCTCGCTAATATGTGCCTGGTGCTTCGCCTTAAACACAGTTTATCCGATACCTACTGGCTTAACGTCAACGACCCTGGCTTTCCCTTTGTTGGGGTAATCGAACACACCAACTTTGACACGCCTGATAACTACAAGGGAACGCACATCGCTTTTCTCTCTCGCTATCTCGCTGTGGAGGATCCTGTGTGGTACTATAGCGACGAACAGTATGTCGACTTTGCCTTTGAACACCTCAAGCGCATGTTCCCGGAGATAGATCGCTCCGGGGTCATTGAACACCGCGTTATGCGAGCCCAATATGCTCAACCGGTCACCGAACGAAATTACTCGCAGTATATGCCGGGCAGAGGAACTCCGTTTGCCAATGCTTCTATATCCACTATGGCGCAGATCTATCCGGAAGATCGGGGCACAAACTATGCTATCAGGGATGGTCGCGCAGTGGCCGAGCATATTTCGAAATTACTTGCAAAATAAAAAGGTATGACAAACATCCTAGGAACAGGAATTTTCTGGACGACATTAGCAGCTATTGCCGCTATTTTGTCTTTAGCGACCTTCATCGGACGGTCATGGAGTTTGTTCCTTCCCTATCGCTTTAGGGCGCAGGCAAGCTTTTATCTGGCGCCTGCACTTGGTTTGGCCTCATTGACGGTCATCGCCAGCCTCGTCGGTCGTTTTTTACCACTGGGCGATTCGGTCGTTGTGCCATGCCTGGTTATCGCACTGCTTGTTTGGGTGATCATCCGTGAGCAGCACATAAGTCGGGCATTTCGTCATGCCCTTATGGTAAGTGTTTTCGGAATCATTTGTGGTGCGAGCATATTGGGCCCACTCTTCATCTACGGCGGATTCAATGCTCATAACGATGCCTTCACCTACTTGGCACATGGTAACTGGTTGCAGAATTACGCGTTCAGGGATATCATTCCGATCGATGCGGTTACACCCCTAACCACCCAGATCTCCCTGTATCAGCAAGGGGGCTTACGTATGGGCGCCAGCTTTTTGCTCGCCCTATTGCAGGCGTTTCTCAATTTACGTTGGTCATATGAGGTATATCCTGCCGTAATGGTTTCGGCTCTGACGGCCTGTTGTCTAGCGATCGGATTTCCCTTAGCGGTGATCATGCGAGCCATGCCACGTGGCATCCGGCTGGCGTTGCTGGCCTTGCCCGCGTTCAGCTTGGGTGGGCTGATGTTTGGCGCGAATATGGGGTTCTTACCGCAAACCGTCGGTCTTGCCTTAGGGGCAAGTTTGCTGTTCACGGTTGGCCCCTTGTTTCGGTGGGTTACCACTGCAAAAACCAATTGGTTGGCTATTGGGAAAGCGGCACTTCCGGGTGCAGTGCTCTTTACGGGAGCGTTCTTTGCCTATTCGGAGATTGCACCATTCCTGCTAATGGCAGTTATTGGCAGTGGATTTATTCTGGCCTTTCGCTTTCATGCGTGGAAGAACATGCTGGTGCATGGTGGTGTGTTGCTCGGCCTTTCAATTCTTCTACTCAATACGGAGCTGATACGGGCTTATGCCGCGCTACGAATGCAATCCGGGGCTGTTGTCGGCGGGGCAGTTAATTGGTCATTACTTGGCTATGCGGCACATGCTTTTGGTTTGCATGGCGGGGTTTGGGATGGTTTTCAATGGACTACCCCGGAAAACATTGGGTCTCGGTCTTTTGTCTTTGGTTTAATCCTTCTTGGGTTAGCGATTGGGACAGTCCTTGCCGGGTCGCGTTCCGTATGGCGCACCACGATGAGAGGCATACTCATGCCAGCCGTTGCGGTACTGATTATTTTTGCCTCCGGTATCCTGTATTTCCGCTATTTTGTTCCGTCACCCTTCCCGAAAGGGGTAGGGCAGAGTTGGAGCCAGTTTAAACTGGCCGAGTGGGCGCATCCGTTCGTGATGGCCTTCGTTTTGTTTGCCGTTGCCGGTTTGCGATCGCGATGGGGAAAATTATTCAATAGTGTCATGCTGGCGCTCTTCGCGATCGGCCTGGTAAGCGCCACTCTCATCGGTGTGGCGCGCGTCACGCCACTCATGCACTACTACCGTGGGGTGAGCGACCTCAATCGGTTCTATCTCCAATTCCGGGACACGGTGCTTGCCACCTGTCCCCGTAGCGCGCCCATCTATCTGGCTCTTGGGGGGCCACACCACAAATTCAGACAAATGGCGGTGCTTTACCTGTATGACCGGGAAGTCACTTCGGACTGGATGGATGATGATTACATCTGTAATATATTGCCAGTTGAGCGCAAGACGCAGGAATTGACACCGGGTAGCTGTGTAGTGGAGCCCCTTGGGCAGAATAGTTCGTTGAGTCAAGGCACGATAGTCGGTCCGTTTCACGTAGGTCTTTTCGACGTTTATCACGGAGAAATCAGGATTGCATCGGTGGCCGGCGCCTACGACCGTGAAAGCGACGGGAAGAATTGGTGGCATTGGGTGGAGCGCAAGGTGAGTTTCAAATTACAGCCCCGATTCGTTCCCGAGGATGCGACTAAGACGAAACTGCGCTTCGAATATGGAACACGCGGGAAGCAGACGTTAGCTTTGCGGATCATCAAGCGCAATGGAACGAGCCGGGAAGTTTTACTGCGAACTAATGGCGATGCGCCTGCGATGTTCGATCAGGTTATTGACGTGCTGCCGATTGAGCTTGCCGAAATAAGCATTGAAACCGATGGCAAGGCATCCCCCCTTGGAGACAGGGATCATCGGATGGCAGCCTGGATCGTTCGCAATGTAAATATCACTCCGGTCTCACCCTGAAATGATATTCACCACGTCATTCTTTCTTAAAGCCTGTATGGCGGTGAGCGCCTATCTGGCGTTAAAACTGTTCGTGGTTCTGTTCGTAGTCAAACTCATACGACCAAAATGGGCATTCGATCAAGTTTCTAGCCTGATCGCAGGTTGGTTGCTGATTCAAACGCTGCAGTCCGGGATTATTCTCGGTCTCTCAGCAGTCGGCCTATTGCACCGACCCTATTTCCTGGCCTTCTCGCTCCTATCTGCTTCTTTGGTTTATTGGCGAACACGATCATTGCAATTCGGTTCTTGGCCAGATCATAAGTTGTGGTGAAATCATGCGTAATCATCCATACCCGGCAGCATCTCATGGAGCGTTCGTTTGCCCGCGCAACGCGATACGGCTTCAAGCGAGCGCGGTGGCGAAGACTTTGGCGAGTCCGTCTCGCCAAAGATGGAATTCTCATCGAGGGGACTGAGAATGTTTTGGAGGTTACTAAGAAAATTAAGGAAAGCAAAACCAGAATAACAAAGGAGAATGAACATGGGCCTGAGCAAGGAAGAACTATTAGAAAAGGTAAATCAGCACACTTGGTACCATAATATCGATTTGGGAAATGGAATCATTACTCCAGGAAGAGGCTGGAATCGCATATGGGAGCCGAGTGCAAAATTCCTGGAAAGAGTGGAGTTCTCAGGGAAAACGGTCCTTGAAATTGGCACCTGGGATGGGTACTTCAGTTTTAAGGCAGAAGCCCTGGGTGCGGGCAAAGTTACGGCAACGGACATAAAGCTTTGGGAAACGTTCGTACTGGCCAGGGACATCTTAAATTCAAAAGTGGAATTTAAAGCTGCCTCAATTTATAGCTTAGATGAGAGTTTTCCGGAGACTCTATTCGATGTGATTATCTGTTATGGTATTTATTATCATCTCCTCTTCCCAAATCTGGCATTCACAAAAATGAACAGGGTGCTGAGACCCGGCGGAACCCTTCTCCTAGAAGGAGCGTATTATCCAAAATACGAAGGCCAGTCCATTTTGTACTTTTCTTATGGAGAAGATAGACTTGTTTCAAACGATCCCACATTCTGCACGTGTCCTACACTGAAATGTCTGCGGAATATGCTTCATGCTTCTCTCTTCGAGGTGACGGAGGAAAATCCGTATCTTAGGGAAAAAAATACCGGGCGGGTTCTAATTATGGCGAGAAAGCGGGAGAAGAATGAAAATGATCTCTTGTATGAGCACACTTATCCCAATAATCTGCTTCGTAAATATTGAGTTGGAAGGTGAATTCCAGTTCAAAGTGCACCACTTCTAGCTTGACAGAAGACCTCATGAGGTGTCTGGTCGTTGAGACACTTTCTGGACCGATTCAGAAATTTAATGTGAAAAGACGTCTTTGATAATGCGCATTGGAATTATTGCTTTGAATTTTCAACCGGGAACAATAGGTGGGGTTGAAACATATTTTAGAACTCTCATCACTCAATTGCAGATTATTGATAAACGTAATGAATATATAATTGTTCTTCCCGAAGGCCAGAAGGCGGAAATTCCAATTACGAATTCGCAATTCAGTATATTGGAATTAAAGATTGGCCGGGATATAATCAGTAAAATAATACAAAAAAATACGTTCACTCCCAAAATTGGTTACAGAAGTAAACTTGCCCGGCAAATTGATGATTTACAGTGTGACCTGTTGCATTTTCCCATCCAGATCATGTTGCCCTATGATGTAAGAACACCCAGCATAGTAAGCTGCATGGACATCCAACACGAATACTTACCGTCATTCTTCACAGCAAAACAGTTGCTTGCGCGCCGAATGATCTATAAACAATCTCTTCTGCGTGCAAAACATACGATTGCCATTTCCGATTTTGTAAAAGACTCTTTGCATGAAAAATATCAAATAGATAATGCCAAAATGACAACTGTTCACTTATGTGTTAACGAAAAACTGTTTAATAGTGAAAGGCGTGAAAAGTTGCCCCTCAAAAAAATGCCGGATAAATACCTATATTACCCCGCCGCAACATGGCCCCATAAAAATCATGAAAGGTTGTTGCGAGCTTTTTCTTTAGTGGCGAAGCAATTTTCAGATATATCTCTGGTTTTATCCGGCATTGCAGTGCAGAAAAAATCTAATATAGAAAAACTCATCAACGAGCTTAACCTGAGTAAAAAAGTTCATGTATTGGGATATCTCGAATATGATGAAATTCCATTGATCTATCAAAATGCTTATGCGCTCATCTTTCCTTCTCTCTATGAAGGTTTTGGTATCCCGGTTATCGAAGCCATGTATGCCGGCTGTCCGGTAATTTGTTCCAACGGCACATCTTTACCGGAAATAGCTGGAAAAGCGGCGATATATTTCAATCCCTTAGATGCTGACGATATTGCCCGCTCGGCTATATACATTCTGAATAATCCTGATAAACGGGCTGACTTAATTATTGAAGGTAAAAAAAATGCTTTAAGATTTTCCGGGAGTTCGCTGGCGAGAGAAACTATAGCGGTTTATGAAAAAAATAAATAATATACAGCATCCTCGGGTTGCCGTAGTAACGCCTGTATTTAATGATCTCGATCATACACTGGTGTTTTTGGCATCGCTAAAGAAACAGGTCTTTCAGGATTTCACTACCATTGTTGTCGATATGGGTACTGATAATACTCGGGCCGTGATCGAGAAAGTTTACCCAGAAGCTATAGTATTAAAAGAAGGCGATTTCTTCTGGTCTGGTGGTACCAATGCCGGTGTTAAATATGCAATAGAACACAACTATGAGTATGTATATACCGTCAATAATGATGTAAAACTCGACAAAAATTGTCTTCAGAGCGTGGTTGAATTTGCTGACACTCATCCTAGGTCATTGGTAGGTTCAATGATTTGCTACGAAAGTGATCTCGATCGTGTGTGGTATTTTGGCGGATATATTTCTCTTATCGGTAATATGCCGCATGCTGAGGGAAGTTTGAAAGATTTCACCACACCAGCACAGCCGGAGTGGCTGACAGGCATGGGCGCTCTAATACCGGTACAAGCTTACAAAGACGTTGGCTTGTATGATGCAAAGCATTTTCCTCATTATTTGGCAGATGCTGATTTTTCCTTGCGAGCTAAAAATGATGGTGGATATAACCTGTGGGTAACACCTGATGCCCGACTCGTTTTTGACGAGGCGTCTTCATGGTTCGGTAACTGCAGGCGCAGGCCTAAACTTGGATATATGTATGAATTGCTGTTTGACGTCAAATCACCTATGAATCTCAAATCTCGATATGTTTTTTATAAAAAACATTTGAAATTATTTAGATTAAAGTTTGTTATTTATAATATAAGATATATTCCGCGAGTATTCTTAAGCTTTATAAGTTCGTATTTGGTGTCCATCTTCAAACACCGCTTTAAATGATGTTGATATTAACTGAATATCGCCATATTTCTATTGTTCCATCTTATTTCGCCAGACCCAAGATAAAAATATCAATCAAATGTCTTGATCAGTGCAATTGGCCGTTGCTGGATTTTAGCGGATAATTGGCCTTATAACTGACGAGCACAGTAAGAACAAGGGGTTGCAACCCCTTGTTCAGTTAATGGATTTCAGCGGGAAACTTACTTCATGATTCAATATTTACCGGAGAAAAATTTGCATTCCAATAACAAAATTATCGGAGGAACGAGACAGAAAGGACACATCAAGAAATCTGTACCGGGGCTTCCGTTAATCAGTATAATTACAACTGTTTTCAATGCGAAAAACGAAATTGAAAAGAATATTGAAGCGGTTCAGTTTCAGAGCTATACCAACAAGGAACATATCATTATCGACGGCGGGTCCACCGACGGTACTCTGGAAGTTTTACAGAGAAAAGATGCCGAAGTGGATTACTGGTTATCTGAGACCGATGCCGGTATTTATGACGCCATGAACAAGGGCATTGATGCCACAACTGGTGAGTGGATTTATTTTTCAGGGGTGGATGATTATTTTTATAGAAATAATACCTTGGTATCTGTTATGGAAAGCAAAAAAATAGCTGATGATGTTACTTTAGTATTGGGGAATATTATCTATCCTGACGGAAAAATATTCCGGAGCAGATTGGATAAAACAATCTATCTAAAAAATACAATACATCATCAAGGTGCGTTTTACCGGCGCAGCGTATTTGATAAGTTTCGCTATGGTCGGACTATATCGTCAGGATTGAAAAAGAATTTCATCATTTCCGGAGACTACCAGTTGAATCTGCACTTGTTTACCGGAAAGGCAAAACATATTTATGTTGATGAAATTATAGCAAGATGTGGCCGAGGTATTTCCATGGAAGGAAGATTTGCCGGATACCTCGAGGAAATAAATATCCGGCATTTATACATAAATTTTTTTAGAGCCGTTTTTTTTGATATATTGACATTGCTCAGATATGGATGGAAAAAAGTTGATTTCCGTAATCATAGTAAACTTTAACAGCAAAGATTATTTAGTAAAATGTGTAAATTCGGTATTAACCTCGACTACTCCCATTGAGGTGTTTGTTGTGGACAATGGTTCGGAAGACAGGAGCTTATCTTTATTAAAAGAGACTATCCATAATGAACCACGCGTACAGATCATCGAAAATAAAATCAACACCGGTTTTGCACGGGCCAATAACCAGGCCATTCCCCTGACAAAAGGAGATTATATCCTTTTTTTGAATCCGGATTGTCTTATTGATAAAGATGCCCTGGAGACGTTATTGGCCTGCATTAAATCATTGCCGCAAGCGGGAATGGCCGGGCCGCTGATTCTCAACCCCGATGGCACAGAGCAAGAAGGGGGGCGACGTGCCGTACCAACGCCATGGCGGTCTTTCGTTCGCGCCTTTGGCCTGTCCAGACTTCGTGAACGTTATCCCCGCCTCTTCTCGGATTTTCTGCTGCACCACCAACCCCTTCCGGACTGCCCAGTTGAGGTTGAGGCCATTTCCGGCTCCTGCATGTTGGTAAAACACGACGCGTTGTTGGATGTCGGTCCCTTGGACGAGGGTTATTTCATGCACTGTGAAGATTTGGACTGGTGCATGCGTTTTCGCCAGCGGGGCTGGAAAATCATGTTTGTGCCGGAAGCAGACGTAGTTCATTACCAGGGAACATGCAGTAAAGCAAAGCTGATTTTTGTGGAATGGCATAAACACAAAGGAATGCTGCGTTTTTATGGAAAATTTTTTCGCTATCAGTATCCCGGCGTTTTATTCTGGATTGTCGGAGCCGGCGTGTGGTTGAGATTTACTATGGTGGCTATTTATTATGGTATACAAAAAATCAAACAAAAGCTGAAAACATGACCACTTTTACAGGGCGTGTAGGAGTCATCGGCGCGACCAGTCTCGTTGGGGAATGTCTGCTGCCCCTGCTGATTGAGAGGGGATGGGAGGTCGTGGCATTTTCACGCCGGATGCAAGATACACAGCACCGCTTGAAAAATCTACTTGTCGACTGGCAACTTCTTCGGCAAGAAGAGTCTTCTGACGACGGTAATATTCCCACTACGGAGAAACAGATATCGCATTGGATTTGTCTGGCGCCGATCTGGGTTTTACCGGAATACTTTCCGTTGCTTTCGCTTTACGGGGCCAAACATGTTGTGGCTATCTCCTCGACGAGCCGCTTTACTAAAGATAATTCTTCAGATCCCGCTGAACAGGCACTGGCAGAACGGCTGGTAGATGGCGAGCAGCTTTTTATCGGCTGGGCGGAAAAAAATCAAGTGCTCTGGACAATTTTGCGGCCGACGCTTATTTACGGTCTGGGGCGTGATAAGAATATCGGTGTGATTGCCCGCTTTATCCAGCGTTTTGCTTTTTCCCCGTTGCTTGGAGAGGCGCAGGGGCTACGGCAGCCAGTGCATGCGCACGATGTGGCATTAGGCTGTCTGGCCGCGCTGAACGCAGAAAAGGCATTTAATCGCTCCTATAATATTTCCGGCGGGGAAACACTTCCCTATCGGGCGATGGTCGAACGAATTTTTTTGGTACTTGGCAGGAAACCGCGCTTTGTAACGTTGCCCCTTTGGATTTTCCGTGGTACTGTATTTTGCTTGCGTGTATTGCCGCGTTTTCGCCACTGGTCGGTCGCTATGGCCGAAAGAATGAATCAGGATCTCGTGTTCGATCATGAAGATGCATCCAGGGATTTGGGTTTCTGCCCCCGTCCCTTCCTGCTGACCCGGGAGGATATATCTTGATAATGCGATTCGCATGGTCCTGTTTGAAGTCGCGGAGAAATCAGTTAAAATGAATTCTTTTACCTTTTGAGCATGGCAACATCGTTCTTTGCACATTCATTTCACCATTCAAACAGGACAGGGGATTTGTGAGGAGCCTGTTGCCGTGCGGCAGATTTATTGAAATCTATATTCGCTGCAATGTTGATGAATACTTGAAGCGTGACCCCAACGGATTGTACAAAAAAGCGCTATCAGGTTTAATAAAAGATTTTACCGGGCTATCTTCGCCCTATGAAGCTCCGGAAACGCCAGAATTGATTATAGATACTGAAAGTTACACCGTGCAGATATGCGTTAATATGATAGAGAAATATCTAATCAGTAATTCCATCATCCCCGATAAAAATATTTCCCGGTGATTCTGATCATGTCAATCAAAACGAGGTACTCCGAGGCCGTCTATTATGAGTCTGCTCAAACAAAATATTAGCGCAAATTTATTCGGGAATAGTTGGCATGCCCTCATGGCGCTTGTGTTCGTACCCCTTTATATAAAATTTATGGGGGTGGAATCCTACGGGCTGATCGGTATTTTTGTCATGCTCCAGGTGATGACCGGACTTTTAGATATGGGACTGAGCGGTACATTGAACCGTGAAATGGCGCGGCTTTCCGTGCTGCCGGGCAGGGAACAGGAAGTACGCAATCTGGTCCGTACGCTGGAAATTATTTACTGGTGCATGGCATTGGTTATCGGAATTGCGGTCATAGCGATATCGCCTTTCATTGCTCATCACTGGATCAGAGCAGAGCAATTATCATCCTCAACTATTGAACAGGCAGTTTTAATAATAGGATTTATATTGATGCTGGAATGGCCTAGCGGTTTCTACGCTGGCGGGCTTATGGGGCTTCAACGCCAGATTATATTAAATGTGATTAATATAAGCACAAGCACTTTACGCGGCGTCGGTGCTGTTATGGTTTTGTGGCTGATTTCTCCCACGATTCAGGCATTTTTTTTATGGCAGATCGTTATCAGTGTAATACATACTTTCCTTTTGACGCTTTTTTTCTGGCTAAGTCTGCCACAGGCAGGGAATCGGGCGGTTTTCCAAAAGCAGTTGCTAAAAGGCATCTGGCGGTTTGCCGCCGGGATGGGCGGCACCACTATGCTGGCAATAATTCTGACTCAAATGGATAAATTGATCTTAAGTAAAATGCTTTCGCTGGAAATGTTTGGTTATTACGCGCTGGCCAGCTTAATTGCCATGAGTCCGCTGCGTTTGAGCGGGCCGATGTTTTTCAGTATTTATCCCCGATTCACCCAATTGGTTTCTCTAAACGAGCAGGAAGGCTTAAGGAAACTTTATCATAAAGGCTGTCAGCTTATGGCTGTTCTAATTTTACCTGCTTCCATTGTTGTCGCTCTGTATTCTTATGAAATCATTTTGCTCTGGACGCAAAATCCTATAACTGCGGAAAGATCGCACTTGCTGGTTAGTATTCTCATTTGCGGGACCGCCCTTAACGCTCTTATGGATCTTCCCCATGCGCTGCAATGGTCATTCGGCTGGACCAGATTATCATTTTTCAGAAATTTGGTGGCCGTTGGCCTGCTTGTGCCGTTGATAGTTTATATGACGACCAACTATGGCGCCGTCGGGGCAGCAAGTGTCTGGCTAATTTTAAACGTAGGTTATGTGCTTTTTGAAGTTCCGCTGATGCACCGCCGATTATTGCGGGAAGAAAAGTGGCGCTGGTATTGGCAGGATGTATTGATCCCGCTTGCTGCGGCTTTAGTAATTGCCGCTTCCGGGAAATTATTTATCAACTCCTCAATGTCGCAATTTACGTTGCTGATTTATTTGTCGATAATTTCAGCCTTAACGCTGGGAATAACAGCCATTATCACACCGGTAACAAGAGACTGGCTTTTTGGGCAGTTGTTGAAAATTAAATCGGCATGTGGAGTAGTCAATACATAAGATTTAAAAACCAGTTGGGAAGAAACGATACGAAAGATAAGGATATGAAGAAGATATTTGATTTGCTGCTTTCCCTTTGCTTAATTATAGTCTTGTCGGTTCCAATTTTTATCATTGCAGTTTTAGTCAGGCTGACTTCAAGGGGCCCTGCGCTGTACTGGTCTGATCGGGTAGGTTTGGGTAATAAGATTTTTAAAATGCCGAAATTCAGAACGATGCGTATCGATACGCCTGCTGTTGCGACGCACTTATTGAAAGAGCCCGATGTTTATCTGACGCCGATAGGTCACTTTATGAGAAAAACGAGCCTGGATGAATTGCCGCAATTGTGGAGCGTTTTAAGGGGGGATATGAGTTTTGTAGGTCCCAGGCCTGCTTTGTTCAATCAAGAGGATCTGGTTGCTTTGCGGACGGAGAAAGGGGTCCACCAATTAATTCCAGGGATCACGGGATGGGGGCAGATTAATGGCCGAGACGATATTCTGATTCCTAAAAAAGTGGAATATGATGCGTATTATTTAAATAACAGATCATTTATTTTTGACTTGAAAATATTGTTATTGACAATACTAAAGGTTATTCGTGCAGAAAATGTCAGTCACTAAAAATGATCAGTTGCCCATTATTCGTGAAACTCAAATTTCAAAACAAAGCATATTGAAATTTTGGCTTAATATCAATTTTAAGCCCTAAAAATTGATATTAAGCCTTTTTTTACTATGACAGTTTTTTTGCCTCTTCTATCAGCATAATCGGTATATTATTAACAATCGCAAAAAGTAATTTACAGCGCTCACAAACCAAGCCTTCCAGCTTTTCATCAAATCTCACATTGCCCTTGCATTGCGGGCAGGCCAGAATTTCCAGCAGTTTCTCATTTAAAGCCATTGTTCCCTCCTTTTAATTGTGAAACTCCAATTTCCATAACGCAGTGTAGGGAAATTGGCAAGGTGAACAATCCCGCGCAAGCGGAGGGTATAATACCCCGCAGCTTGCTTTGGGGTTCATACCCGTGATTTTTCTGCGATTACTGCAAATACCTGCTCGGGAGAAATATCTTGCATGCACTTTTTTGTCGAACATTTTTTCAGAAAGCAAGGACTGCAGGGCAAGCCTGCTCTGATTATTGTGTGTCCTGTACCATATGGCCCCGTTCGTGCCGGGTCGGTTGGGCCGAATAGGGCGATCACCGGAGCTCCTGCGGCTGCGGCCAGATGCATCGGTCCGGAGTCGGTTGTAATAACCATCATTGCCCGCTTGTAAAGATAGGCAAGGTCAAGCAAGGAAGTATTCCCGCCCAAATTAACAGGTCTTGATTTTGCGAGCGCAATTATCTTTTCTATTGGTTCCTTTTCACTCCCGGTAAAAACAACGTTAATATGCAGATTGGCAGCAATTAAATCGGCCAGCTGCGCAAATTTATCATCATCCCAGAGTTTTGTTTCCCAGTAGGCTACCGGATTAATAGCAATAAACTTTTTATTCCCCAGCCCATACTGATTAAATAAAAGTTGCCCCTCTGTTTCCGATTCGTTGGTTAAAGGAAGAGTAAATTCAGCATCATTGATATTTGCCCCCAAATAACGTGGAAAGTCCAGATAACGGTCGACAGCGTGCTTATTCATATCTTCGGGAATCTTCTCATTAAGAAACAAGTAGCTTAATTCCTGTAGCGAATCATAACCTAGCTTTCTTTTCCCGCCGCTGAGCAGAACAATAATGGAGCTTTTCAGCAAACCGTGAAAATCAATAACCAGATCATAAGGGTGTTTTCGCAGTTTTTTCAGGAAAGACCTGATTTCCCGCAGCGGACGCCGTATTTGGCCTTTTTGCAAATCCTTAGCCCAGCTTTTACGGCGGGAAATAATAACCTCATTCAGGTAAGGGTGATTAGTGACTAATTCCGCAGCCGCTTCTTCGACTACCCAGGTTATGTGCGCATCTGGATAAAGTTTGCGCAATGCTGCCAGTGAAGGCAGGGTGTGAATTACATCACCAATGGCGCTGAGCTTGACAATCATAATATTCATTTATTGTCCTGCTTATCTTTTAGAATCCAACGGACGGCATCCAGTATATCCGCGGCGATAAAATTCGGCTTGTTTCCCGGCGTTGCCGCAGCGGGCCCATCATCCTGCAGCAAGTCTTCGCCATACCCTGTTTTTACTAATATTCCTTTTACTCCCACCTTCTTTGCCGTTTCCATATCCAGAAATCTGTCTCCGATAAGATAAGAGGCGGTAAGATCAATGCGCAATTCTTGGGCTGCATTTAACAACATGCCAGGTGCCGGTTTACGGCAGTTGCAATTCTGCAAATATATTCCTTTCCCTTCTGTAGGATGATGCGGGCAGTAATAGAATTTATCTATGATTGCCCCTCGTTTATTTAAATCCGCCTGAATTAACTCATTTACAGACGCTACAAATTCCTCCGTAAAAAAACCTCTGGCCACACCGGCCTGATTACTGACCACCACGGTCTTCATGCCGCTGACATTAATCAATCTGATTGCTTCGTAGGCATTGGGAAATATTTTCAGTTTCTCGATGCTGTCGAGATAACCCACTTCTTCATTAATAGTTCCATCTCTATCCAGAAAAACGGCAACATTCTTTTTCATAATTATACAGGTTAAACCTTTTTCAAAATATTTTGTACGGCGGCAAAAACATCTTCCACGGAAATGAGTTTCATGCAGTTAAAATCAGTTGGGCACTTTGTCTTAAAGCATGGACTGCACGGCACGTCTTTTCGGACTATTACAGACTGGTATCCTGCCGGTGCGGTTGTGACAGGATTAGTTGAACCGAATATTGCGATAGTCGGAATGTTGAGAGCTCCGGCAACATGCATTAGTCCGGAGTCATTGCTGATAAACAGGTGGCATTGTGATATTAAATAGATTGCCTCCTGCAGCGTTGTTTGGCCGGCAAGATTAATTAATTTAGTCCGCGAATTATTTTTAACTTCTTCGGCAACAAGTTGATCGGATTTGCCGCCCAGCAAAATAATCTGACAGGAGTAAGTGTCGGCAATTTTATCCGCCAACGCGGCAAATCTCTCCGGGAACCATCTTTTAGCCGGTCCGTACGTTGCTCCCGGAGCAATACCGATAACAGCTTTTTGCCGATCAGGTATATACTTTTCTAAAACTGCCTGAGCATCGGCGCGATTAATTTTTGTTTCCAGATGGATTATTTTGCTGACGGAGGCACAACCAAGAGCTTTAACCATCTCCAGATAGTAGTCAATCTGGTGGACTTTTCTTATTTCTCTAGTGCGTCTTACGCTGTGAGTTAAAAAAATACCGCGGCCGTCGGAATCATAACCGGCACGAATAGGGATGCGGGCAAACAGGGTGATAATTGCTGCTTCAATCGCATTTTGCAGTAAAATGGCTGCATCAAAATTCCTTTTTCTCAATAGTTTTGCCAGTAAAAACACACCGAACGCATTATCAAATTTGTTTTTATAGATGATTACTTCATTGGCGGTAGAAAAATATTTATAAATATCAGCTACCGCCGGCTTTGCCAGTACTACAATGTGCGCCCGCGGGAATGTTGCGCGAATAGATTCCACTGCGGGCAAAGTCATTATGGCGTCGCCAATCCAGTTAGTTCCCCGTATCAATATTTTGGTTATATTTTTTTGCGGTAATGTTTTATTCTTACTCAGCATAGATGAACTTAACCTTTATATTTTGCCTGGCAAAGTTTTGTCTTCCAGCGCTGATGCATCCACAAATATTGTTCCGGATACTTGCGAATATGTTCCTCAATAATCTTAGTGAAGTTTTGTGTATTGATCAAGACATCATTATCATGGCTTTCCGAACGGATAATCTCCACCTTCCTGCCGATTTCCAATACATATTTACCATTGGGCAGGCGGCGGGTGAAAGCAGGAAGAACCGGCGCTTCAGTATGCAAAGCAATCAGTGCCAAACCTGATGTAGTGCAAGCCGGGCGTCCGAAAAAATCAACAAATACACCTTCGTACCAGGCGATATTCTGGTCTATGAGCAGATTAATTGTTGTGCCGTTTTTCAACAGGCGAAGCATTGACCGCATGGCTTTTTCCTTAGGCAGAGAAATGTTGCCATAAGAAGCACGCGCTCCGGTGATATGTGTTTCTAAAAAAAAGCTGTCCAGACCGCGGTAAATAAAAACAAACGGCTTTGTTGTAATGGCCAGGGCTGCATTTCCCAGTTCCCAGCAGCCGAAATGAGCGCCAAATAACAATACTCCCTTGCCTTCCCGGCCGGCATCCCGGTAATTATCCAGGCCTTCTATAGAAATCCATTCGTGCAGATTATCTTTGGTTAAATAAAAGATATCAGCAAATTCGGCGGTCAACAAAGCGAAACTCCGGAATGATTGCCAGGAAATGCTCTTGATTTCGTCAATTGATTTTTCAGGAAATGAGCGCAGCAGATTATGCAGGGTAATAAGGCGATGCTTTAGAAAAAGATGGTATAAGATTCTGACCATGGAAACTACAAATACTCTTCTCCAGTTCAGGGGGATATGTTTTACCAGAATAACAATAAATTTTTTCTTCATCGAATTTTTACCTGTTATTGCCTGACGGTGGCAAGCTTCTGTAGAATGAAATCTTCCAATAAACTTTTGTCCGGCAATATTTCCATTTCCATGCGCAGTAAATATACTGTATCCAATATATCTTTAAACTCCGAGAGGCGCATCCCGTCTTTTTCAGTGGTTATAAGAAAATCAGCACCCTTCTCCAGGAAATTATTTTTGATTTGATCCAGTTCTTTCCGGTTATAACGGTAATGATCCGGGAAAACATCAAATGATACAATTTGTGCTTCAGCTTCCAGAAGTGTATTGCGGAAAGACTGAGGTTGCGCAATCCCGGAAAACACACAGACTTTTTTCCCTTTAAGCGAGGCAAGAGGCAAGGGCTTAGTGTAATTACCGGGAACAATATCTTTAGCCTTATGGCTGCTTCTAAAAAGCGGAATTTCCTTAAGCCATGCTTCTTTATCCATAAAGTTATTCGACTCACTGGATTCATTGGATCTTGTAAGAATAATGGCGCTGGCACGGCGCAGCTCAGTCCACGGTTCACGCAAACTGCCCCGCGGCAAAATATGGCCGTTTCCCCAAGGCCGCTGGCTGTCTAACAAAACTATATTGATATCCCGAAATATCTGCCGGTGTTGAAAGGCATCATCGCAAATAAGAATGTCGGCCCCGAATTTATTAATCGCTGTTTGGCCGGTTAATATTCTTCGCGGGCCAGTGATTACCGAAACGCCTTTAAGAGATTGGGCGATCAAAAGAGGTTCATCACCGGCAAGTTTGCCGGGAAGCAAGACTTTGCTGCCGTCCGCAATAATATTAACAGGCTCAGTGCTTTTACTGCCATAGCCGCGGCTTAAAACTGCCGGTTTAAAACCGTGCTCTTTCAGCATTTGCGCCAGCATTATCACGCAGGGTGTTTTCCCTGTGCCGCCGACAGTAAGATTCCCAACGCTGATTACCGGGCAGGAAAGCTTCACTTCCTTGAGTATTTGATGATCGTAAAGCCAATTGCGGGAATTGATAATCAGACGATAAAGCAAAGAAAGCGTATATGCAATAGCTTTTACCGGGCTGAAACAGCTGATGCTTCCATCATCATTCCAGATCCTTTGCCAGTCGTTCATTTTTTATATCGTTTCCTTCATCTTTGAACTGCAAATTATAAAGCCGGAAATATTCGCCCTTTTTTGCCATGAGCGTTTCGTGGCTTCCTTCTTCCACGATTTCTCCGTTAACCAACGCGATGATTCTATCGGCATTGCGGATTGTGGAAAGTCTGTGGGCGATAACCAGAGTAGTACGGCCTTTCATGAGGTTATCCAGAGCATCCTGTACTTCAATTTCGGCTTCCGTATCCAGTGATGATGTGGCCTCATCCAGAATCAAGATGGGTGCGTCTTTGAGTAGCGCCCGGGCAATGGATATTCTTTGCTTTTCTCCGCCGGAAAGTTTAGTGCCCAATTCACCGATATTGCTATCATATCCGTTGGGCAGCTTCATAATAAAATCATGTGCGTTGGCAGCTTTGGCCGCGCTGATGATTTCATCTTCCGTGCGGTCGATATCTCCATAAGCAATATTGTTTCTTACAGTATCATTAAAGAGAATTGTCTGTTGTGTGACAATAGCCATTTGGCCGCGCAGAGATTGTACAGTTAAGTCGCGAATATCATAACCATCAATGAGGATGCGACCGCTGGCGACATCATAAAAACGAGGAATTAAATTTACCAGCGATGTTTTGCCACCGCCGCTCATACCCACAAAAGCGACAACCTCTCCCGCTTTTATGGACAGGTTAATATTTTTTAATACCGGTGTTTGTTCATAGCAGAACGTAACGTTTTCAATATCAATCCCACGGCTGACATGCGGAAGATTGATGGCATCGGATTTATCTTTAATATCGGGAACCAGATCGATTATACTAAAAACACGATCAGCACCGGCAATTCCCTGCTGGATAGTGTTATTGACATTAGTGAGCCTTTTTACTGGCTCGTAAAGCATTAAGGCAGCAGCAAGAAATGTAACAAACGTACCAGGTGTTGAGTATCCCTGAACAACACGATATCCGCCATAAAAAATAATGGCAGCGATACCAAGGCCAGCCAGAAAATCCATAAGAGGACTGGAGATGGCGTTAATAGAAACTGTTTTCATATTTAATTTAAACAGACGTTCATTTTCGGCTGCGAATCTATTGCTTTCATACTTTTCCATACAGAAAGCTTTGACAATACGGGTTCCGGAAATTGTTTCCTGCAAAAGAGAGCTCAATGTTCCCATGGTTATTTGTGTGGATTTAGTTACCGTCCTCATTTTTTTACCAAATTTGGAAATTGGATAAATGGTAAAAGGGAAAACTATGAGCGCGATAAGTGCGAGTTTCCAATCGGTATAAAAAATTACACAAACTAAAGAAATAAGTGTAACAGGGTCTTTAATCAGGCTGGTAACAGCTTCCGAAGAAGCAGATTGAATAGCCATAACATCATTCATAATTCGTGACATGAGAATACCAGTCGGATGTTGTGTAAAAAAAGCCAGAGATTGCTTCTGTATTTGCTCGTAAAGACGATTGCGCAAATCAGCAACAATTCTCAGGCCAATATAATTCATTAAAATTGTCTGTCCGTAATTGCAGGCAGCCTTGAGAAAGAAAATACCAACGACAGCGAAGGGTATCCATTGTAGTGTATTAACGTCTTTTTTCAAAAAAACGTCATCTAGGACTGGTTTGAATAAAAGAGCTAGTGACGATTGCATCGCTCCGGCTATCACCATGCAAATCATGGCCATCGCTAATCGCGTACTATATGGTTTGGCAAGTCTTAAAAGGCGTTTAAATGCTTCCATAGTTCCTTCTATAGCATATCATAGGCTAGTTGTGCAGCTCTTATCGCCGCACCAGGATTGCCCAGTTTAGAGCGAATTGCTGTCAGTTCTTCTATTATCTGTTTCCTTCTTTCCGCATTATTCAATATAGCTAAGGCTTCCTGCGCAATATTTTCACCGCTTGCTTCATTTTGAATCAACTCCGGGACCACAGTTTTACCGGCAATAATATTGGCAAGACCGATGTTTTTTACATTTACGATCAATTTGCCGATAAAATAAGAAAGTGGAGAAATCTTATAGATAATAATCATTGGTACTCCCAACAAAGCAGTTTCCAACGTTGCCGTTCCGGAGGCAACTATTCCTAAATCCATACACGATATCACATCGTAAGTATGGCCGCCGATTACTTTCACCCGTATCGTAAATCTGGAAATAATTTCATTAACCATATTTTCTTCCAGTGTGTCGGCTAAAGGTAAAACAAATTGGATGTCCGGGATTTTTTGTGCCAATATTTCCGCCGTTTTCAGCATTTCGGGCAATAGTTTTATTACTTCCGAAGTTCTGCTGCCGGGTAAAAGTCCGATTGTTGTTTTGCTCTCATCCAGATCGAATATTTTTCGCGATTCTTGTTTTGAATAGGCTGGTTTCACTAAATCCAGCAAGGGGTGCCCCACATAATCAACCACAAACCCTTTTGCCGCGTATGTATCGACTTCAAAGGGAAGGATGACAGCCATTTTATCCACTAGTCTCTTAATTTTATTAATTCGGCTTTTGCGCCAGGCCCAGACTTGCGGACTGATATAATAAAATATTTTTATATTTCTTTTTTTTGCTGCCGGTGCAACAAAATTCAAATTAAAATCCGGATAGTCGATTAAAATGACAAGTTCCGGCTTCATTTCGTCCAGAGATTTTTTCACCTGCCGGATGATCCTGAATAAAGTACCAAATTTTGATATTACCTCGGTCAAGCCGACAACTGCTGTCTCAGCTGCATTAACCAGAAGCTTAACTCCTGCATCCTGCATCCTGTTGCCGCCGATGCCATAAAAATTAAGTGACGGATCGATTCTTAACATTTCCCGGACCAGACTGGCACCATGCATGTCTCCGGAAGCTTCGCCGGCGATAATCATAATCGTCTTGGACTTGGCGTTCTGTTTTTTATTTTCAAGCGGCATTGTTGATTACATCCGCGATTAGATTAATTTCTTCTTTGGTTAATTCCGGAAACATAGGCAGAGATAATACTTCTTTTACACAGAGCTCGCTTTGCGGCAAAGCAGTTGAATGCGGAAATAATTTAGTAAAAACTTCCTGCTGATGGAGTGGTACAGGATAATAAACAGCAGAAGCTATGTCTTTGTCCTTCAATGCTTTGGCAATAGTATCGCGGTTTTTCGAACGTATCGTAAATTGGTGATAGATATGCTCACAGCCGGAAGCCACCGCAGGCAGAATAACATCTTTGTTATCAATTGCCACGCAATAAGTCGCAGCATTTTGCTGGCGCGCTGTGTTGAATTGATTAATTCTTTTGAGCTTAACCCGAATGATCGCTGCCTGAATTTCATCAAGCCGGCTGTTATAGCCGAGTTCCTGATGATAATAACGCACCGAGCTGCCATGATTACGCAGCATTTTTATTTGCCGGGCGATATCTTCGCTTTTCGTGATAACCATACCGCCATCGCCATATCCACCTAAATTTTTACTGGGGAAAAAACTAAAACAGCCAACATCGCCCATCGTTCCCGCTAGTTGATCTCTATATTTTGCGCCGAAAGACTGCGCACAATCTTCAATAACTTTAAGAGTATATTTTTTAGCAATTTCCATAATTGGTTCCATGTCGGCCGGATGGCCGAATAAATGGACAGGAATAATAGCTTTAGTTTTTTTCGTTATCTTCTCCTCAATCAGTCGAGGATTAACGTTAAAGGTATCGGGGCAGATATCTACAAAAACAGGTTTGGCATTCAAAAGGGCGATCACTTCTGCCGTAGCAATAAAAGTAAAAGGGGTGGTGATCACCTCATCTCCGGCTTTAATTCCGCAGGCACGCAGTGCCAGTAGCAAAGCGTCAGTGCCGTTAGCAACACCGATAGCATAAGGTAATCCGTGATAGGCGGCAACTTCTTCTTCCAGCTTACTGACGTTTGGTCCCAGGATGAATTGTGTCTGACTTAAGACATCGCTAATGGCTGCATCAATTTCTGTTTTTAAGGCATTATACTGCCTTTTTAAATCTACCATAGGAATCATTCTAGGGTACCTCAGCAGTTTTCATTTTTTTAATTATATCAATGGCCAGCTCCAGTGATAAGCGGGCATCTTCACCGGAAATGCGCGGTTTAGTACGGTTGCTCACTGCGTCAAGAAAAGACCGAACCTCTTCTTCCAGCGGATCATGGTTGCCAATTTCAATGTTGTTTTGATAAATTTCCACCTGGCCCGCATCGTTTTTCCTTTTGCTCAACGATAATATTTCTCGTTTCTGACAATCTACCGAGTGATATCCCTCGGCTCCAAAAAAACGAATTTTCTGCATTGTTTTAGCGCTGATCCGGCTGGCAGTTATGTTGGCTACGCAGCCTGAGGTGAAAGAAAGCCTTACATTGGAAATATCAATTTTATTGGAAAGCACAGGGACGCCTACTGCTTCCATCGTGGCCAGTGGTGAGTTGACAAATTTTAAGATTATATCCAGATCGTGAATCATTAAATCCAAAATTACATCCACATCCGTCCCCCGTTCAAAGAAGGGATGCAGTCTGTGAGCTTCAATAAACATCGGTTTTGCGATGACCTCCTCTAGTGCCATGATGGCCGGATTGAATCTTTCCACAAAACCAACCTGTAAAACTAAATTATTTTTTTGTGCCAATCCGATTAACTCATCGGCTTCTTCCAAAGTTGCACAGATGGGCTTTTCAATCAGCACATCCACTCCCGCAGCCAAAAAATCCCGGGCTACGCGATGGTGCTCTCCGGTCGGGACGGCAATACTTACCGCATCAACTTTTTCGAGCAAGCTGCGATGGTCAGAGAAAGCAGAACATTTGTAAATGTTGGCTGCTTTCTCTGCTTTATCCATGAGGCTATCAGCCACAGCAACAATTTCACAATTTTCAAGTTTCTGGTATTTTTGCAGATGATAATTCCCCAGATGGCCGATACCGACAACGCCTATTTTTATTATTTTTCTTTTCATGCTTATGCTTTATTAACGGCAAACGCCTCTTTTTGATTCTTTCAGGAATTGGATGAAATAGGTAACTTCAGGAATTGCTTCCACTTCAGCTTCCACTTTTTTAATTGCCGCATCGAGAAGAAGATGGGAGCGGAAAATAATTCGATATGTCTTGTTGAGTGCTTTAATTGTTTCTTCAGAAAAATTACGCCTCTTCAACCCGATTGAATTCAAGCCGAAGAGATTGGCATGATTCCCTTGAGCTATCGTATAAGGCGGGATATCCCTGGTAACTGCCGAAGCTCCCCCAATTATACAGTGCGCCCCGATTCGTGTGAACTGGTGCACACCGGAAAGACCACCTACTATTGCAAAATCTTCAACATGAACATGGCCGGCCAGAGTTGCTCCGTTGGCCATTACTATTCTATTGCCCAGCCTGCAATTATGAGCCACATGACAGTAAGCCATAAGCAGGTTGTAATCGCCAAGAATAGTAACCCCGATGTCAGCTGTTGTCGAGCGATTGATGGTTACAAATTCTCTGATAGTATTAAAATTGCCGATAACCACGCGGGTTTTTTCACCACCAAATTTCAAATCCTGCGGTGCGCCACCAATGGAACAAAATTGAAAAATATGGCAACTTTCGCCGATATGTGTAAAATTATCAATTACTGTGTGCGGACCAATTATCGTATTTTTACCAATTTTAACATCAGCTCCAATTATCGTATAAGGCCCAATTTCAACTCCTTCGTCTAATTGCGCATCAGAGGCAATAATCGCTGTTGGATGAATCTTCATTTTCTTAACCTTTGCTTGTTTTCTTTTTTGTTTGCTGCTCAAGCGTTGCCACTTTCTTCTTCAGTTCTTCCACAGTTTTCTTTATTTCCGGAAGTTTCAGTTTACAGGCTTCAACTCTCAGAAATTGCTTATGTGGCAGTGGCGGCCTTCCACCAACAATTTGTCCGGATGCGATATCTTTATTGACTGCCGATCCGGCGGCAATTATGACGTTATCTCCGATATTAATATGGCCCACAAATCCCGTTTGTCCGCCGACGATTACACTTTTACCAAGCCTAGTGCTTCCGGAAATACCAACTTGCGAGATAATAACTGAATTTTCACCAATAACTACATTGTGGGCAATTTGCACAAGATTATCAATTTTAACATTACGCTGAATCCATGTTTTTTTCTGGGCGATGGTGGCGCGATCGATAGTGGTGTTGGCACCGATTTCCACATCATCATCTATTTGGACAAAACCCACCTGCGGGATTTTATTGTTACCTCTTCCGGGTGCCGCAAACCCGAATCCATCGGAACCGACAACCGCCCCCGAATGAATGATCACCCGTTTGCCAATAACACAGCCGTGATAAATAGTAACATTAGCATAAAGAATCGAGTTTTCTCCGACAGATGCGTTGCGGCCAATAAAAACACCGGGGTAAAGCACTGCACCTTTTTCCACTTTAGCCCCGGTGCTGATATATGTGCGGGGAAATATAACGGTCTCGGTTGATACTGAGGCTCCCTCTTCGATATAAGCATCAGCGCTTATACCTTTTTTACCGTGTTCCAATGGATAAAACAGCGCCAGAAGCTTCCCGAAATCGGCATAGGGATCACTCACAAGAACCAGATTTTTACCTTCCGCCTGCGTCTGGGGCGCTGCTAAAATTGCTGAAGCTTTGGTAGTCTTCAGTTTTTTTAGGGATTTATTGTTGGCAATAAAAGTGATATCACCTTCGCTTGCGTCATCAATTGGCCGGATATTTTCAATTACTATGTCCTCCCGGCCAATGATTGTTCCGCCCAATATTTTAGCTATTTCTTTGAGCGTTAATTTCACCAGAAGCCCCTATTTTTTAACTTTATTAAATTCTTCTACAACTTTACTGCTAAAATCATTTTCCCTGGCATAGTAGGGCACAGGCATACTGGCAATATCAATAACCAGAGTATATTTTTCCTTCTCCCCGATCGCACGGACAACTTTCAATATTTCCGGAATGTATTTCTTGGCGAATTCCTGATCACGACCCTGGAGTTCTTCCTGTGTATCCTTAACCAGAAGTTGATAATCACGATATTTTTTCTGGAAAACCGATTCTTTTTCTTTATAAGCGCTTTCCTTCATCACTGAACGCTGTTTGTCCAGTTCATCCTTCATCTTTTTAAGTTCGTTTTCCATTGCCATAAGGGTATCTTTCTTTTTGTCGGCAATCTTTCTTATTTCGTCACCAGCTTTTTTACCCACAGTTGATTGCTGAATGATTTCCTGCATATTGATAAAACCAATTTTGATGTCGGCAGCGGAAACATAGCTGCCGGTCAGAATAAAACAAAGCAGTGCAAATCCTGCAATCATGTAAATATTTTTTTTCATTGTAAAATCTCCTCTCTATTTATTAGCGGCTATTTTGAGATAAATTATTTTATTTTTATCTTCCGCTTTGTGATTACATAAACATACCTATAGTGAATTCTATGCGGCCTGACGGTTCATTGGTTTGGGGGTCAAGCACATATCCGTATTCTACTCTCAGGGGGCCGATGGGCGAATACCAGCGGATACCCGCTCCTACGGTATTCCGTAAACCAAAAAGATGATAATGACCGTCCCAAACATTTCCGGCATCATAAAAAATAACACCTTTCATGCCGGCGTCTTTAAGGAAAGGAAAGACTATTTCCAGATTAAAATTGAGCATGCTCGTACCGCCCAGTGCATCAGTTGTCCCTGAGTTTTCTATTCCTATATAACGTAAACCGCGTAAAGAACTTATGCCACCTAATACAAATCTGTCATTAAACGGCACATCATATGGAGATGAAAAATCTTTATCATGACTATCAATGTATCCGATACGGCCTTTAGCTGCTATAACCATGTCCAGAGGCAATGGATAATAAGCAAATAAAGCGCCAAAATATTTGGTGAATTGGGAGGTGCCGCCCAAAATTCCGCCTGTCTGCTGGATAGATATGGATGCTTTGGTACCTTTTGTCGGAAATATAAAATCATCTGTAGTATCGCGCCCTAAACCAACAGTTACAGAGCTAGTGCTACTCCTGTTATAATCACCTATCCAGTGGACAATAGAAGTCAATTGCGGGTCGGAATAACCAATAATATACCAGGGCGCCGTATCATAATTAACGTCCTGAATATTATTTATTGCAATCTGATAGCCGATGGAAGCACTGATGTTTTTCCAGATAGGGTAAGAAAAAGAAAATCCCGTTCCAGTCGTATCCAAAGTAAAAGAATCGTATTGCTTCGTATATTTCCAAATATTGTATTGAAAATATAATGGTATATCAAAAAGCCAGGGTTCAGTAAAAGATAATTCATACATATTGGTAGTTGAGCCTAAAGATGCCTTTAGACTTAAAATTTGTCCACGCCCTAGGAAGTTTTGTTGCGTTATCTGTGCCATGAGCATGGCCTGGTCGCTTGCGCTATAACCTGCTCCAACCATGAACATCCCGGTATTTTTTTCTTTGACCCTGATGTTCACATCCACTTTAGTCTTATCTTCTCCCTTTTCCGTTTGGAAATCCACTTCCTCAAAATAACGGAGCCGGCCTAAATTGGCATAACTGGCCTTTAGTTTACTGCTGGAATATAAAGCGCCCTCAATTAATGACACCTGGCGGCGAATTACCTTGTCGCGAGTCACCGTATTACCGTAAATTGTAATGTGGTTAATGTAAACCAGGCCTCCTTTATTAATCTGATAATTTATATCAACTAATTGTTCTTTTTCTTTTGTATCAATTTTAGGATTCACATCGGCATTCGCGTAGCCTTCATCATTGCAGGATTGAGTTAAAAATTCCATATCCTTCATGATAGCTTCACGGTCATAATTATTGCCTTCTTTTATTTTTAGAGATTGTATTAACTCACCTCTCGGTTTTTCCAATAAATCGCCTGATATTTCCACCTTTCCCACTTTAAATCGTTTTCCTTCTTTAACCTGAATCTTAATATATATTCCTTTTGTATCATTGGTTATTTCCGGATCGCCGACTTGCGCATTGATAAATCCGTTATTAAAATAAAAAGCAGTTAATTTTGCGACATCCTGTTTCAGGACATCGCGCTTAAGCAGTCCGGAATCGGTAATTATATTAAGAAGGGTGTATTCATTGGAAGCCATCATGTTTTTGAGTTCTTTTGAGGAATAAGCCTCATTGCCTTCAAAAGTAATTGATTTAACATACAGCCGGTCATTTTCCTTAATATCCAGAACTATCCGAAAATCCTTTTCTCCGTCCTTTTCGACCTTATCGGTTATCTCGGCATTGAAATAACCCTTGCTGTCGTAAAGAACTTTTACTTTTTCTATGTCGGTTTTAATCTTTTCCTGATTTAAAGTCTGCCTGGTTTTAATTGTCAGGACTTCCATGATATCATCTCTGCTCAGAGCCTTGTTGCCGTTAATTCTGATTTCTGAAATTAATCCCTTTTCCAGCACTACAAATGAGATAACTTTTCCTTCGGCCGTATCCGTAACTTCGGCTGTTACATCCTGAAAAAACCCCATTTTGAAGATAGCTTTGATATCAGCAGTGATATCCTCTTCGGAAAATGGTTTTCCTGCTTTGGTTTTTATTTGTTGAATGATAGCTGTAGCTTCAATCTTGCGGTTCCCTTTAATTTCAATTTTTGCTATTTTTTGAATCAACCCGGTTCTGGTGAGAATTTCCATTTTGAGTTGTGCGGCCACCGCAGCTAGGCCTTTTGAACTTTTACCCTGAACAGAAACAAGCGGCAGGGTATTCGCCGTATGGACGTCAATTATTTTTGCATCTACACTTATGGTATCACCAAATTGTGTCAGGCTGCCCATTACTACAAAATCTGCACCAAGAGATTTTCCTTTATTAATGGCAATTTTTTCATCAATTATTATAGTGTCGGAAAGTAATTCGTCCGCCTGTAGCACCTGGATATTTTTCTCCTTTTTCAGCTCAGCGGACAAATTTAGATAAAGTGTTTTTTTGATGCCGGAATTATCGCCTTTGCTGTAAATTTCAAATGGCATTATGCCGAACTTTTTTAATTCCTGTGCATGAACCTGCGGAAATAACAAAAGCATTAAAAACGCAACCCCGAAGAATGTTTTTATAAATCTTTTATTAATAATCATAAATTTTTCCGTCACGCAGGCCAATTCTGCCCGACATCCTTTCTGCCAGCATTTTGTTGTGAGTTACAACAATAAGGGTGATATTTTTTGTTTCATTTAAATTAACCAGGATATCTTCTATCTTTTTTCCTGTTTCCGTGTCAAGATTTCCCGTCGGTTCATCTGCCAATAATATTTCCGGATCCATAATTAAGGATCTGGCTATAGCCACACGCTGTTGTTCACCACCGGATAGTTCGCCGGGTTTGTGTTTTACCCTGTGCCCCAATCCAACTTCGCTAAGTAAATAATTAGCTTTTTCCAGCGCTTGTTTCTTATTCATGCCACTGATTAAAGCGGGCATCATAGCGTTTTCCAGTGCGGTGAATTCGGGGAGCAAATTATTAAGTTGAAAAATGAAGCCTATCGTACAATTCCGGAAATTGGCTATTTTTTTTTCCTCCCATTCAAAAACATTAACCCCGTTAATAAAAAGACGGCCTTCTGTGGGGTGATCCAATGTGCCTAATATATGAATTAAAGTGCTTTTCCCTGCTCCGGAAACACCAAGAATTGCCAGCGATTCGCCCTGCTTAATCTCCAGATTAAGTCCACGCAACACCTCGATTTTATTGCTGTCTTTAAAAAAAGTTTTTGATAAGTTTTCCAGTTTAATCATTTTTTATATTCGTATATTTAATTTTATTCGTATCTCAAGGCTTCAGCCGGATCCAGCTTGGAAGCCCTCAATGATGGATAAATTGTCGACAAAAAGCAAATAAGCAGTGTGCCGATAATAATTATAACCACATCACTGTAATTTACTTTAGAAGGTAATTCACTCAAATAATAAACATCGCCGGGCAAAAATTTAAAATGAAACATTTTTTCTATAAATAACGAAACCTTTTGTAAATTTAACGCAACAGCAAGACCCGCGGCACAACCTGATAAAGTGCCGATAACTCCTACAATTAGTCCCTGATAAATAAATATTTTCATAATACTGCGCGATGTCGCTCCCATTGATTTTAATATGGCTATATCCTTGTTTTTTTCCATAACAATCATAATCAGTGCGCTAATAATATTAAATGCGGCGACAATAACAATTAAGCTTAAAATTATAAACATTACCCTTTTTTCCAGTTTTAAAGCGGAAAAAAGGTTTTTATTCATCTGCATCCAATTGTGCGCCCAGAAGGGGAAGCCGAGCTTGCTTTGAATTTTCCTCGCAATGCTGTCGGCCTTGTAAATATCGGCAACTTTGATGTCAATGCCGGTTACTGTATCTCCCATTTGCAGAAAATCCTGGCAACTACGCAAAGATAAGTAAGCAAGTGTTGAATCATATTCGTAAAAGCCGGATTCAAAGATTCCCGCCACGATAAATTTTTTCATCCGGGGTATCATGCCCATCGGTGTGGAAACTCCCACCGGTGAAATAATGGTGATTGTATCGTAAAGAAAAATTCCCAGGTTTCTGGCCATTTCCTTACCGATTACAATGCCTGTTAATTGGGCATCTTCATTTTTATAGCGTTTTGATAAATCCGCAGGTAATTTATTCAGGTATTCAATGTTTCCTTCCCTGATTTTTCCGAGATTTATTACTTTAAAAGCACTTTGCGTTTCCAGCCCGCGAATGATTACCCCGGTAACACCACTGCCGTTACGGATCATTGCCTGGCTATAGATAAATGGTGTGGATGCAACAACGCCTTCTTCAGAGGCAATTCGTTCGCGAACCTTTTCGTAGTCCTTCATCGGTCCGACCATGTCTGTTGTAAGTTCGATATGGGATTTAATGCCGAGAATCTTCGTACGCAGGTCCTCTTCAAATCCGTTCATAACGGCTAACACGATAATCAGGGCAGCCACACCCAAAAAAATACCGGAAATAGAAATAAGAGTAATAATCGAAACAAATACTTGTTTGCGTTTCGCTCTTAAATAACGTTTACTGATAAAAAATTCGTATGGCATCGAGATAAAAATCCTGTTTTACGGCGACTTAATTTATTATAGTGATTTGGTTAAAGCTGTCATTTTATTCATGTTTGGCTCGCAAAAGAGGAAACAAAATGACATCTCTGATAGATGCTGAATCGGTAAAAAACATCACCAGCCGGTCAATACCGATGCCTTCGCCGGCTGTGGGAGGCATGGCGTATTCCAACGCATGGATGTAATCTTCATCCATTTCGTGGGCTTCGTCATCACCCGCTTCCCGCTCTTTTATTTGTTGCAGAAATCTTTCTCTCTGCTCGGCTGGATCATTCAGCTCGGAGAAGGCATTGGCAATTTCCCTGCCGCGGATGTACAGTTCAAAACGGTCAGTAAGGTCGGAATCATTATTTGATCTGCGGGAAAGAGGTGAAACGGCTACCGGATAATGGGTGACAAAAGTTGGTTGAATAAGCTTTTCCTCCACGACTTCATCAAAAATGGCCATTAATACTTTGCCCAGAGGATCCGATTCTTTAACTTCACACCCGTTTTTTCGCGCAAAAGCCATGGCTTTTGCCTTGTCTTCAAGTGCCGATGGTTCCATGTTTGCCAGTTTAATAAGGGCGTCCTTTACTGATATACGCCGCCACGGTGTTTTTAAATCAATTTCTGCTCCCTGATAATTAAACTTCAGACCGCCAAAGATATCGGTGGCTATAAAGGTAAATAAGTCTTCAGTGTAAGACATTAGATCTTCATAAGTTGCATAAGTCCAGTAAAACTCCATCATGGTAAATTCGGGATTATGGAAAGTGGAAATACCTTCGTTGCGGAAATTGCGATTAATCTCATAGACTCTTTCCAAGCCTCCGGTAACCAAACGTTTTAAATAAAGTTCCGGGGCAATCCGCAGATAAAAATCCATATCCAGCGCATTATGATGGGTTTTAAAAGGGCGGGCCAGGGCACCGCCGGCGCGCGGTTGCATCATGGGAGTTTCCACTTCCAGAAAATCATGTTTATCCATAAATTGACGGATAAGCTGAATAATCCGGCTGCGCCGGTAGAATATTTCCTTTACTGCCGGGCTGGAAATCAAATCAAGATGCCTTTGCCGGTATCTTGTTTCAATGTCCGTAAGCCCATGCCACTTTTCCGGCAGTGGTCTAACGGCCTTCGACAGCAGGCGTAATTCTTCAGCTTCGATGGTCAATTCATTGGTTTTGGTGCGAAAAAGTTTTCCGGAAATATAAACAATATCACCTATATCCAGTTTTTTAAATACAAAATAATCATCACTGCTGAGGATGTCTTTAGCGACGTAACTCTGAATTTGTCCCTTGCGGTCTTGAATCTTTATGAATGCCGCCTTGCCAAAGTTCCGCACAGCCATTAAACGGCCGGCAATGGAAACCTTTTGTGTCAATTGCGACAAAACATCACTGTCAGCATCGCCAAACTTAGCAAGGATATCTGCCGTTGTATTCTGGGGCTTGATATTATTAGGATATAAATCAATCCCCGCTGCTTTTAAAGCCGCAATTTTTTCCAGGCGGACTTTTAAAAGATCATTATCTTCCATAATTTCTCCACTTTTTAAAAAGTTTACTTGAATATATTTTTTCCCTCAAATAGTCAAGCATGATTGTGACCATCGACCGATGCAATATGGTCGTTAAAATTAATTTGCCACAAGCGGCTATGTTATGTATTATGGCGCACATTTGTTTCTAAGGGGGGAAATATGGTAAACAAAGCAATTTTAATTGGCAGGCTGGGCAAAGATCCGGAAGTTCGCTATACACCGGATGGCACAATGGTTACTAATTTCAATCTGGCTACGGACGAGCAATGGAAAGATAAAAACGGAGAAAAAGTCCAAAAAACTGAATGGCATAGAATAGTTGCTTTCGGGAAGCTAGCCGAAATATGCGGGAATTATCTGGTCAAAGGTAAGTTGATTTTTGTTGAAGGCCGGATTCAAACCCGTTCCTGGGAAGACAAGGAAGGCGTCAAACGCTACACCACGGAAATAGTCGCCAATAATATGCAGATGCTGGATTCTAAAGGTCAAACTAAAGCCGAAGGGTCATCATCTGAAGCAACGCCTTCGGGATTGGGAAATGTGACGGAAGAAGATGTTCCGTTTTAAGAAAATAAGTTAATTGCCTGACAGGTCTGGTTTTAGAATAAAAATCCTCGTAGTTTTTACGAGGATTTTTTAAATGTCCTATTTTTTATCTTCTTCTTTTTTAGCTGGCTGATTGGCGGGGTCATTGTCACCGTTTATAGCTTTCTTAAAATTTTTGATTCCTTTGCCCAGAGCAGAACCTATCTCCGGCAGTTTTCCCACGCCAAAAATAATAACTACGATTACTAATATTATCAAAAGTTCCGGCACACCTATTCCAAACATGTAAATACCTCTTTTTTAAATTTTTTGATATTACGGCAATCGCAAGTGGATTACTTCACCCGACTTGCCCAAGTTTTCAATAGTTTTTCCTCTAAATTGCATTTTAATACCACCGGCATTGCCGATGTCCATTTCAAAAATCGTGCCTTTACGTTCAATTTTTTCCCCAGGCTTCAACAGAATTTGCGAAGGCGGATTTTGATCGACAATAATCCTCAGCCATGTTTCCTCACTCGCTTTTATCAACAGGATGCCCGGTTCTTCGTTCAGCCCAATTGCCATTTGCGGCGTATTTACGGCAAAGAATACCTTTTTCTCGGGGGGAGAGTTTACTGTGGTAATGTTTTTTTGTGCCGCTGCCGGCTGTTTGAGCGGAACTTGTAATTGCTTATTTGTTTCGCCAACTGAGGGCAATGTATCGCTCTTCATTTGTTCGGCAGATGAGACCGGCGGTTTTCCTTCCGGATTTAGTGTCGTTGTCTTATCTTCCGCCGGGGCGGCGGTCATGTTTTCCAGAGGGTTACGCTTTTGTTCTGATGATGGTTTATATTGTTGAGAAATTAAAAGAGCTACAATTAACACCACGATAATAGCGGATACAGTCCATATATAGCTTTTATAGTGTCCGGCTCTTTTTAAAAAACTTTCTTTTTCCGGTACTTTATCCTGTGTTTGTATTGCCGATATTTGCAGAGAATCGAGATAAGTATCATAGCTATCGAGGATCGGTTTATTATCAATACTTAAAGCGAGAGCATAGCTTTTGATAAAATTTCTTGCATATATCGGAACAAGAAGATGATGAAAATCTCCGTTTTCTATAGCCTCCAGATAAATCATGCTTACCCGCGTACGGCGAAATACATCCCTGAGCGTGAGCCCTTGAGCTTCTCTTTTTGTCCTTAAACCAAGGAAATCTTTTTTATTCATTGCTGCATCAGCCATAGAGATAATTACTAAATATATTTGTGTTTTCCTAGCATTATTTTGAGGGAAGCGCAACCTGTTCGTAGAAACTCCACTTCCGAAAGCGAAGCCCGGCAGGGAACCCCGGCGCATGCCTGGGGATGCAGGGCGAAGCGCAGCGGAATTGGTAAGTTGTAATGAGNNCCAAGTTTCGGAAACAAAGTGCACCGAAGCTTGCAGGTCGAATTATCCCGCAAAGCGGAGGGTAATGAGACACAAACTTCAAAAGCGAAGAGAATTGATATTTGTTAGCCGATTTATTCCGTATAAGTACCCAGCAGCGAGTTTAGGAATGGGTTTCCAAAGCTTGTTTTGGGGTTCATACCCGTGATTAAAGACGTGTCGGTAATTTTTATTACTTTATTTTTCTGGCAAATTTTATTATTACTATAAACATTTATACATTATAACAAAAGGAGATATTCTATGCTGCTTTTGCAAAAATTTGCTGTTGACCTGGCACAAAAAGCAGGTGCACTACTGAGAGAGAAATTTAATCACAAACATGAAATTCATTACAAAGGAGATATTAATTTAGTTACCGAAGCAGATAAATTGGCGGAAGCTTTAATCATTGAAACAATACGGCGGGAATTCCCCGATCACGGAATTTTATCGGAAGAATCACCGGCGATAGGTGGTGGAGCGTCCATGCGCTGGATTATCGATCCTCTGGATGGAACCACAAATTATGCTCATGGGTATCCTGTTTTTTGTGTTTCCATAGCTTTGGAAAAAGAAGGATCAATAATGCTGGGAGTCATTTATGATCCGACAAGAGCTGATACATTTGTTGCTGTCCGCGGTGAAGGAGTGTATCTGAACAATCAGAAGCTGGCCGTTTCACCGACTCGCGATCTGACACGCAGCCTTTTAGCCACTGGGTTTCCTTATGATATTCGGGAGGGTAAGGAAAACAATCTCAATTACTTCAACGCAATGGCAGTAGAGGCGCAGGCGATTCGCCGGGCGGGTGCTGCTGCACTGGACATCGCCTATGTTGCCTGTGGCCGTTTTGATGGATTCTGGGAATTGAAGCTTATGCCGTGGGATATGGCGGCAGGTTGTCTGATGGTGGAGGAAGCAGGAGGAAAAATAACGGATATTTTTGGCGGGAAGTGGAATATCGCATCACCAAATATTCTTGTCAGCAACGGCTTAATCCATGAACAAATGATCAGCGTTTTTATTCGTGAAACTCCAATTCCGATGCGCTGCGCTTTCGGAATTGGTAAGTTGAACAATCCCGCAAAGCGGCGGTCGTGAAACTCCAATTCCGAAGGCCCAGCGCATAACCTAAAGGTCACAAGTAACCTAAAGGCTACAAGTCGGAATTGGTAAGTTAAATCCGCCTGCGGCGGACTACGCAATACCGCGAAGCGGAGGGTAATGAGGCTCAAACTTCAAAAGCGAAGCGAATAGAAGTTTGTTAGCCGAATTATCCCGTATAAGCAGGGATATAATACCCCGCGGCTTGCTGCGGAATGGGTTTCCAAAGCTTGCTTTGGGGTTCATACCCGTGATGAACACAGCCAATTAATATTGTTGTAGGACGAAGTTGTCTTGACAGAAGTTGTAAAGATGGATTGTAAATCATTTTTTCTGTACTCGTTAATTGACGAATTCTGAAAATTATGCAAAATTACAAACGTCGATAGTTGAAAGAATATGGTACCGCCGAAAAACCAGTCGGCTCAAGCAGAAAACAAATCAATAGAGGAGGAGTCAACAGCTAATGAAAAAGTTATCAGGAACAATGGTTGTGATAATGGTAGTGGCTATTTTAATAGGAACTTTTATTACGGTGAAGTATGCCACAGCTGGAGAGAAGGCCAGAGATGGTCGTTTCATCGCCTATGACAACGGGACTGTCCTGGATACGCGGACGAACCTGATGTGGTCAGCGAAAGATAATGGCTCTAATATAAACTGGCAGGGTGCAAAAAGCTATTGCGAGAATTACCGTGGTGGTGGATATATTGACTGGCGGATGCCGATGCAGGATGAGCTGGCGGGGTTGTATGATGCGGCTAAAACTTATAAGTCGGACTGTGGTTATTATGTCCATTTAACAGAATTGATTCGTCTTACTTGTCCTGATCCCTGGGCATCGGAGATGCGCGATTCCGACGCCGTCTACTTCAGTTTCATCACTGGCGTTCGATACTGGTATCCCCTGTCAGGCAGCAACCTCTATCGAGCTCTCCCGGTGCGTTCTGGCAAATAGGTTATTTGGTCATTTTCTTTTAGGTGCAGGGCGAAGCCCTGCTCGCTATAAAAAGTATGCGTCCGGATCTTTGCCAAACATGACCTATGGTCCATTATGAGCACCTTCCCATCCCTTTTGATCGGCAGAAAAAGGTTTTGATTAAGACCTATAAAGTTAATGAATATAACTGGCAATCCTCACTTCTATTCTAAACGGAAAGTTGAGGATAAGTAGGTGTTTTCAACAATCGGTTAGGTCTTAATTTGACAGTCTTTGTAAAGTCATACCCTTTCGATTTCAAAGGATAACAAGGCGGCAAGGAGGAGGCTTCCCCGCATTCGCCGGGCAGGCTCCGCCAACAAAGTTAGCCAAAGACCGGGAGCGCTTCCCGTAGGGGAGCGCAAAGTAATTTAATTTTACCTTACCGGTAAAAGGATATCAATCTGCAGGGATAACTTTCACCAATACTTTGCGATTACGGGGCCCGTCAAATTCACAGAAGAAAAGTGACTGCCATGTTCCTAAAACAAGTTTGCTGTTTTCTATTAAGACAGTTGCCGATGCGCCAATCAACGATGATTTAACATGGGCAGGAGAATTTCCCTCACTATGGCGGTAATGGGCATTTTGCGGAATAGCCGTCTCCAGGGCAGCAATGATGTCGCGGGGTACATCAGGGTCGGCATTTTCATTAATTGTGACAGCCGCGGTCGTATGCGGTGTGAAAACAATACAAAGACCGCTTTTAATTTTCTTTTCATCGACAACCGACCGAATAGCCGCCGTAATATCAATCATTTCAACTTGGGCGGTTGTGCGGATATTAATTTCTTTCATCAGTATTTTTACCGCAGGAAAAATTATTTATTAGCGGATGACTTGATTGCCTGATAAACATCGGTAATAATTTGCCGTGAAATATTTTGTGCCGCCTCACTCATTGCCTGACAGTAGCCACGGGGTGACTGGTCTTTGAGGGATTCTTCCTGACGGTATTTTTTCTGAAAAAGAATTCTTTTGGTCGCTTCCCGCTGCTGGGAATCTTTTAGTGTTATATCAAGACAGATAACGGCCGTTTTGCTGCCTTTTTCTATACGCAGGAAAAATTCTCCAACACCACCCTGAATAATATACCGGCCTTCTTCCGCGGCATAACGGGAAAATACAGCGCGAAAGAGTCTACTTGCCTGCATATCACGTAATAAGCTGTCGGCAAGCATATCCGCAGGATTTACCGCCCATTTATTATAATTGAAAGAATCAATTGAGTAAATGTCCTGACGGAAAATCATGTTTTGATTATTGTAAGCGGCAGCAATGGTAAAACGGTTAAATCTGATTGTTTCATTTAGTTGAGCTCGCTTTTCCAAAATGGGAACCGGATAGTCTATAATGTAATTTTCTATCGTAGGCCGGGGTCTTCCGTCATTTGCGCAACCTTGCAGGACAAAGAAACAAAGGAGAAGAAGGAGAAAAGTGACATATAGAAGTTGTTTGTTGCTTTTTCCTGGTATAGAAAATTCCCCCATTTTGCTTTCTCCCTTGCTTATTCCATGATTTTTTTCGGCGGTGCTGGCCGTTTATAAAGTAAATCCGATGGATTGTCACTTATACTTTCTGAAAATTCCTGCAATTTTTCCAGGGTTACACGAAGATTTTCCATTGATTGATCGATGTTGGCTGATGTGGAATCCAGATTGGTCATGATATTGTTTGTATGTTTTCCCGCCAGGAAATTTTCAATGGCTTTGGTGGTATTTTTTAGTTGATCGGAAATTCCCTTAAAATCAAGCTCCTTGATGCTTTGCATAATTTTATTGGCATCTGCCAATAGTTTGCTGATGTCCGAAGGACGCGAAGGGATAATCGGGTACGCCGTCTTAAAGCTTACGGTCTGGAAATCAAGGTGTTCTCCCGGTTTGATTCGGTCAAGTTCGATAAAAACTATCCCGGTAATTCCTGTTGTCCTCAACTGGGATATGGTTTGTTTCTGCAGATCACCGGACAAGTTAATCTTCATCACCACTTCAATTAAACGATAATCGGGAGCAACTCTGATGCTTTCGACTTTGCCGATTTCTACACCGCGGTATTTAACTGCGGAATCATTTTGCAGCCCCTGCACCGATTCGTCAAAGTAGGACACATAAGTTGAGCCTTTCATAAACAGATCGGATGCTCCGGCCCAGATGATAATAATTGCACCAATCATCAGACCTGTGATGACAAAAAGACCAATCAAGAATTTTGAACTTCTACCGGACATAATACGTATCCTGAGAACTTTCTTCAGGCGCTTCTCTCAAAAAGAAACTGCGCACCCGGGGGTCTGTTGCCTTTTCTTTCAGCTCGAGCGGCGTGCCTTCGGCTATAATTCCTTTTGCTTTCGTATCCAACATTATAACTCTATGGGCAATTTTGCAAATAGATTCGAGTTCATGTGTTACGATAACCATAGTAGTACCCAATGCTTCATTGGTTTTGATAATCAAATTATCCAGCTCGACTGCCGTTACCGGATCGAGTCCGGCGGATAGTTCATCAAAAAAAAGAACTATTGGATCAAGCGCCATGGCGCGGGCAATACCTGCCCTTTTTTTCATGCCGCCGGAAAGTTCTGAAGGATAATGATTTTCATATCCGGCCAAGTTAACCATGCCCAATTTCATTTTGATAATCAAGTCTATTGTTGCCCTGTCCAGATTGGTATATTCCTGGAGCGGCAGAGCAATGTTTTCTTTCAGCGTCATCGAACTGAACAGAGCGCTGGATTGGAAAAGCACTCCTATATTATGCCGGAAATTATTTAATTCTTTTCCACTGGCAGAAATTATATCGGTTCCCTGGAATAATACTTTACCGGATGATGGGCTTTGCAGGCCGATCATCATTTTGAGAAGGGTGGTTTTACCGCAACCGCTTTCTCCGACAATCACGAGAATTTCGCCCTTATAAACCTGAAAGCTTACGTTCTCAAAGACCACGTTGGTGCCAAAACGGGCGGTAAGGCCTTCTACAATAATTATCGGTTTTGTTCCCGGCAAACGCAAAATTTGCTCCTGACGATTACTTTACCCTATATAATAGAACATTATGGCGAAAATGGAATCGGCCACTACAATAAGGAAAATTGCCGAAACGACGGCGGAGGTTGTATATTTACCAACATCCTGCGCGCCCGAGCGCACTTGAAATCCTCTTTGAGAGCCAATTCCGGCGATCATTACAGCAAAGACAGCCGCCTTAATCAGACTCGTGACAACATCGAAGACCTTGATGGTTTTTAAAGATTGCATAACATAAGTATGTACGGTCAGATCAAGCCCGGTTATACCGACAATCAAGCCGCCAATGATGCCGAAAAGGTCAGAGTAGATTGTTAAAACCGGAACAACTATTATGGCAGCGAATACTTTGGGAACAGCCAGAAAACGGACAGGATCAAAGCCCATAGTCTTTAGGGCATCCACTTCCTCATTGACCACCATGGTGCCGATTTCCGCGGCAAAGGAGGAGCCGGAGCGGCCGGCAACTAAAATTGCAGTCATGATCGGCCCCAGTTCCTTAACCATGGCAAAACTGACCAGGGAGGGGACATAAATATTGGCGCCCAGCATGCGGAGTTGTAAAAAGGACATAAAAGCAATTATCAGTCCAATCAATAAACTGATAAGGCCGACGATCGGCAGGCCGTCAACTCCCACCCGTTTCATGTAAAAGAGGACGTCTCTGATACGCAATGATTTGGGGTGTCGGAAAGTGTAAATAGTAGCCAATATCAATTCGCCGACGAATGATATAATATTTACTAAATCGCGGGCAAAGGCCAAAGATGCTTCGCCTAACTGTATTAGTAATATATCCGGCGGCGTCCTGATTTTTAATGACGATTGTGTTAATGCCTTTTCGGAAATGACACTGAATATGCCTTTTGCTTCTTCATTTAAATTAACAAGCGAGCAATCAATAAATTTTGCCGCTGCCGCTTTTTGGATCTGGATAATAGCTAAGGCTGCGGCACTGTCTATGTAAGTGATTCCGGAGAAGTCCAAATCCATTTCTCTGACTTTATATGTTGGGATAAGGTTTTTAATTTCCGCAGAAAAGGAGGTAAGGTTTTTGATTCCGAATTCTCCTGTGAGGTAAATTATAAGTTTTAAGTTTTGCTTTTTATGAGATATTTGATAGATATTTTGCCAGTCTTGTTTGCTGTCCATAAGCATTTATCAGTAATTCCGGCTTGGAAGAGATTTTAAATGTTATGCAGTAGTTAACGCTTTCGTGGCGGGTTTGTCAATGTCAAATTGGAAGACCTAAAACCGCCAATTCTTCGGTAAAATTATTTATGAGGCAATAGGAAGAGACCTATTTCTGGGCTGATTTTCCACATTTCGTTAAACGTA